>NZ_JBIUAQ010000005.1:0-47618 GCF_044547565.1 Amycolatopsis sp. NPDC052450 | reverse complement strand
CTGGAGCCCCGCCTGCGCGGCGGGGTGTTGTTGGTGGGTGTGTTCTCTGCGGTCGTGCTGCCCCCCCCCCCCGCCCGCCCCCCCCCCCCCCCCCCCCCCCCCCCCCCCCCCTCGCCGACTCGGCCGGATCAGCCGTTCGACATGCTCAATGTGCGTTTGTCCGCCTTGATGATGTGCTCGCGTTCCGATTCCGACAGTCCGCCCCAGATCCCGTACGGCTCGTGCACGGCGAGTGCGTGGTTCCGGCACATGGCCAGTACCGGGCAGGCCAGGCACACGGCTTTGGCCCTCGCCTCGCGGCGGGCTCTGGCCGGCCCGCGCTCGCCGTCAGGGTGAAAGAAGGACGCGCTGTCCATGCCTCGGCACGACCCTTCGAGCTGCCAGTCCCATACATCCGCGTTGGGCCCCGGGAGCCTGCGTGTGTCCGCCATCCTGACCGCCTCCGTCATCCGGTCGAAGCGTTTACCTGCTCTGCTGCGCTGCGGATACTCCATTCGGTGCAACGGCGGTAACGTTAGAAGCGCGCCAATACTTGTTCAAGAGATTCAAGACGATTCAGCCGTTAGGCATCCCCCGGATGTGTGAGCGGTACTTTCCGTTCCGGTTGCCCCGGTCCCTGCCTGCCTGGATATTGGGTCGAGTGGGATCTCGGATCAGCAGTGAAGAACCCACCCTGCCGGTGGCCTCGGTCGCTCGCCGGCTCGGGGTCGCACCGTCCACCCTGCGCACCTGGGACCGCAGATACGGCGTAGGACCGAGTCGCCACACCAACGGCCGTCACCGGCGCTACGGCAGCTCCGACATCGGCCGCCTCGAACTGATGCAGCGCGCGTTGCTCCGCGGCGCCTCGACGGCCGAAGCGGCGAAGTACGCGCTTGAGCAGATGCCCCGGACGGCGACCGAACCTCCGGAGACCGTCGAGGTCCAAGTGGAGGAGCGCGCCACCGCGCCGCCCGCCGAGGATCACGACGTCCCGTCCCGGCTCGCCAGGCGGTTGAGCACGGCCGCGCTCGCGATGGACTTCGGCGCGGTGCAGCGCATGCTCGCCGACACGATCCGCGAACTCGGTGTGCTGCCCGCCTGGACCGGCGTCGTGTCGCCGGTCCTGACGGCGCTCGGCGCGCGCTGGCGCGGTGTCAGCGCCGGGGCGGAGGTCGAGTACCTGCTCGCCGAGTGTGTGTACGCCGCCCTCGTCCGCGCGACGCCGGTGCTCCGCGAGCCACGTAACCAGCGGCCGGTCCTGCTGACCTGCGTGCCGGACGAGCGCGACAACCTGCCCATGTACGCGCTCGCCGCGGCGCTCGCGGGACGCCGGATCGGTGCCCAGCTGTTCGGCGCCTCCCTGCCCGCGGAGGTGCTCGCGGTGACGGTCCGCCGCAGTGTCCCGGCCGCTGTCGTGCTGTGGTCGGGACGGCATGCGACCGCGGATCCGCGTCTGTTCGCCAGGGTCTCGCGCGGCCGTCAGCGCAGCAGGATGTTCGCCTGCGGTCCGGGCTGGGATCCCGCCACGCTCCCGGACAAGATCGAACTGCTCGGCGAACTGACGACCGCCGCCGACCGGATCGAGCACGTTCTTGTCGGTGCGAGGCGATAGAAAGGACGCATGGAAGCGTCCTTGCGGTCCGCCGCGTTCGGCGACGGCGTGCCGCCGAGTTCCTTCGCGGTGCCCGCGTCGCCTCGCGGACGGCTGCTGGCCGCGATCGGGCTCGGTGCCCGCGGCCGGTACGCGGCCGCGGCCACGCTGCTGAACGGTTTGCGCGCGGGCAAGGATCCGGTGGTCGCGTCGCTGGCCGCGAGCACGCTGGCGTCACATCGACGGCAGCTGGGCGGGCACGCGGCGGCGCTCGTCCTCGACGGTGAAGCGCTCGCGCTGGTGATCTCGGAGCCAGACGGTGAACCCGACCCGGACGGTCTGGACGCCGAGGGCGCGCGGGCGGACGCGCTCCTCGGTCTCGCGGCGGACAACCTCGGGCGCGGCAGGCTGACCGCCGCCCGGCGGCTGCTGGCCCGTGCGGGCGCGCACACCGGCAACTGGCGGACCCGGACCAGGGCCGGTTGGGTGGGCGCGGAAATCGAACTGGCGAGTAACATTTCCCATGCGGGGATCGCACCTGCGGAAATGGCGTTGGAAACGGCGCGGGCGAGGGGTGCGTCCCGGCACGTCGTCAAATCACAGCTTGTACTCGGCGTGACGATCGTGAATGCCGGTTCCGCTGAGCGGGACCAGGCGAAAGCGCTGGTCGAGAGCGCTCGTGAAACCGCCGAGAAATACGAAATCAATTCACTTCTGTGGGTGGCGTGCCTGGTGTCGGCCGACTTCTCGGCAGGACACGCCGATGAGTATCGATTCAGAGGGGCCGAACTGTTGCACGCAGTGTTACGGCACGCAGATCCTTGCGGGAGGCGGCTCGCACGGGAATCTCCGTGGGTCCCCCGCTGAGGGCGTCTAGCCTGTTGGAGGGCCCATTCCGGCAACCGGGCTAAGAACTTTCAAAAAAAGCCACCGGATCGTGTCAAGGTTCGGGCTAAAGCGTCCGATAGGGGAAGTGGAATGTCACCCGGCTGCAGGAAGGAAACCCCGTGACGACGGTCTTGATCTGCGACGACCGACGCAGTGTCCGCGAAGGGCTCACTCGAGTGATGTCCGCGGTCCCAGGGGTCAGTCGCATCGACTGCGTAGCGCACGGTGACGAGCTGCTGGCCCGGTACTCCCGTCAGCCGGTCGACGTCGTGCTGGTCGGAACCCAGCGCGCTGTCCCGACTGGCGTCGAAGCCACCCGGCGGCTCGTCTCGGCGAACCCCCAAGCGAACGTGATCGTGTTCGGCGCCCCGGACGATGCGGGCAGCATCGCCGCCGCCATCGCCGGCGGTGCCCGCGGCTACCTGCGTTGGGACGCCTCGCGTCCCGAGCTGGTCGCCGCACTGGCCCACACGCTCGCCAGCACCTCGGTGCCGGCGCCGCGTCAGCCGTCCGACCCCGGCGTCCAGCTCACCGAGCGCGAGCTTCAGGTGCTTCGTGGGATGAGCCAGGGCAAGAGCAACGGACAGATCGGCCGCGAGCTGTACCTGTCCGAAGACACCGTGAAGACCCATGCGCGCCGCTTGTTCCGCAAGCTCGGCGTTCGGGACCGCGCACAGGCGGTCGCCCACGGATTCCGCCGTGGGCTTGTTTCCTGACAACGCTTTCTTGCTTTCATCGCTGAGATTGCACAACGGGTGACGAACGGGCCGGGGGTGTACCCCTGGCCCGTACCTGTGTTCCCCGTCACGCTTCGCGCATTTATCCTCACCGCTCGGGCACGCTGGCCCGAGCGTGTCCACCTCAGGGTGGACCGTCGTACCCCACTGCGTTCCAGCTCGTTGAAAGTTCGACTACGAGCGGAGGGAACCAGGAAGACCCGGGTTCAGCGCGCTCGCCGGAAGGGCGGCGCGCCGATGACGGCCGTCAGCGAAGGCGGCGGGCCCGGGCGGTACGGTAGCTGTCACCGGTAGTGGTCTCCGAAGTCACACGCCGGACTCTTTGCACGCCTATACGTAACACTGGGACTGTTGTCTGCGATGGCCAATGTGGGGGACGGACTGGATGAGCCGGTCGCCGCTGCTGTTGAGGGTGATCCTCAAGCGGTCGAGCGGTTGCTGGCGGCCATCCGTCCTTTGGTAGTGCGGTACTGCCGCGCTCGGGTTGGCAGGCAGGAGCGTTCGTTCGCTTCCGCAGACGACGTTGCTCAGGAGGTGTGTCTCGCGGTGCTCACGGCATTGCCTTCGTACCGTGATCAGGGCCGCCCGTTCCTGGCCTTCGTCTACGGGATCGCCCAGCACAAGGTGGCCGACGCGCATCGCGCCGCGGCCCGTAACCGTGCCGAGCCGGTCGCCGAAGTCCCCGACGAGATCGAGGGCGGCGTCGGCCCCGAGCAGCGTGCCCTCCAGGGCGAGCTGAACGAGCGCATGTCGCAGCTGCTGCGTGTACTTCCCGACAAACAGCGTGAGATCGTGGTCCTGCGGGTGGTCGTGGGATTGTCCGCCGAAGAGACGGCCGAGGCCGTGGGGTCCACCCCCGGCGCCGTCCGGGTGGCCCAGCATCGCGCCCTCGCGCGCCTACGTAAGGTTCTGGCCGCTGAGGAGGTGATCTGAGTGACCGATCGCGACCATCGGTTCTCCCCCGGGACCGATCGTGAACTGACGGCTTTCGAAAGAGGGCTGACGCCCTCGGAAGCAGAGTTCGCAGCTGATCTTTCGGCCGTCCAGGCCGATGACGCGTTGCTCGACGCCCTTGGTGGCTCGGATCCGAAGATGGCCGACGACCTCGGCGATCAGGAGCTGAACGCGCTGCTGCTGGCTTGGCGGCGTGACATCGACAGCGAACCGCTCGCGGAACTCGTCGACGTCGACACCGCCGTCGTCACCGTGAAGACCGCCGCGCTCGCCCGCAAACACGGGGGAAGACGCCGGCTGCTGGTCCCGGTGGCCGCCGCCGCGGCCGTCCTGGCCATCGCCTTCGCCGGTACCGGTCTCGCCGCGAAGGACGCGCAGCCTGGTGACACGCTCTGGGGACTGACCAAGGTGCTTTACGCCGACCACGCCCGGTCGGTCGAGGCCGCCGCGGCGGCCAAACTCGATCTCGAAAAGGCGAACCTCGCGCTCGCCGGTGGACGTCTCGACGACGCGCGCAAGGCGCTCGACGAGGCACAGGCCGCGCTGAGCCAGGTGACCGACGAAGAGAACCGCGACCAGCTGCTCGAACAGCACCGCCAGCTGAGTGCTCAGCTGCAGAACCCCGGGCAGCAGCCGCTGCCGCCGGATCAGCAGTCACCGTCGCAGACCCCGGTCGCGACCACGCCTCCGCCCAGCCCGCAGCCGACCGCTCCGCCGACGTCGCTGCCCGGAGGCGGCAACCCCGGCACGAGTCTGCCGGGCACCACGACTCCTTCGCCGACTCCGCCGACCTCGTCCAGTGAACCGCCGCCCCCCACGACGTCGACGACACCGCCGGCCTCGGGGAACGATCCCGGTGGCTCGCGGAACGAGCCGACACCCGGTGCCGGAGCGCAGGCGCCCGCCGCGGGCGAGACGACGTAGCACCCCGAATACGCCGAAGGGCCTGGTGAGATCGCTCTCACCAGGCCCTTTTGTTATGCGTCTCAAATCGCGTTTAGCCCGCTGAAGTCGCTCGACTTCAGCGGGCTAAACGCGATCAGTAGGCGCTCTCGTTGGCGGTGACACCGTCCGCGAACCCGCGGCAGTAGTCCCAGCTCACGTAGTCACCGGGGTTCGGATCGAACGCGGGCTCGTGCGGTCGCATCCGGCCGTCGGCGAGCAGCTGTTCGAGACTGGCGCGCAGCAGATGCCAGTCGTGGTAGTGGGGTTCGTCGCATTCACCGCAGTCGACCACGATCCCGCGTACTCCGCGCGGTTCGAGAAGCGCCTGGTAGACGGCGAGATCGGAGAGGTCGGCCAGCAACTCGGTGCGCTCGTCGTCGCTGATCGGCTCATCGAGCCGGTCAGCGTCGTCGATGAACGCGCGGGCCGGGTCGTCCGGGTCATCCGCGAACGGGTCTGGGGGCAACGCATCTTGCGGCACGCCTGCACGCTACCGGGCGCCCACCCGGGCCGGGCGGCCGCCCGGCCCGGATATCATGAGGGGCAGGCCCTCGCCGTGATGCCAACAGCCACGGCGGCCCCCATTAGTCACCGCTAGGAAGGCCGTTCGCCTGCTATGACCAGCGACAGCGTCACCGCCCCCGTCCCGAGCAAGTTCGCCATGCTCGGGCTGACCTTCGACGACGTGCTGCTGCTGCCGGCCGAGTCCGACGTGGTGCCCAGTGCGGTCAGCACCCGCACCCGGCTCTCCCGCAACGTCACCCTGAACATCCCGCTGGTCTCCGCCGCCATGGACACGGTCACCGAAGGCCGGATGGCGATCGCGATGGCGCGCCAGGGCGGAATGGGCGTGCTGCAGCGCAACCTGCCGATCGACGACCAGGCCGCCGCCGTCGAGGTCGTGAAGCGCTCCGAAGCCGGCATGGTGACCGACCCGGTCACGTGCTCGCCCGAGGACACCCTCGCCGAGGTCGACGCGCTGTGCGCGCGGTTCCGGATCTCCGGTGTGCCGGTGACGGACGCGGCCGGAAACCTGGTGGGCATCATCACCAACCGCGACATGCGGTTCGAGGTCGACCACACCCGCCCGGTGCATGAGGTGATGACGAAGCCGCCGCTGGTCACCGCGCAGGTCGGGGTCACCGCGGAGGCCGCGCTCGGCTTGCTGCGCCGCCACAAGATCGAGAAGCTGCCGATCGTCGACGGGGCGGGCAAGCTGCGCGGGCTGATCACGGTCAAGGACTTCGTCAAGACCGAGCAGTACCCCAACGCCTCCAAGGACACCAACGGCCGCCTGATCGTCGGTGCCGCCGTCGGCGTCGGCCCGGACGGCCACAAACGCGCGATGGCGCTGGCCGACGCCGGGGTCGACGTGCTGATGGTGGACACCGCGCACGGGCACTCCCGCGCCGTCGTCGAGACCGTCGCGCTGCTGAAGAAAGAACTGGGCGACACCGTCGACATCGTCGGCGGCAACGTCGCGACCCGGGCCGGCGCGCAGGCGCTGGTGGAGGCGGGCGCGGACGGGATCAAGGTCGGCGTCGGCCCCGGTTCCATCTGCACCACCCGCATCGTCGCCGGGGTCGGCGTGCCGCAGATCTCCGCGATCTACGAGGCCGACCAGGCGGCGCGCCCGGCCGGGATCCCGGTGATCGGCGACGGCGGCATCCAGTACTCGGGTGACATCGCGAAGGCGATCGCGTCCGGCGCGTCCACCGTGATGCTCGGCAGCCTGCTCGCGGGCACCGCCGAATCGCCCGGTGACCTGATCCTGGTCAACGGCAAGCAGTTCAAGACCTACCGCGGCATGGGTTCGCTGGGCGCCATGCAGTCGCGCGGCCAGGCGAAGTCCTACTCGAAGGACCGCTACGCGCAGGACGACGTGCTGAGCGAGGACAAGCTGGTCCCCGAGGGCATCGAGGGGCGGATCCCGTTCCGCGGGCCGCTCGCGAACGTCGTCCACCAGCTGGTGGGCGGGCTGAGGTCGGGCATGGGGTACGCGGGCGCGTCGACGATCCCCGAGCTGCAGGAGGCGCAGCTGGTGCGGATCACCGCGGCCGGGCTCAAGGAGAGCCACCCGCACGACATCACGATGACCGTCGAGGCGCCGAACTACACCACCCGGTAGTCCGCCCTTTAGGACACTTACGCGTTCGGTTCCGTTCTCGGGAGACTTGGTCCGCTGATCAAGTCTCCCTGGGAGGAACCGATGTCCTTTACTTCGCGGCGCACCGCGCTGGCCGTCTTCGCCGCCGCTGCCCTCGGGCTCGGCGGCGGGGTGGCGGCTTCCGCCGTCCCCACCGCTTCCGCCGCGCCTTCCGCACCCGAGGCCGCCGCTCTCCAGGCGTCACCGGGTGAGCTGTGGAAACGAACCGAGCTGTACTTCGGCACGACGAAGCCGGGCGGCGGGGAGCTGACCGACGCCGAGTTCGCCGCGTTCACCGACAAGGCCGTCACGCCGAGGTTCCCGGACGGGTTCACCGAGCTGACCGGACGCGGCCGGTGGCGCGGTTCGGACGGGGCGATCTCGCGGGAGAGGTCGAAGGTGATCATCGTCGTGTACCCGTTCAGCGACCGTGACGCGAACCGCGAGATCGAAGAGATCCGGACCGACTACAAGAAGGCCTTCTCGCAGGAATCCGTCCTCCGGACCGACTCCGTGGAGAAGGTCTCCTTCTGACCCTCTCCACCCCCGGAGCGCCTTTAGCGGGCTAAACGTGAAACAGGTGGGGTATGTGGGGCCGGTGTGACTTCGGGCCCGGTTCGGGTGCCCCGTGCGCAGGTCACCCACGCGGCCTAGCGACAATGGGGTGTAACGGTCGTCGGTGAGAAGGGACTTGACGTGCGGGATCTGGTCGAGATCGGCATGGGCCGCACCGCGCGGCGGGCGTATGACCTCGATGACGTGGAGATCGTGCCGTCGCGGCGCACCAGGTCGTCGTCGGTCGTGTCCACCGCCTGGCAGATCGACGCGTACCGGTTCGAGCTGCCGCTGGTCACCCACCCCACCGACGCGATCGTGTCGCCGGGAACCGCGGTGGCCGTCGGCGAGCTCGGCGGGCTGGGCGTCCTCAACGCCGAAGGGCTGTGGGCGCGGCACCCGAACGTCGAGGACGCGATCTTCCGCCTCGTCCGGGCGGCCGAGGACACCGAGGACCCGACCGCGATCGTGCGTGAGCTGCAGGAACTGCACTCCGCCCCGATCCGGCTGGACCTGTTGTCCGAGGCGATCAAGACCGTCCGCGAGTCCGGGGTCACGGTGGCCGCGCGGGTCAGCCCGCAGCACGCCGCCGAGCTCACGCCGGACCTGCTCGCGGCGGGTGTCGAGATCCTGGTCGTGCAGGGCACGATCATCTCCGCGGAGCACGTCCAGCGTGACGTCGAGCCGCTGAACCTGAAGGACTTCATCGGACGGCTCGACGTCCCGGTGATCGCGGGCGGCGTCAGCGACTACCGCACCGCGATGCACCTGATGCGCACCGGCGCGGCAGGCGTCATCGTCGGCCACGGGGCCAGCCGCGGCGTGACGAGCACCGACAGCGTGCTCGGGATCGGGACGCCGATGGCGACCGCGATCGTCGACGCCGCGGCCGCGCGCCGCGACTACCTCGACGAGACCGGCGGCCGGTACGTCCACGTGCTCGCCGACGGCGGGATGAGCGTGTCCGGTGACATCGCCAAGGCCATCGCCTGCGGTGCCGACGCGGTCATGCTGGGTGCGCCGCTGGCCGCCGCCTCCGAGGCGCCGGGGCAGGGGCTGTACTGGACGTCGGCGGCCGCGCACCCGTCGCTGCCGCGTTCGCGCGTGGCGCTGGGCCCGGACTACGCCGTCGACCTGAAGACGCTGCTCTTCGGGCCATCCTCGGACGCCGAAGGCGTCGTGAACCTCTTCGGCGCGCTTCGCCGCGCGATGGCGAAGACGGGCTACTCGGACCTGAAGGAGTTCCAGCGGGTCGGCCTGACCGTTCGCCGCTGATGCTCGCTCCCCGGCCCGGATCGCGTTTAGCCCGCTAAACGCGATCCGGGCCGCTTTGCGTTCACGTGCCTCAGGTGTCACAGGAGCCCCAGGCGTCCCTCCTGTGTCACGTTTAGCCCGCTAAAGGCGCTCTGGCGGCCGGGGGCGGTAGTGGGCAGAGCCGAGTGCCCGGGCGATCTTTCGCTGGAGGTCCCGCAGGATCGGGAGGGTTTCGTCGTCCGCGAAGCCGGTGGTGATCGACCAGTCCATGCCGGAGCCGAAGACGTCGCTGGCGAACACGATCTCGGTGGCGATCAGGGTCTTGCGCCATTCCGATGCGCGTAGCGGTTCTTCGTCGGCCAGCGCCGCGCGCAACCTTCGCGCCTGCTCGAAGAGGTCGGGCACGTCCTTGAAGCCCATCGCGACGGCGAGGTCGTCGGTGCAGGCGGCCGGTCCTCCCCATTCCGCCAGGCTACAGCGCAATACCGTGCGCTCGTCACGCGTCAAGTCGATCGCCACCGGGGCATCCGTATCCACCGATCGATGATGCCTCAGCCGCGTTCGCGCATCCGGGTGGAAGGTAACTGGCCGGTAACTTACCTCTGGTCAGAAGTGGTGGCCGAGGTTACAGTCCAAGGTGTGACTGCCAGTAACACCACCACTGAAGACGACTTCGACTACGACGTGATCGTCGTCGGCTCCGGGTTCGGCGGGAGTGTCGCCGCCCTTCGCCTGACCGAGAAGGGCTACCGCGTCGCCGTCATCGAGGCGGGCCGCCGCTTCGCCGACGACGAGTTCGCGAAGACGTCCTGGGACCTTCGCCGCTACGTCTGGGCGCCTCAGGTCGGCTGCTTCGGCATCCAGCGCATCCACATGCTCAAGGACGTCATGGTGCTCGCCGGCGCGGGTGTCGGCGGCGGCTCCCTGGTCTACGCGAACACGCTGTACCGCCCGTTGAAGCCGTTCTACGTCGACCCGCAGTGGTCCCACATCACCGACTGGGAGTCCGAGCTCGGCCCGCATTACGACCAGGCCAGCCGCATGCTGGGGGTCGTCACCAACCCCAGCGTCACGCCGTCGGACGTCGTGATGAAGGGCGTCGCCGAGGACATGGGCGTGGCGGACTCGTACCACCCGACGCCCGTCGGCGTGTACTTCGGCAAGCCGGGGGAGCGCGCCGAGGATCCGTACTTCGGCGGCGCGGGCCCGGCGCGCACCGGCTGTACCGAATGCGGCGCCTGTATGACCGGCTGCCGCGTCGGCGCGAAGAACACGCTGGTCAAGAACTATCTCTACCTTGCGGAGAAGGACGGCGCGAAGGTCATCCCGCTGACCACCGTGAGCGCGATTAGCCCGCTGAACGCAGGTGGGTACGAGGTGAGCGTCAAGAAGACCGGGACCACCTCGCGCAAGTTCCGGCACAAGCTCACCGCCGCGCAGGTGGTGCTCGCCGCCGGCACGTGGGGCACGCAGAACCTGCTCCACGGCATGCGCGACACCGCCAAGCTGCCGAAGCTCTCGCCGCGTCTCGGCGAGCTGACCCGCACCAACTCCGAGGCCATCATCGGCGCGGCCCGCACCTCGGTCGACGAGGACCGGAACTTCAGCCGCGGCGTCGCGATCACGTCGTCGATCCACCCCGACGACAACACGCATATCGAGCCCGTCCGCTACGGCAAGGGCAGCAACGCGATGAGCCTGCTCCAGACCATCGCCACCGAAGGCGATTCGGCGGTGCCGCGCTGGCGTCAGGCCGTGAACTTCATGGTCAAGCACCCGGTCCAGACCGTGAAGCTGCTCAACGGCTACCGCTGGAGCGAGCGCACGGTGATCCTGCTGGTGATGCAGAGCCTCGACAACTCCATCACCACGTACACCAAACGCGGGCTCTTCGGCCGCCGCAAGTACACCTCCAAACAGGGCCACGGCGAGCCGAACCCCAGCTTCATCCCCGCGGGGCACGAGGCCAACCTCCGCACCGCCGACCGCATCGGCGGGATGGCGGGCGGCACCTGGGGCGAGATCTTCGACATCCCACTGACGGCGCATTTCATCGGTGGCGCCCCCATCGGCACGTCGCCCGACAACGGCGTGATCGACCCGTACCACCGCGTCTACAACTATCCCGGCCTGTCCATTGTGGATGGTTCGGCGATCACGGCGAACCTCGGCGTGAACCCCTCGCTGACCATCACCGCGCAGGCCGAGCGGGCCTTCTCGTTCTGGCCCAACAAGGGTGAGCGGGACAGCAGGCCGTCACAGGACTCGCCGTACGCGCGGCTCGAACCGATCGCACCGAAGAACCCCTCGGTTCCGGCGGGCGCGCCCGCGGCGCTTCGGCGCTAAATTGGGAGTGTGACAGCTTCCGAACGCGCACACGTCCTGCTGAACCGCGTCCGCGCCCTTCATGACGAGTGGGAGCGCGTCGTGCGCGGGATCGACGAGGAGGCCGTGCGCGGTCCCAGCGCGCTGCCCGGCTGGACGCGAGCGCATCTGCTGTCCCACCTCGCGCGGAACGCCGATGGCCTGGTCAACCTGCTCACCTGGGCGAAATCGGGCGTCGAGACGCCGATGTACGCCGGTGAAACGGTGAGGGATCACGACATCGAGAAGGGCGCGTACCGGTCGGTCGAGGAGATCGCCGAGGACGTCGTCGGCTCCGCCGCGCGCTTCGTCGAGGTCGCGGAAAGCCTGCCGGACGGCGCGTGGCAGGCCCGGGTGCGAGCCAGGCAGGGGCGTGACATCTCGGCGGAGTTCGTGCTCTGGCTCCGGCTCTCCGAAACCTCGATCCATCTGGCCGACCTCGACTTCGGCTACGACTTCGCCCGCGTCGCCGATCTGCTCGGCGACGAGTTCGACACCGTCGTCGGCAACGCCATCGGGATGTACGGCGGCGAACTGCCCGCCGTGCTCCTGGTCGCCGCCGCAGAGAACGGGTACCGCCACGAGTGGCGGATGAGCGAAGGCGAACTGACGACGCTGACCGGGACCCGCGGCGAGGTATTGGCCTGGGTCACCGGTCGCAGCGATGGGTCCTCTTTGGATGGTGACGTGCCCACGCTTCCGCGCTGGCTGTGACACCACCGTCCAAAGAGGACGTGATCAGCTCCGGAACGAGTCCACGCCGAACTGCTTGGCGATGTCGTCGAGCATGGCGCTCGCACCCTGCAGGCTCACCGAGGTGAACCAGGTGGTGTCGTTGACGTCGATCTTCTTTCCCTTGAGAGTTCCCCAAAGCGGGTTCGACTGGAACTTCGTCATGGGGTTTTCGGCCTGCTTGGTCTCATCGGTGTAGCTGGCGATGAAGATCGCCTCGGCGTCGAGCTTCCCGATCTCCTCCTGGCTCAGGTCGTTGGAGATCTTCGCCTTGTTGTCCGGCTGGCCCGCGGGGCGCTGGAGCCCGGCGTCGGCCATCACGGTGCCGGGGAACGACGCGCTGCTGTAGAGCCGCACCGTCGGCTCGCCCTCGATGAAGCGGACCACGGAGACGGCCGCGGGCTTGCCGAGCTTCGCCTTGATCGCGTCGCCGACCTTGCGGGCCCGCTCCTCGTAGGACTTGATCTTCTGCTCTGCCAACGCTTCCTTGCCCAGCGCCTTGCCGAGCAGCCGGATGTTGTCCTTCCAGGTGGCACCGGTGGTCTGGCTGAACACCGTGGGTGCGACCTTGCTGAACTCCGCGTAGAACTTCTCGTGCCGCACCTTCGCGGAAACGATCAGATCCGGCTTGATGTCGTACAGTTGCTCGATGTCCGGGCTCTCGAGCGCGCCGATCTCCTTGGCCCCTTCGGCGTACTTGCGGTCGTCGCCAAGGTAGTCCGGCAGCTTGTCGTAGTTGCGATATTTGGTGTACGCCACCAGTTTCGTCTCGAGCGCCAGCGTGGCATCGACGTAGCTCGAGTCGAGCGCCGCGACGGTGGCGGGCTGCTTTTCGATCTGGGCCGACCCCATCACGTGTTCGACGGTGCGCGGGAATCCACTTTGGCCGGTGCCGGGGGAAGCGGCTTCCTGTTCACCGCCACCGCAGGCGGAGAGTGCCAGGCAGGCTGTCACGGCGAGGGCGAGGACTGCGCGCCGGGGTGGGGTCATGGGCCACTCTTTCTGTGCGGTTAGGCTTTCCTAACCGGAGCATAGGATGGCGGATGTCCACAGTGGAAGTTCGTGTTGGGAAGCCGACAGCGGGAGTCCTGCTCGTCACACTTCTGGCTGTGATCTGCGTCGCGAGCATCGCCCTCGGTGCGCGTTCGATTCCTTTGGGTGTCGTCTGGGACGCGATCTTCCATCCCGCCGGTGTGCCGGATCATCTGATCGTCCGTTCGTTACGCGTCCCGCGCACGCTGCTCGGTGTCCTCGCGGGGCTCGCGCTCGGCGCGGCCGGCGCGCTCATGCAGGGCCACACCCGGAATCCGCTCGCCGACCCCGGCTTGCTCGGTGTCACCCAGGGTGCGGCGTTCGCGGTCGTCCTCGCCGTCGTCGTGCTGGGCATCGACGACCTGTACGCGTTCATCTGGTTCGGTTTCGCCGGCGCCCTGATCGCGAGCGCCGTGGTGTTCCTGCTCGGCGCGGTCGGCGGCCGCGGCGCCACGCCGGTGACGCTCGCGCTGGCCGGAGCCGCGGTGAGCGCTCTGCTCAACGGCGTCATCTCCGCGATCGTGCTCGGCGACGACCGCGGGATGGAGACCTACCGGTTCTGGCACGTGGGTTCGATCGCCGGCCGGGACCCCGCGATGATCGGCCAGATCGCCCCGTTCGTGGCGGTGGGCCTGCTGCTCGCGGTCATCAACACGCCGGGGATGAACACGCTGGCGCTCGGTGACGACGTCGCCGTCGCGCTCGGACGGCGGGTCGGGCGCACGCGGCTGCTCGGGGTCGCCGCGATCACGCTGCTGACCGGTGCCGCCGTCGCCGCCTGCGGGCCGATCGCGTTCCTCGGCCTGCTGGTGCCGCATTTCGCGCGGGCGATCAGCGGCCCCGACTACCGGTGGCTGGTGCCGTTCTCCGCCGTGCTCGGCGCCATCCTGCTGCTGGCGGCGGATCTGCTCGGCCGCGTCGTCGCCTCGGACAACCTGGAGGTCGGCATCATGCTGGCGGTGCTCGGCGTGCCGGTGTTCGTCCACCTGGTCCGCAAGAAGGGCTTGGCACGGATATGACGGCTCCCAAGGTGATCTCGCTCGGCCCGGCGGCCTGGACCGTCCGGCCGAGGACGCTCGCCGTCGTGACCCTCGCGGCGGTCGCGCTGGTGCTGGTCGCGGCGCTGAACATCGGCATCGGCACCTCGCACATCGGCCTCGGCGACGTCCTGAAGACACTGTTCGGTGGTGGCACCGCGCGGGAACGCGGGATCATCTTCGACCTGCGGATGCCCCGCACGCTGACCGCGATCGGCGTCGGCGCGGCCCTCGGGCTGTCCGGCGCGCTGTTCCAGACCGTCGCCAGGAATCCGCTGGCCAGCCCGGACATCCTCGGCATCACCTGGGGCGCGGGCGTCGGCGCGGTCGGCGTGATCGTCGCCGGGGGCACCGGCGGCCAGGTCAGCGGACTGGCGAGCACGCTGGGCGTCCCCCTCGCCGGGCTGGCGGGCGGCGTGATCGCGGGGATCCTGCTGTACGCGCTTTCGTGGCGGCGCGGGATCGACGGCTACCGGCTCGTCCTGATCGGCATCGCGCTGTCGGCGGTCGGCTACAACCTCGTCTACTGGATGCTGACCATCGGAGACGTCGACAACGCCGCGCGGGCGACGACGTGGATCGTCGGCAGCCTCGCCGACGTCGGCTGGGAATCGGTCGCGCCGGTCCTGCTCGCGCTGGCCGTGCTCGCGCCGATCACGCTGGTCGCCGGGCACACCATCGGCGGCCTGCAGTTCGGCGACGACACCGCGCGCGGCCTCGGTATCCGGGTCGACGGCGCCCGCGCGACCCTGCTGTTGCTCGGCGCGGCCTTGGCCGCCGTCGCCACCGCGGCCGCCGGCCCGATCACCTTCGTCGCACTGGCCACCCCGCAGATCGCCCTGCGGCTGGTCCGCTCGGCGCAGCCGCCGCTGTTCGGATCGATGGTCCTCGGCGCGTTGCTGACCGTCGGCGCGGATTTCGCCGTCCGGGTGACGCCGGGGCTGTCCGGGCTCCCGGTCGGAGTGCTGACGGCGATCCTCGGCGCGCCCTACCTGATCTTCCTGTTCGTCCGCAGCCGTAAGGAGGAGCGCGCGTGAAAGCCAGACTGCGTGCCCGGGAATTGGAACTCGGCTACGGCGAAACGCCCGTCGTGACCGGCCTCGACCTCGACGTCCTCGACGGGACCGTCACCGCGATCATCGGCCCCAACGGCTGCGGCAAATCGACGCTGCTGCGCGCGCTGGCGAGGTTGCTCAAGCCACGGCAGGGCGCGGTGCTGCTCGACGGCGAGCGGATCGAGAAGCTGCCGACCCGCGAGGTCGCCAAGATCATCGGCCTGTTGCCGCAGACGCCGTCCGCACCCGAAGGGCTGACGGTCTCCGACCTGGTCCGCCGGGGGCGGCATCCGCATCAGAGCTGGTACCGGCAGTGGTCGTCCTCCGACGACGAGGCGATCGATCGGGCACTGCGGCTGACCGGGATGGACGAGCACGCCGGCCGGGTCGTCGACCAGCTTTCCGGCGGGCAGCGGCAGCGGGCGTGGATCTCGATGACGCTGGCACAGGAGACCGGGCTGCTCCTGCTCGACGAACCGATCACCTACCTCGACCTCGCGCATCAGATCGATGTGCTGGACTTGGTGTACCGGCTGCACAACGAACGCGGGACCACCGTGGTGATGGTGCTGCACGACCTCAATCTCGCCGCCAGGTACGCGGACAAGCTGGTCGCGATGCGGGACGGCCGGATCGTCGCGCAAGGGCCGCCCGCGGAAGTCCTCACCGAGCCGCTGCTCGACGAGATCTTCGGCCTGACGGCGAAGGTCATGGCGGATCCGGTTTCCGGTACGCCGCTGGTCGTGCCGGTGAGCGCACACCTTCGGGGGTAGGGCCGCAACCTGCCCGCCCGCTGGGCGTCTATCGGGCATGGAGAGAAGGGCGTTCCTCAAGCTCGCCGGCGCGACCGTGGCCGGGGCGGCCGCGACGGCGTGTTCTGCCGCGCCTCCCGTGCAGGCGCCCAGTTCGGCTCCAGGCACTTCCTTGCCGCCGAGCACCAGCGTCACGCCGCCGTCCGGCCCGCCGGACTGGGCGGCGTTACGGACCAAAGTCTCCCTGCTCCTGCCTGGGGATTCCGGTTACGACAACGCCAAGCGCGTGTTCAATCCGGCCTTCGACGGCCTCAAGCCCGCCGCGATCGCCCAATGTGCCAAGCCTGAAGACGTGCAGGCCGCCGTTTCCGCCGCCGCACGGCGGGTTCCCATAGCCGCGCGCAGTGGCGGGCACAGCTACGCCGGCTACTCGGTTCCCGACGGTGGCTTGATGATCGACCTCGGCGGTATGTCCTCTGTGGACGTCCAAGGTGAACAGGTCGTGATCGGCGCGGGCGCGAAGCTGAAGAACGTCTACGCCACGCTCGGCGGCGCGGGCCGGTGCCTGCCGGCGGGTTCGTGCCCCAGCGTCGGGATCGCCGGGCTGACGCTCGGCGGCGGAATCGGGGTGCTCGCCCGGAAATACGGACTCACCTGCGATCATCTGGTGTCCGCGCAGGTCGTCACGGCGGACGGGAAACTCCGGACGGCGTCGGCGGATTCCGAACCCGAATTGTTCTGGGCGTTGCGCGGTGGGGGAGGCGGCAACTTCGGCGTGGTCACCTCGTTCACCTTCCGCACGGATCCGGCGCCGTCGGCGGTTTCGGTTTTCTCCTTGCGTTTCCCGGCAGGCAGCGCGGACGACGTCGTCGCGGAGTGGCAGCGCTGGCTTCCCGAAGCGCCGCCGGAGTTGTGGGCGAACGTCGTACTGTCCGGCGGATCACCGGTCGGCGCGCGCGTTTCCGGTTGCTACGTAGGCGATTCCGATTCCTTGGGCAAGATCCTGGACCGCTTCGGCGGCGCGACGCGTTCGGTCAAACAGCTCGACTATCTCGGCGCGATGAAGTATTTCTCCGGCGGTGAAACCCGACAGTCCTTTGTGGCCTCGTCGCGGATTCTCAGTGAGCCGGCGGATCCCGCGAAACTGACGTCCGTCCTCAAGGGCAGGCGCGGAATGGACCTGCTGGTCGACGGGCTCGGCGGCGCGGTCGCCGACATCGCTCCGGACGCCACCGCGTTCTGGCATCGGAAGGCGATCGGCAGCGTGCAGATCTACGGTCAGGCCGACGCGCGCAACCGTTCCGTGGCAACGGATTCCGTCGCGGAAGTGGTGGCGGGGCTCGGGCTGGGCGGGGGTTACGTCAACTACATCGACCCCGCCCTGCCCGACTGGATGACCGCCTACTACGGCGGCAACGCCGCCCGCCTCAAGCAAGTGGCGAAGACCTACGACCCGGACAAGGTGTTCGGGTTCGCGCAGGCCATCACCCCCGGCTAGAGGTCGATGCCGGTGAAGACGGTGACCCGTTCCTCGGTGAGGTCGTGCATCGCGGCGAGGACGCCTTCCCTGCCGACGCCCGATCCCTTGACGCCGCCGTACGGCATCTGGTCCGCGCGGTAGCTCGGGACATCGCCGATGATCACGCCGCCGACTTCGAGTTCTGTCGACGCGTAGAAGGCGAGATGCACGTCGCGGGTGAACACGCCGGCCTGCAATCCATAGGCGGATTCGTTGACCGACGCGAAAGCCTCGTCGACACCATCCACAATGGACACGGCGAGCACCGGGCCGAAGATCTCCTCCGCCCAGGCCTTTGTGGACGGTGGCACGTCGGTGAGCACGGTCGGTTCCACCGTCGCGCCCTCTCGCTTGCCGCCGGTGAGGATCTTCGCGCCCGCGGCGACGGCCTCGTCGATCCAGGCGACGATCCGTTCCGCGGCGGCCTCGTCGACGACCGGGCCCACGTCGGTGTTCTTGTCGTACGGGTCACCGGTTCGCTGTGCCCGCACGGCTTCCACCAAGGCGGGCACGAATTCTTCGGCGACCTCGCGTTCG
This sequence comes from Amycolatopsis sp. NPDC052450, assembly GCF_044547565.1. NCBI lineage: Bacteria > Bacillati > Actinomycetota > Actinomycetes > Pseudonocardiales > Pseudonocardiaceae > Amycolatopsis > Amycolatopsis sp. NPDC052450. The sequence goes on along the minus strand of NZ_JBIUAQ010000005.1, from coordinate 29,538 downwards.
ACGATGACCCGCTGCACGGCGATGCAGGACTGCCCGGCCTGGTAGTTTCCGAAGGTCGCGATGCGCTCCGCGGCACCCTCCGGATCCGGCCAGTCGCGGAGGACGACCGCGGCCGCGTTGCCGCCGAGTTCGAGCACGACGTGCTTGCGCGGCGCGGCATCCGCGATCGACCAGCCGACCGGACCCGAACCGGTGAACGACACGACCGGCAGCCGAGGATCGGCGACCAGCGCCGACGTCTCCTCGTTGCCGAGTGGCAGCACCGAGAACGCGCCTTCCGGCAGGTCCGTCTCGGCCAGGATCTCGCCGAGGATCAGCGCGGACAACGGCGTGCGCGGCGCGGGTTTGACGATGATCGGCGCGCCGACCGCGAGCGACGGCGCGACCTTGTGCGCCACCAGGTTCAGCGGGAAGTTGAACGGCGCGATGCCCAGCACCGGGCCGCGCGGGATGCGCCGGGTCAGTGCCAGCCTGCCCTCGCCCGCCGGGTCGGTGTCCAGGCGTTGCAGGTCGCCGCTGAACCGGCGGGCCTCTTCGGCCGCGATCCGGAACACCGACACCGCACGCCGCACCTCGGCGTCGGCCCACTTGAGCGGCTTGCCGTTCTCGGCGGTGATGACTTCGGCGATCTCCTCGGCCCGGCCGGCGATGACGCGCGAAACGTGGTCGAGCGCCGCGGCACGGCTGTGCGCCGAGGAACGCCGGAACTCCTTCGCGACGCTCGCCGCCGCGCTCACCGCTCGTTCGACCTGCTCCGGTCCGGGCACCGCGACGGTGGCGACTTCGCTGCCGTCGAAGGGGTGGTGCACGGTGACCGTCGAAGCGCCCTGCTCGGGGCGTCCGGCGATCCAGGCGGGGCGCGGCTCCGGGGTGATCATGTCCATGGGTAAGAAGGTATTGCAGTCAGGGCTTGACGAGCACCTTGAGCGCTTCGCGGTCCGCCATGGCGCGATAGCCGTCGGGGACCTCTTCGAGCCCGATGGTCCGGTCGAAGACCTTGCCGGGCTGGTACTTGCCCTCGACGACGTCTTCGAGCAGTTCGGGGATGTAGTGGCGCGCGGGCGCCACACCGCCGGTGATGGTGATGTTGCGGCGGAAGAGCGACGGGCCGATCGGACCCTCGGCGTACTGCGGCACGCCGACGCGGCTGACCGTGCCGCCGGGACGGACCGTGCCGACGCCCATCTCGAAGGCGGGCTTCGTGCCGACGCATTCGAGAACGGTGTGCGTGCCTTCGCCGTTTGTCAGCTCTCGCACCTTCTCGATGCCTTCGTCGCCGCGCTCGGCTACGACGTCTGTCGCGCCGAATTCGCGGCCGAGGTCCGTGCGGGTCCGGTGACGGCCCATCAGGATGATGCGCTCGGCGCCGAGCCGCTTCGCCGCGAGGACCGCGGAGAGGCCGACGGCACCGTCACCGATGACGGTGACGGTGGTGCGCTCGTTCACGCCCGCCTTGACCGCGGCGTGGTGGCCGGTCGCGAACACGTCGGACAGCGTGAGGAACGAGGCGAGCAGGTCGTCGTCCTCGGTGTGCGGCAGTTTCACCAGCGTGCCGTCGGCCTGCGGGACGCGGACGGCCTCACCCTGGCCGGCGTCGACGCCCTTCGCGCCCCAGTTGCCGCCGTTCAGGCACGAGGTGTGGAGGCCTTCGCGGCAAAACTGGCAGGTGTTGTCGGAGTAGACGAACGGCGCGACGGCCAGGTCGCCCGGCTTGAGCGTGGTGACGTCGGAGCCGACGGCCTCGACGACGCCGAGGAACTCGTGCCCGATCCGGACGCCGCGATCGCGTGCGGGCATGCTGCCGTACGGCCAGAGGTCGCTGCCGCAGATGCAGGACCGGACCACCCGGAGGAGGGCGTCGGTCGGTTCGCTCAGCTTCGGGTCCGGGACGGTCTCGACGCGTACGTCGCCGGCGCCGTAGATGAGAGTCGCTCGCAAGACGGGTCCTTTCCTCGGCTGGCCCCAGTATGGGCGCGTCGCGTTTAGCCCGCTAAACGCGATCCGCTCGCGGACGGGACCGGTAGAGGTCGCGCAGGAGGAGGACCTCGGCGCCGTGGTGGATGGCCTCGCGGTTGATGTGCAGGACGAGCGCCGCGAGCGGGTACTCCGCGTACGGGCCTTCGGCCTCGCCGCAGGGGCGCGCGAGGTCTTCGGCGGTGAGGCCGCGGACGCCGTCCCGCCAGCGCGCGTAGGCGTCGTCGAGCTGCTCCAGCGCTTCCTTGGCGGAACCTGCGTAGGGGAAGGTCTGGTAGTCGACGGGCGAGCCGCCGAAATGCGACGCGTTCCGCATCGCGAAGACGCCGATGACGATGTGCGCGAGGCGCCACGCGATCGTCGTCACCGGCGGCGGAGACGGCTCCGGATACGCCCAGTCGATCGTGAAAGCGCCGTTCTCACCCGGGCGGATCGTCCAGCAGTCCTCGACGGGTTCCCAGAGGTATTCGTCGTCGGTGAGGGTGTCCAGCCGGGGCCGCAGGTGCTGCGTCCAATGCCAGTCGAGCTGTTCGGAGAGTTCCTTGCTCCAGTCGATGTCCATGTCCCGGACGGTAGGACGCCTCGCGGTCATCCGCTGTCCTGAATCGTGAGGGGGTTGGCGGCGAGGTGACCCGGCCCACCTGGGACGATGGTAGGGAAGCGTACTGCTCTGATCTGGAGGTTTCAGGTGCCCAGTCCCACCGGTCCGGTACTCGTCGTGGACTTCGGGGCGCAGTACGCGCAACTGATCGCGCGCCGCGTGCGTGAGGCCCAGGTCTACTCCGAGGTCGTCCCGCACACCGCCACCGCCGAGGACATCCTCGCCAAGAACCCCGCCGCGATCATCCTTTCCGGTGGTCCTTCCAGCGTGTACGCGGAGAACGCCCCCGCGCTCGCGCCCGGCCTTGTCGACGCGGGCGTGCCGATCCTCGGGATCTGCTACGGCCACCAGGTGCTCGCGCAGGCCCTCGGCGGCACGGTCGAACCGACCGGGATCCGCGAGTTCGGCCGCACCGAAGTCCGCGTCGCCGGTGAAGGCGGCGTGCTGCACGCCGGCCTCCCGAGCAACCAGCCCGCCTGGATGAGCCACAACGACAGCGTCACCAAGGCCCCCGAGGGCGCCACCGTGACCGCGTCGAGTGACGGCGCCGCCGTCGCCGGGTTCGAAGACGTCGAGCGCCGCTTCGCCGGCGTCCAGTACCACCCCGAGGTGCACCATTCGCCGCACGGCCAGGAGGTGCTCCGCCGCTTCCTGCACGACATCGCGGGCATCAAGCCGCAGTGGACGACGTCGTCCATCGTCGACGACCAGGTCAAGCGCATCGCCGAGCAGGTCGGCGACGGCAGGGCGATCTGCGGGCTCTCCGGCGGCGTCGACTCCGCCGTGGCCGCCGCGCTGGTCCAGCGCGCCATCGGTGACCGGCTGACCTGCGTGTTCGTCGACCACGGTCTGCTCCGCTCCGGCGAGCGCACCCAGGTCGAACGCGATTTCGTCGCCGCGACCGGGGTCAACCTGGTGACCGTCGACGCGCGCGACCGGTTCCTCGACGCGCTCGCCGGGGTCACCGACCCCGAGGAGAAGCGCAAGATCATCGGCCGCGAGTTCATCCGCGTGTTCGAGCAGGCCGAGCGCGACCTCAAGGCCGAGGGCGACTACAAGTTCCTCGTCCAGGGCACGCTGTACCCGGACGTCGTCGAGTCCGGTGGCGGCGAGGGCGCGGCGAACATCAAGAGCCACCACAACGTCGGCGGACTGCCCGACGACCTGCAGTTCGAGCTCGTCGAGCCGCTGCGCCTGCTGTTCAAGGACGAGGTGCGCCGCGTCGGGCTGGAGCTCGGGCTGCCGGAGACGATCGTGCAGCGGCAGCCGTTCCCCGGCCCGGGGCTCGGCATCCGGATCATCGGCGCCGTCGACGCCGAGCGGCTCGAGACGCTGCGCGCGGCCGACGCCATCGCGCGCGAGGAACTCACCGCGGCCGGGCTCGACGGCGAGATCTGGCAGTGCCCGGTGGTGCTGCTGGCCGACGTCCGCAGCGTCGGCGTCCAGGGCGACGGGCGAACCTACGGGCACCCGATCGTGCTGCGGCCGGTGTCGTCCGAGGACGCGATGACCGCGGACTGGACGCGGCTGCCCTACGAGGTGCTGGAGCGGATCTCGACCCGCATCACCAACGAGGTCGCCGAGGTGAACCGGGTGGTCCTGGACGTCACGTCCAAGCCGCCGGGCACCATCGAGTGGGAGTGACCGGACGGAGGTCCCGGATGTGGGTTCCGGGCCCTCCTGGTTTGCCGCGGAAGGACGGGTCGAGCAGGCCCACGAACACCGCGCCCCCTGTGACGATCCATCGGAAGTCGAAGCGGGAGGCCTTCGCCGTTCGTCAACTGCGGCGATCAAGGTCGCCCGCGTTCAAATCTCGGACCGGCTGACCACGGTTGACGCGGGAGGAAGCGGAAGCGAAATGGGATGTCGCCAATGTCGGCGAGAAACGCACCATGCTCACCGACGCCTGGACCGAGACACCCCCTACCTGGGCCCGACCGGACCGGGTTCCGCACCTTCAACCCGAACGCGTCCGCGTCAAGCTGTAGGCATCCATCGGCTTCAGGCCAGCCGGGCTTCCTGACTTCCCCTTGTGTGATCCCCGTCAGCTCCAGCACGTTCTACTTCCACGGCATTCCGGTCAGTGCCTCTATTTTCCGTAAAAAACTTGTCCTCGACTCACCGGCGGCCGAAAAGTTGTCTGTTATTCGCCGATACGAATTTCGTAGTCGACTGGTCGGTTCTGTGGGACTATCGTCGCACCTTTGCAGGCATGTCCAGTGAATCTCGCTTGTAGTGAGATTCACTCAAATGGTGGACGCGCAGCACGATTCAAGGGCGATACGTTAGCTCTCAGCGTGGCGTGATCAGTCCAGGTATTGGAAGTCCTGAGGGGGAGCCTTGGATCGCGAACTGCGAATCGTCCTTAGAGTCCTGTTGTTGATTCGCTGAGGATCGTCAGCACACTCGCTCGTCGCATTGGCTCTAGCGTGGCGCGCTGCTTGCGGGCGGCAGTCCGGCGACGGCAGCACCTGCCGCTAGTGCGGTGCAGAAAATTGTTCCGCAGACCCAGGTTGGCCAGCATGAGTACTACGACTGGTACTGGTCACGCAGTGCCTGCAATGAGGCCGGTGCGAAAATGCTGGTGCGCGGCATCATCTACGGATATTCGTGCGACCTGAGCCCATATTTGACGTGGTACCTCTATTTCGACTACTGGGCGGGAGGTTTTCTTCGATGACATGACGACCGGCATGGCTGTAATTGTCGTAACGTCCAATGATCCGGGCAAGAAAGGGATTGACGATGCGTAAACTCATCTCCGCAGGAATTACCGCATTTGCGCTAGGTGGCGCGCTGCTTGCAGGCGGCAGTCCGGCGACGGCAGCACCTGCCGCTAGTGCGGTGCAGCAAGTTGTTCCACCTGCCGCTAGTGCGGTGCAGAAAATTGTTCCGCAGACCCAGGTTGGCCAGCATGAGTACTACGACTGGTACTGGTCACGCAGTGCCTGCAATGAGGCCGGTGCGAAAATGCTGGTGCGCGGCATCATCTACGGATATTCGTGCGACCTGAGCCCATATCTGACGTGGTACCTCTATGTCGACTACTGACTGATCCCGCACCTTACTTGAGATCACACGTCTTGGCGATCTTGGTACGGCATGCCCGATCCGGTGCATGGCGTGCCAAGATCGCCGACGGAAATGGGCGGCAGGGAGCAACCGGTCACGTTGACCAGCGTAGTAGCCCACCTGCCAGACGTGCAGTTCAGCTTGCCAGCAAGAAATAACTCCTGAGTTCCGGTACAGCTCTTCAACCCCGTCCAGCCCCTGGAACAGGGGCTCTTCTTGGATCTAGACTGTTCTGGTATTTGAAGGGATTCGGGCTGGCCTCGGTGCTGGCGGCTTCCGATAGGCGTTCACGATCACCAGTTCCTGCTCGGCATGGCGCTCGCGGTCGTGCTCCTTCCATGTCCGGCATCGCGTTTAGCGGGCCAACGTCGCCTCCGAGGCGCGGTTAGCCCGCTAAACGCGGGTTCGGGCCTGGTGGGGCTGGTGTGACGCAAGTAAAGGACGCGGAGGGTAGTACCTCGGCGGAGTGATGGATCATTTCGCGGTTGATGTGGAGGACGAGCGTCGGGGGAGCGGCTCGTCCGCGTAGGGGCCCTCGGCTGGACCGCGCGGGCGGGCAAAACTGTCGGCGTCCAGCCCTCGGACGCTCTCGATTCCAGTTCGCGTAAGCGTCGTCGAGCTGGGCGAGCGCTTCCTCGGCCGCTCCTGGGTAGGGGCAGGAGTCGAGCTCATCGTGGGCCCACCGAAATGCGACGCCGTCCGCATGCCAAGGACGGTGTCCAGGGGCGGGCGGGGCGGCGACGGGGGTACCTACGGACATCCGGTGGTGCTGCGGCCGGTGTTGTCCGAGGACGCGATGACCCGCCGACTGGACGCGCCTGCCCTACGACGTGCTCGAGCGGATCTCGACCCGAACCACCAACGAGGTCGCCGAGCTCACCCGGGTTGTCCTGGACGTGACGTCCAAACCGCCGGGCACCATCGAGCGGGTGCGGGCAAGGCGAAGGCCCCGGCGAGGGGCCGGGGCCTTCGGAGTGGGGTGGATCGTGAGCGGGGCCGCTAGCGGCGGCTCTTGCGCACCGAAGCGGCGAGAAGCAGGACGCCGACGAAGATCGCCCCACCCGCCATGACCCACCGGAAGTCGAACTGCGGGAGCCACGAGGCGCCGTCCGAGAGGACGTAACCCGACACGAGCAGCGTCGCGATCCCGATGATCAGGGTGAAGACGTCCACCCCGCGCTTCGCGGGCCGAGCCGACTGAGTCTGCGTGCTGTCGTAGTTGTCGTAGTCGTACTCAGCCACGGCGCACCTCCACGTTCCCGACACCGTTCTTGACCTGCAGAGTGATCTTCTGCCCGTTGTCGCCCGGCGCGGTGAAGTCGACGGCGTCCTCGCCGACCCCCGAGCGGGACTGACCGAGGCAGTCGACCTCGCCCGCTCCCGTCTCGCAGGAGACCTTCACTTCGGCACCCGCCGGCACGAGCACCGTCGAGTTACCCGCCCCGTTGGAGACCTTCGTGGTCACCGACGCACCTGCGGGCAGCTTGGTCAGATCGACGTCGATGTCTCCCGCCGAGCGGCGATACTCCGGCAGCACCTCGGATACCTGGCTCGGCGTCGCCTTCAGGTCCTCGACGCCGCCCTTCACGGAGAAGTTCTCGAACGGGACCGTGGTGAGCGCCATCCCGACGATCGCCAGCGGCACCGCCAGCCCGATCAGTCCGCGACCACCCCGGACGAACGCACCGGCCACCAGCCCGATACCGACCACACCGAGGGTGAGCCCGACGACGTGCTGCGGGGTGAACCAAGTCTCGCCGTCCAGCCCAAGGACGGTGCCGACGCCGGCCACCAGCACGGCGAGCCCGAAGGTCGCGGCGCCGATCTTCGACTTGCGGCCGCGAGGCGCCGGCGGCGCGGGAGGCGGCGGAGGGGTCTGCGGCGGCAGCCCGCCGGACGGCGAAGCGTTCGGCAGGTCCCAGGCCGACGGGTCGGCCGCGAGCGGGTCCCAGCCGCCTTCGGTCGCCGTCGAGGTGGAGGCCGCCGACGCGGACGCCATCGAGAACGCGGCCGTCGGATAGGCCGGAGCGGGCATCGTCGGCCGGTTGAACTGACCGCGGTTGCGGTGCAGCAGGTACAGCGCGACGGCCATCAGCGCGAAGCCGATCAGGCCGGTGCCGTCGGTCATCCAGCCGCCGCTCAAGGTCCAGGTGAGACCGGGGAAAAGCAAAAGCAGCAGCAGCACCGCGAACGCCGGCGAGCTCGACGCGCGCCCCCGGCCGATCAGGCCCTCGAACGCGGAAACGGGGTCACCTTCCTGCGGCAGGAACAGCCAGCCCAGCAGATAGACGAAGACGCCGAAACCACCGAACACGGTCGCCGCGACCAGCGCGACACGCACCACTGTCGGGTCGATGCCGTACCGGTAGCCGATGCCGGCGGCCACCCCGGCGAACTTGCGGCCCGCCACCGGGCGGACCGGCCTGCTCCGCCAGAAATCCTTGACGGTCTCCTCGAAGCCGGCCGCGGGGCCGCGCTTCGGAACCTGTGTCTCACTCCCACTCATGCCACAAAGAATGCGCTCCGCCGGACCCTCGCCACATCCGGGAACGTCCCTGAGGTTTCCCCCAGCGGGAAGAGTCAGGGGTTTCCCCGATGGATCAGTGCCGCACTCCGTGTGACCATGGAGTACGTGCAGGAAACCGCCCCCACCGACCTCGCCGGACAGGTGAAGCCGACGATCATCGAGCGCCCGCTGGTGCCCGTCGCCGGCAGCCTGTCCCCGGCGCCGTTCGAGCCGCCCAAGATGTACCGCCGCCGCTCCGGCCGCGCCATCGCGGGTGTCGCCGGCGGTCTCGCCGACCACCTCGGCGTCAAGGTGCTCTGGGTCCGGACCGCGTTCGCGTTGCTCGCCGCGCTGAACGGCGTCGGTCTTCTCGCGTACGGCCTGCTGTGGGTTTTCGTCCAGCAGCAATCCGGTGAGGTCGAGCCGGAGAAATCCGCACCGAAGGAGAAGCAGCAGGCTTTCGGCCTGATGGCGCTGGGTGTCGGCCTCGCCGTCGCCAGCGGCACGCTGACCGGCTTCATCAGCGGCTGGGTCGCCATTCCGCTGGCGCTGGCCATGATCGGCGCGGCCGTCGTCTGGCGGGAGGCCGACGAGTCGCAACGACGGCGCTGGCGTCTCGGCGCCAAGGGCGGCGTCGCGACGGCGTTCCTCGGGGGCGGGGGCTGGTCGGCCGCGATCCGCGTGGTCGCCGGTGTCGCGCTGGTGATGACCGGCATCGGCGTCGTCGTCCTGGAGAGCGGCAGTATCGACCAGGTCAAGTTCGCGCTGGTCGCGGTGATCGCGACGCTGTTCGGGGTGGCCGTGCTGACCGTCCCGTTCTGGCTGCGCCTGGTTCGCGATCTGTCCGACGAGCGCACCGCCCGCATCCGCACCGACGAACGCGCCGAGATCGCCGCGCATCTGCACGATTCGGTCCTCCAGACCCTCGCGCTGATCCAGAAGCAGGCGGATTCGCCGCGTGAGGTCGCCCGGCTCGCGCGCGGGCAGGAACGCGAGCTGCGCGGCTGGCTGTACGGGCCGTCGGGGTACGGCAAGAACAAGAAGACCGAGGAAGAGGCCATCAGCGGTCAGCTGTCCGAAGTACTCGCGGCCGCGTGCGGCGAGGTCGAGGACGCGTTCGCGATCTCGGTGCAGCAGGTCGTCGTGGGGGAGGCCACCCTGAACGAGCCGCTGACCGCGCTGGTCCAGGCGGCGCGCGAAGCGATCGTCAACGCCGCCAAGCACGCGGGCGTCGACGAGGTCAGTGTGTACGCCGAGGTCGAGCCGACGGCGGTGACGGTTTTCGTGCGGGACAGGGGCAAGGGGTTCGACCCCGATGTCGTGCCGGGCGATCGGCACGGTCTCGCCGATTCCATCCGGGGGCGGATGGAACGGCACGGGGGCAAGTGCAAACTCCGTACCGCACCGGGTGAAGGAACCGAGGTCCAGCTGGAGATGCCGGTCAAGGCGGGGAAGGGCGCGGCGTGAGGTCGCTATGCTCACGGGACAGGGCGAGCGAGGGAGCATCGTGACGGAGAACCAGCAGACGCGGGAGCCGGTCAAGGTCTTCCTCGTCGACGACCACGCGCTCTTCCGTGCCGGAGTGCGCACCGAACTGGATTCGATCACCGACGACGTCCGCGTGGTCGGTGAGGCGGGCTCGGTGGCCGAGGCGGTCGCGGGTATCGCCCGGACCAAACCGCAGGTCGTCCTGCTCGACGTGCACATGCCCGACGGTGGCGGCGCCGAAGTGCTGCGCCGGATCCGGCCGGAACTGCCGGATGTCGTGTTCCTCGCGCTGTCGGTCTCCGACGCCGCGGAGGACGTGATCGCCGTGATCCGCGCGGGGGCGCGGGGGTACGTCACGAAGACGATCTCGTCGAAGGAGCTCGTGCGCGCCGTCGTGCGGGTCTCGGACGGCGACGCGGTGTTCTCGCCGCGGCTGGCGGGGTTCGTGCTCGACGCCTTCGCCGACCGGCCGGGTTCCGCGCCGATCAGCGATCCGGACCTCGACCTGCTGACGCCGCGGGAGCGCGACGTGCTGCGGTTGCTCGCGCGCGGGTACGCGTACAAGGAGATCGCGTCGGAGCTGTTCATCTCGGTGAAGACCGTCGAAACGCACGTGTCGAGCGTGCTGCGGAAGACGCAGCTTTCGAACCGGTACGAGCTTTCGCGCTGGGCTTCCGACCGGCGTCTCGTCTAGGTGGCGCCTGTCCTCATCGGCCTGGTGGCCGTGTTCTTCCTCGGCATGGGGCTGCTCGGGCTCGTCGCGCCGGGGCGGCTCATCCGGCCGTTCGGTATCACGCTGGAGTCGGCGACGGCGCGGACCGAAGTGCGCGCGGTGTACGGCGGCTTCGGTGTGGCTGTCGCGGTGCTGCTCGGATTCGCGGCTTTCGACGTCGGCGGGATCCAGCGGGGTGCCGCGATCGCGGTGGCCGTCGCGCTCGCCGGGATGGCCTTCGGGCGGCTGGTCGCGCGGTTCGCGGAGCGACCGGAGCGGTTTTATCCGAGCTGGCTCTATTTCTGGGTGGAGCTGGTCATGGCCACCCTGCTCGTTGTCGCGACCCTCTGACTTGCGTTTAGCGGGCTGATCGCGATCCGGCGAGCCCCCAGGCCCCACCGCATCGCGATCAGCCCGCTAAAGGCGAGTCACCGGAATTCGTGGGTGACTTCGATCTTCCCCACGATGTGCGTGTTGAACTCGGCGAGGTCCTCGGCCGGGACCCACAGCTCGAGGATGGTCTTCCCGCCCGCTTGCTGGACGGGGTACCGCTCGACGAACGAGGTCTCCACGTCGAACCGGGTCACGAAGCCCGCGCCGTCGTATCGCACGTTCCAGTCGCGGGCGATCTTGATCGCGTAGTCCTCGTTCAGCACCGGGTAGAAGATCGGCTGCTCCGGCAGCCGCGGTGGCCACTCCCGCCAGCCCGACTCGCGGACGAGGTCGAGCTCGACGGGCCCGGTCGGGCGCCACAGTGTGGTCGTGTCCGTCATGGCGCGACCTTATCGGCGGCGAGAGGGGGCTCGACCTGCGGAGTGATAGCAAAGGTCCCTTGCTCCTTCGGCCGGAGCCGGGTCAGCGCGACCCCGCCCAGCACGACGACCATCCCGGCGATCACCCGGAAGTTCAGCGGCTCGGCCAGGAACACCGCCCCCAGCAGTACCGACACCACCGGCAGCAGGTAGCCGACGATCGACGCCGCGACGGCGCCCTCGCTCGCGAGGAGCTGGTAGTTCAGCGCGAACGCGATCCCGGTCGACCCGATGCCCAGGATCACGACCGCGACGATCGCGCCGGTGCTCAGGTGCACCGGTTCGAAACCGCCCATCGGCATGGCGAGCAGGACGAACCCGGTCGCGAGCAGCATCTGCCCGCCGGCCAACGAGAGCGGCGAGTCACCGGTGCCGGTGAGGTATTTGCCCTCGTAGACGATCGCGAACCCGTAGCTCGCGGCCGCCGCGAGGCACGCCAGCGCACCCCAGCTGACCAGCCCGGACGCTTCCCACGGCGCGAAGATCAGCAGAATGCCGACGAGGCCGACGACCAAGCCCGCGACCCGCACCGCGGTCATCTTCGTCCGCGCGCCCATCATCGGCGCGGCCAGCAGCACCCACAGGGGTGTGGTCGAGTTCAGCACGCCGGTGATCCCGGAGTCGACGGTCAGCTCACCCCACGCGAACAGCAGGAACGGCAGCGCGTTGTGGAAGAACGCCGCGACGGCCAGATGTCCCCAGATCCGCCGTCCCGACGGCAGCCGGTCCCGGCCGAGGTAGCAGAGCCCGATCAGCACCGCCGCGCCGAGCACCACCCGCGCCAGCACCAGCTGCACCGGCGAGAACGCGCCCAGCCCCAGTTTGATCCAGAAGAAACTCGATCCCCACATGAGCGCCAGCGCGCCGATCCGCAGCAGGGTCTTCGTCTCGCCCACCCCAGTCCTCCTTAGTGCCTGGCTCAGCTTCGCCGCGCCGACGCGTAAGGACAAGCGAAAATTACTGCAGGGAGCCTTAAGAAGAACTGTAAGATCGGGCCATGCTGGACGTCCGCCGCATGCAGGTCCTCCGAGCCGTGATCAGCAGTGGTTCGATCACCGCCGCCGCCAGGAATCTCGGCTACACACCCTCCGCGATCAGCCAGCAGTTGTCCACCCTGGAAAGGGAAGCGGGGGTCGAGCTGCTCGAACGCGTCGGCCGCGGCGTGCGCCCGACGCCGGCCGGTTCGCTGCTGTCCGAACACGCGGAAACGCTGAGCACCCAGCTCGCCAAGGCCGAAGCCGCGCTCAGCGAACTCAAGGAAGGCCGCACGGGCAGGCTCGCGATCCGCTACTTCGCGACGGCGGGCGCCTCACTGGTGCCGTTGGCCGTCGCCGCGCTGCGCCGGGACTTCCCGGGCGTCCGCCTCGACCTGAAACTGGTCGAGCCCGACGATTCGATGCCCGAGATCGAGTCGGGCAAGGCCGACGTCGCGATGATCGTGCTCCCCAGCAGCACGCCCCGGGTCAAGGGAGTCGAGTACATCCACCTCCTCGACGACCCGTACCGCGCGATCCTGCCCAAGAACCACCGGCTCGCCCGCAAACGCGTCCTGGATCTCGGCGAACTCGCGGAGGATCCGTGGGTCGGCGTCGACGGTCTCCCCGGCGCCTGCCGGGACATCCTGCTCGACGCCTGCGGCGCGGCCGGATTCGCCCCGAACCACGTCGTCGAATCCGAGGATTACCAGACGGCACAAGGGTTCGTGGCCGCCGGGCTCGGCGTCGCGCTGATCCCGGAGCTCGGCCTCGGCGCCCCGCACCCCGGCGTCGCCATCCGCAAGGTCCGCCGTCCGGATCCGATCCGGTCCATCCACGCGGCCGTGGCCGCGCACGCCAGGGATCACCCCGCGGTGCGACGGTTCCTCAGCGCGATCCGCGAAGGGGCCGGACAGGTAACCGGGACTGGCCGAGTGGGCACGAAAACCGGCTGAGCTTGAGCAGCCGCACCGGCGGTCGACAACCTGGCAGGGAACCCGCCTGCGAAAGGATCCCGGTGCGTCCCCTGATCGTCCTGCACGGCTCTTGGCACCAGCCCGCCCATTTCGACGACGTCGCCGACCGCGCCACGGCGTTGCTGCGCCCCGAGCCCGTCACGATCTTCGACGAGTCGCCGGAAGGCTCGGCGTGGAAGGACACCCCGGCCACGTACATCGCCTGCACCGAAGACCGCGCGCTCGCGCCGGAACTGGTGGCTCACTGCGCCGCGCGCTGCGAAACGACGGTGACCTGGCGGGCGAGTCACAGCCCGTACCTCAGCCGTCCCGTGGAATTGGCGTCGCTGGTCCTGGAGCGGCTCTAAATCAGGAACAGTTCCGCGAACAGCACACCGATGAGGATCGCCGCCACGACGGCACCCGCCACGATCAGCCACTTCCGGGTGTCGGGCGACTTCGCCGCGGCCGGCGCGGCGGGCGCGTACTGCCGCGCCGGCGGCGTGTACTGCGGCTGCGGCGGCTGATACTGCTGCGGCTGGTGCTGGGGGAACTGCGGAACCGGCGGCTGCTGCGGCGCCTGGTTCATCGGCATCGGCATCGAGGCCGGAACCGTCGGCATCGCGGGCGCGGTCGGCGGGATGAACGCCGTCTGCCTGCCCTCGGTGATCGCGCTCAGCGAGCGGACCGTGTCGGCCATCGTCGGCCGGGAATCCGGCTCGGGCCGCAGCATCTTGCGCAGCGCGCCTGCCAGCGGGCCGGCGGTCTGCGGCGGCCGTTCCGAAGATTCGCCGTCCTCACCGAACGGCGGCACCCCCTCGACGGCCGTGTACAGCGTCGCGCCCAGCGAGAACACGTCGGACGCCGAAGTCGCCGGTTCGCCGCGCGCCACCTCGGGTGCCCGGTACGCCGGGCTCGGCCCGCCACCGGTGATGCCGATGTCGGTGAGCTTCACGCCGCCGTCGTCGGCCAGCAGGACCGTGCCCGGTTCGACCGTCCGGTGCACCACCCCGGCCTCGTGCATCGCGGCCAGCGCGCGGCCGAGCACGATGCCGAGCCCGGCGGCCTGTTCCGCGGTCAGCCTGCCGTGCTCGGCGAGGAAGGTCGCCATCCCGCGGGACGGGATGTACTCCATCACCAGCCACACGTCCGCCCCGTCGGGCAGCACGTCGTACACCTTGATGGCGGTCGCGTGCTCGAACTTGGCCGCGTCCTTGCCTTCTTGGATGACGACGGCCTTCGCCTGCTCCGCCCGGTCCGGCGGCAGGCCGACGGGCAGGTACATGCGCTTCATCGCGACCGTGCGCAGCAGACGCGTGTCGAACGCCAGCCACACGATGCCCGCCCGGCCGCGCCCGATGGGCTGGTCCAGGCGGTACCGGCCGCCGACGATGGAACCTTCAGAACTCAATTGCAGCCTCGGATCATGCTCCGCCGGGCTCGCCCGTCTGACTGGTCGGGGTCGTCGGCGTAGTCGGCGTGGTCGGTGTCGTCGTAGGAGACGTCTTCGTCGGGGTCTTCGAAGGCGTCTTCGTCGGGGACGGCGGATCAGGTTCCTGAGTCTGGCTCGCCTTGCTCGAAGTCTTCTTCGACGAAGTCGTCTCCTTGGGCGGCTCGGCCGATTGCGTCTCCGACGGCGTTTCCGTCGTCTCGGGAGCCGATGACGTCGCCGAAGGGGTCGGTTTCGTCGACGAGTTCCCCACCTGGGCGGGCGTCTCCGGGTTGTTCGGGCTCAGCAGCCAGAAGCCCAGCGCGGCCAGCGCCACGACCACGACACCGCCGATGATCGCGGGTTTCTTCCAGGCGCCCGGCTTCTCGTCGTCCTCGTCCACCGGGCTGGTCTGCGCGCGGGTGGGCGGAGGCGGCGGAGGCGGGGTGTCGTAGTCGTCGTCGTAGGGATCGTCGTCGTATTCGCCCGCGGGGATCGGGACGGCGCGGGTGGGCGCCGGGCCGCCGCCGGGGTGGCCGCGTTCGGCGAGCAACGCCGTCTCGTCGTAGTTGTCGTACCCGTCGTAGTCGTCTTCCGGGTAACCCGACGCGGGCGGCTGGTGGTAGTCGTCTTCGTCGTAGTACGAACCCGCCGCGGCCTGCTCGTCGAGGAGCGAGCCCGAGTGGCCCGCCGCTTCGCTGTCGAGCGCCTGTGTCGCGCCCGCGCCGGCGAGCGCCCCCGCGACCGGGGCGGCGAGCACGGTCTCGTCCGCGGGACCGCCCAGCGGCGTTTCACCCCGCGCGACAGCGGCGAGGAGTTCTTCGCACTCTTCGGCGGTGGGCCGGTGCCGCACCTCCGGGTGCAGCAGCACGGCCAGCACGCTGGCGAGCGGGCCGGACTGACGCGGCGGGATGATCTGCCCGGCCGCGACCGCGTGCAGCAGGCTCAGCGTGTTCTCACTGAGGCCGAACGGCGGCTGGCCTTCGCAGGCCGCGTAGAGCGTCGAGCCGAGGGAGAAGACGTCGGACTCCGGGCCGGGGTCGCCGCCGATGGCCACCTCGGGCGCCAGGTAGGCGGGGGTTCCGGCGATCATCCCGGTCTTCGTGACCGTGACGTCGTCCTTGGCCCGCGAGATGCCGAAGTCGGTGATCTTCACGGTGCCGTTGGGGGCCAGCAGGATGTTGCCGGGTTTGATGTCCCGGTGCACGATGCCGACCGCGTGCGCCTCGGTCAGCGCCGCCGCGACCTGCGCGCCGATCCGGGCCACCTCCGTCGGCGGCAGCGTCCGCTCCTCCTGCAGCACCTGGGCGAGGCTGGTGGAGTTCAGGTACTCCATGATCAGGCACGGTTGGCCGTTGTCGTCGGTGACGACGTCGAACACCGAGATGGCGTTCGGGTGGTGCAGCCTGGCGGCGATCCGTCCCTCGCGCATCGTCCGCTGGCGGGCGTCTTCGGCGTCGTGAGCTTCAAGACCGGGTTGCAGCAGCAACTGCTTGATCGCCACCGTGCGGCCGAGTACCTCGTCGTGCGCTTGCCACACGGCCCCCATAGCGCCCGTGCCGATCCGCCCGGCGATGCGATATCGACCGGCGACCAGGCGACCCTCGTCGCTCACGCGACCTCCCTTTGGGCTCCGTCTTCACGTCGCGGAATCGTCCGCGCACGCGGTGCGGCCGTCAGCACGCCACAGCGTTGGAGCGTATGCACATGTAGTGGTCTGTGTGCCGGCTTTTCCGAGACCGACTCGTGACAAGGCTAGGCGCTCACTCTGCGCACACACACGCGGCACACTCTGATCGCACTGGGTGGAGAGCCGTTACACGCGGGGTGTCCGTCACATGTGCTGCGCGGACAGCAGCCGCGCGTCGGTGATCAGACCGGTCGTTTCGTCGGCGAATTCCAGCACCTGCGTGACGCGCACCATGCCGCCGTCCGCG
The DNA here is from genome assembly GCF_044547565.1 of Amycolatopsis sp. NPDC052450. Classification (NCBI taxonomy): domain Bacteria; kingdom Bacillati; phylum Actinomycetota; class Actinomycetes; order Pseudonocardiales; family Pseudonocardiaceae; genus Amycolatopsis; species Amycolatopsis sp. NPDC052450. The sequence continues at coordinate 13,077 of NZ_JBIUAQ010000005.1, read as the reverse complement.
TTGCGCATGGTCACCACGGCGAGGACGGTGCCGTCGGCCTGCTCGCGGAGATCCTGGATCTGGATGGCGTCCATGGCGCTCCACGCCTCGACCAGCCTGCCCATTTCGGACTCGGCCAATACCGGCGTGAGCAGCGACATCGCACCGTAGGGGTCGGCGTCGACGGTCTGGTAGAACTTCCGGACCGCGTCGAGCTTGCCCTCGGCCGTGGTGACCGCGGCCGGTTTGGAGACCGGCTGCGAACTGGCGCTGCTGGACGTCGAACCCTGCTGCGTGAGCGAGCCCGAGGCGGTACCCGAAGACGGCTGCGGTGTCGTGCTGGTGCCCGCGGACGTCGGCGTCTCCTGCTTCCGCTGCGGCTCCGGGGAGTCCGGCACGGCGAGCCCGCCGAGCGCGGCGGCCCCGCTCATCACCTCGGGTGCGGCGGCACCCGGTGCCGTGCCTTGGCGCTGGGCGCCCGCGAGCACGCCCGCGGTGACGACGGCGCCCGCGACCAGCAGTCCGGCGGCGACCAGCCCGGCCAGCTTGGCCCGCCGGGCGGCGCGGCTCTCCGGCTCGTCCTCTTCGGGCTCGGGCCGCGCCGACGGCACTTCACGGGTGCGGGCGGGAACGAACTTCTGCGGCTCGCGGAAGACCTGCTCGAGGTAGTCGCGGTCCACACGGGTGTCGTTCAGGATCTCTTCCGGGATGACGTCCTCGACACGTACGGCGTCCTCACGCCGTATGCGCTGTCGATCAAGCACGAAATTCCTCGCTCTGGTCCGGGGCAGGCGCTGGGCCGTTCGGCCGACGCCTCTGGTCCGCGCGGCCGTCTTCTGAACGGTGCGGACCCTGCAGTCGCCAGGTAACCCTGTGCGGACGGTTCGCGGCCAGGCTCTATCGCCGGAATGCCGTCGCCATACGACGAACGGCAGCTTAGGTCACCCACCCGGACCAGGGACGACCGCTCGCCGCACCGCACGTGCAGAGGAACAGGACACCTGCACGTGCGCGGGTGGTTACATGCCGTCGTCGACGATCTTGTCGTCGTCACCGAAGGTCAGGGTGCGCTGCTCCATGGTCTTCGTTCCGTCTTTGTGGGTGACCTCGACGGTGTTGACCGTGACGCCGCGGCGCTGGTCGATGCTGACCTTCTTCACCTCGAAGTAGGCGACGTCCGCGTAGCGCTCACGGAGACCCTGCGCGCCTTCTTCGCTCAGGCTTCCCGAGGTCACCGAAGAGGCCTCGTGGGGATCGGTGGTGACGTTGTTGAGGAAGATCTCGGTGTTGTCGCCCATCGTCTCCGCGTCCGGCTGCGACGCGTACCAGGGGGACGTCGTGGTGGTGCGGTCCGCGGGCATGACCGGCGGCTTCTGCGGCCGGTCGCTCGACGAGGGCGCGGGCCGCCCGGACGTGACCGGCCCGCCCGAATCCGGCTGGGATTCGCTGCTGCCGGAGCCGCCGTTGTCCGACGAGGTGCCGGAATTGGCGGAACTGCGGTCGTCCCTGGTCGAGGAATCGGACTCGGAGCTGGACGGATTGCCCGCCGCACCACCCTGCGGCGGCGTGGCCGGGTTGCCGGCGAGACCGTCCTGCGTCAGCGGGCTGCCCCCGCGGTATCCGGGCCAGCCGCCTTGGCTCTGCTGTTCCGGGAGGGGTTTGCCGACCAGGAACGAACCGGCGAAGAGCAGGCCGACGACGACCAGCGCGGACGCCGCCGCCGCGAACCAGGCGGCCTTGCGCCAGGTCTTGGGCGGGGTCACCGAGGCGGGCACCGAGCCGAGGTCGAAGGTGCTGAGGCCGTCGACGGGCGGGGCGAGATAGACGCGGACGTCATCGGTGTCACCGTCGATCTCCACCGGCTCGGGACGGCGGGGAGCGGGGGCGGTCAGCGTCACCTTCGTGCGCTGGGCGGCCTTCGCACGCCGTTCCTCGGCGGAGGGCCGGACCGGTTCGGTGAACGAGACCTCGACGCGGGCCGGGCGTTCCACGGGTACCTCACGAGCGGGCTGGGGGAGCGGCAGGCGGCCGCTCGATGGGGCGTAGCCGGGACTCGGCGCCCTCCCGTTCCGCGGTGGCGGCAGCGGCAGGGAACCGGTGGAGGGCGGGGCGAACTCACGCTGTGCGTGATGCCCGTGCCCGCCTGCGCGCTGCCGCCTCGGCGGCACGGGTGGGGTCCAGCTCTCGGTACCGCCCGCCCGGTGGCGGCCCGCGTGCGTGGCGCCGTCCCGTCCTTGGTGTTCCGCCCAGCCGTTCATGTCCGAGCGACCCCCTCGCGGGCCGTCCCTGACGGCGATGTGACACCGGTTAAGCCGAACGGAGCAGTGCTTTCACGGGATCCCTCGCTTGCAGACTCCCGGGCACTCTCGTGAGCAAATGCACGCGCATGCGAGGGTGGACGCGCGGGGCCATCGCCCCCGCGCGTCATACGGGCATCGCCCGACCCAGACGCAAGGGTCCTCACGGGATCCACACTAAAAGTTCGACAAGCGCAAGTCTTCACCCAGTCTGCAAGTTGCAGATGTTTCACTCGGTCGGGCGCGGCCGAACGGGCCTTGGTGACGTTACGCAGTGCTATCAGTGCTGGTGGAGCCGCTCAGTTGCCGCTGCGGTACTTCTGCTGGGTCGATTGCAGGGCTTTGGTGGCGGTGATCCCGCTACCCGCTGCAAGCAAAATGGCGATGATGTCGAGCGTCGTTCCCCCACTGGTGAGCAACCAGGCGAAAAGCGAGGCCGCAGTGGTACCCGCTGCGATCGGCCAGCGTGTCTTGACGTACTGGGCGATGGGCGTGCCGCCCGCGCGCTTACCCGCCGCGTTGTTCAGCATGGCGAGGTAACCGAGATGGCCCAATGTCGCCAGGACACCGGCGATCGCGATGATCACGGCGATGAGGTTAATCATGGGTCCAGTTTGCCCTGTCCCGCGTCGTCGTGGCTCGGGGAACACCCTGAGTTTCGCCTCACGGCACGCGATCGTGACGTGAGGCCGTGGTCCGCATCACTCACGACCACCGGGACCGAGCCGTCCATCCAGTCACGCGTGGCGTCCGTCCAGTCACGCGTGGCCGGCACTCTCGCAGGGCGTCACGGCTCGGCCGCCGTCTGCCGAGCTTGCGAAGGGCGCTTTCCCCACGCGAGACGCGGGGAAAGTCCCCTTCAGCGCCCCAGCCTGCCCCGGCCCAGATTCAGCAGCGCCATCGCCAGCTGCCGTCCCTCGGGCCCGAGTTCGCGGTAGCGCGCCAGCACGTCCATTTCACGGTTGTAGACGATCCTGGTGCCGCCCGCGGCCATCCTGGCCGCACCGATCGTCTTGGAGACTTCGACGCGGCGTTTGACCAGCCGCAGGATCTCGCCGTCGAGCCAGTCGATCTCCTTGCGGAGCTCATCGATCTCTTCGGCCGTGGCGGTGGGTTCTTCGGCGTCCGGCTTCTGTGTGGTGTTCATCGGGACCTTTCTTCGGTCCGGATTCCCTGCTGGCCCCCGGAACAGCGTAAAGCCCCGGGGTCCGTGGACTCCGGGGCTTCGGGTGATGGCATTTCGGCACTATGCGATCACGGGAGCCGGAGTCCGGGTCCCGTAAAAAAATCGCGTCACGCGCCGCATGCCGATCATTATGCCACAGCGAGACCCTCCTCCGGCTTGAAGCGGCGGCGTACTCCGCGTACGCGGGCGTGCACGAGGACGCTCATGGCCAGCCAGAACATCGGCATCGCCGGCCAGAAGAACGGCACCCCCGAAGCCGTCCAGCGGACGATCAGCAGCACCGAAAGCACGACGACGACCGCCAGGTGGGCCCGCACCGCCGGATGTCCGAAGACGACAGGGCGCCGCTTCGGCACGGGTTTCGGCAGATCGGCGGTGAGCGCGGAGAGTTCGTCTGTGTACTTGGTGGAATACACAGTGCCGAGCCGCTCTTCTACTTCTTCGAGGGTGAGACGGCCTTCGCCGCCGGCGGCCTGGATGAGCGAGACGACCCGCTCCCGGTCGGTGTCGGCGGCCCTGAGCCGGGAGGGGATTCCGTTGGTGTCCATGGCATCCGATCCTCCGCCGCGAACACCGTCCGCGCGTCGGACGGCAGGCGGCAACACCGCCTACGCCCGGCGCTGTAGCGTGGACCGGCGATGAACACCCTCTTCGATCTCCCAGCGGACGGTCCGGCCAAGCCCCGGCACTCGGACCTGCTCGACGACCTGAACCCGGCACAGCGCGAAGCCGTGACCCACGCGGGCTCGCCGCTGCTCGTCGTCGCGGGCGCGGGTTCCGGCAAGACCCGGGTACTGACGCGCCGGATCGCGTACCTGCTGGCCGAACGGGACGTGCACCCCGGCCAGGTCATGGCGATCACGTTCACCAACAAGGCGGCCGCGGAGATGCGGGAGCGGGTGAGCGACCTCGTCGGCCGCCGCGCGAACGCGATGTGGGTGTCGACGTTCCACTCCATGTGCGTGCGGATCCTGCGGCGTGAGGCCAAAACGCTGGAGATGTCGTCGAGTTTCTCCATCTACGACTCGGACGACACGAAGCGGCTCATCACCCTCGTCGCCCGCGATCTCGACATCGACCCGAAGAAGTACGCGGCGCGCACGCTGGCCGTGCACATCTCGAACCTCAAGAACGAGCTGATCGTCCCGGAGACGGCGGTCGCCGACGCGGGCAACGACCTCGAACGCCGAGTCGCCGAGGTCTACGTCGAGTACCAGCGGCGGCTGAACCAGGCCAACGCTTTCGACTTCGACGACCTCATCATGCGGACGGTCGAACTCCTGCAGACGTATCCGGACGTCGCCGAGTACTACCGGCGGCGGTTCCGGCACGTGCTGGTCGACGAGTACCAGGACACGAACCACGCGCAGTACACGCTGATCCGCGAACTGGTCGGCACCGAGGCGAACGAGGCCGGGATCGAGCCCGCCGAACTGTGCGTCGTGGGTGACGCGGACCAGTCGATCTACGCCTTCCGCGGGGCGACGATCCGCAACATCGAGGAATTCGAACGCGACTTCCCGAACGCGCGGACGGTGTTGCTGGAGCAGAACTACCGCTCGACCCAGACGATCCTGAACGCGGCGAACGCGGTCATCGCGCGAAACCCGAACAGGCGCGCGAAGCGGCTGTGGACCGATTCCGGTGACGGCGAGAAGATCGTCGGCTACGTCGCGGACAACGAGCACGACGAAGCGGCGTTCGTCGCGGGCGAGATCGACGCGCTGGCGGACAAGGGCGAAGCGGACTACTCCGACGTCGCGGTCTTTTATCGCACCAACAACCAGTCGCGTGTCTTCGAAGAGATCTTCATCCGCCTCGGCCTGCCGTACAAGGTCGTCGGCGGCGTGCGGTTCTACGAACGGCGCGAGGTCCGCGACATGCTCGCGTACCTGAGGGTGCTGGCGAACCCGGAGGACACGGTCAGCCTGCGCCGGATCCTCAACGTCCCCAAACGCGGCATCGGCGACCGCGCCGAAGCGGTCATCGCGACGTACGCCGAACGCGAGCGCATCTCGTTCGCGCAGGCGCTGCGCGGCGCCGTCAGCGGCGAGGTGCCGATGCTGAACCCGCGCTCCGCCAAGGCGATCACCGGTTTCGTCGAGTTGATGGACGAACTCGGCGAGGTCGTCGAGAGCGGCGCCGAAGTCGCCGACGTCCTCGAAGCGGTCCTGGAACGCACGGGCTACCGCGCGGAACTCGAAGAGTCGGACGACCCGCAGGACGCGTCGCGGGTGGAGAACCTGACGGAACTCGTCACCGTCGCGCGGGAATTCACCGAATTCACCGCCGAGGTCGCCGGTCCGGACGGTGAACTCCCCGAAATCGAGGCCGTGGACCCAGGAGTGCCGGAGCCGGGCTCGCTGCCCGCGTTCCTGGAGCGCGTTTCGCTGGTGGCCGACGCGGATTCGATCCCCGCCGCCGACGGTGGCGACGACGGTGACGGGCACGACGCGGGCGTGGTCACGCTGATGACCGTGCACACCGCGAAGGGGCTCGAATACCCGGTCGTCTTCGGCACGGGCTGGGAAGACGGGATCTTCCCGCATATGCGCGCGCTCGGTGACCCGACCGAACTGGCCGAGGAGCGCCGGCTCGCCTACGTCGCGATCACGCGGGCGAGGAAGAGGCTGTACGTCTCCCGTTCGATGGTGCGCTCCGCGTGGGGCCAGCCGCAGATGAACCCGGCTTCGCGGTTCCTCGACGAGCTTCCCGCCGAGTTGGTCGATTGGCGCAGGCTCGCGCCTACCTCGTCCTCCGGTGGTTTCGGTTCGTCGGGTGGTTCGCCGCGCGCCGCGACGACCTGGGGCAGCCGCGGTGGCGGTGGCGCCTCGCCGTCGAGGTCGACGGGCACGAGCCCGTTCGGCAAGGGCTGGAAGGAAACCGTCGCGCTCAAACTCGACGTCGGCGACAGGGTCAGCCATGACAAGTACGGGCTCGGGACCGTCATCGCCTGCGACGGGGTGGGCCCGCGTGCCACGGCGACGATCGACTTCGGCGCCGCGGGCAAGGTCCGGCTGATGCTCATCGGTAGCGTCCCGATGGTCAAACTCTAGCTCTGACCTGCGGTTTCTTCACCGCGTACGAAAACTGTCGGACCCCTCCCGTATACCTGTGCCATCGAACACGAGTTCGATGCGCTGGGGTAGGCTGGAAGAGCCGGTGTGCCCCGATCAGGAGGAGGGGGCGCACGGTGTGGACGGGGTCTTGTTTGGGGTTCTCTCGAGTGGGGTACTCGAGTACTTGCGGGGTGTTGAAGAAGGGGCGGGGCCGGATCGGGGTCCGGAACCGCCGGAAGTGCTCAGGCTGGTCGCGGCCTGGCGCGCGTTACTGCGGACGCACGAACCGGACGGGGCCGGACGGTGCGTCGTATGCGGGCACGCGCGGCGATGGCTGTTCGGGCCGCGGCCAGCCGGGTGCCGAATTCGTTCCCGGGGACTTTTCGCCGGATGGCGGCCGAGCGCACGGCGCCCGGCCGGTCTCTGCACGGTATGGCAGATCGCCGTGGGGTACTTCGTCCGAAAGCTGCCCGACGGCGTCGCGTGAAGGCTTTGAGGGCCCGAAAGACCACATGTGCTCCGGGCCGGATGGCCTACGACGCTTCCCGGTGTTCTTGAAGCCCGTGTCCTCGAAGCCGGCGCTCTTGAAGCCGGTGTTCTCGAAGGGGGAAGCGGAGGCCCTGAAGGCGCGCCAGAGCGTCGTTGCCCGGCGCGCCCTTGCCGCGGGCGGTGTCACCGGTGTGGTGAAGGGGAAAGGATTCCGATCAGCCGACGCTCACGCCACGGGCGGCGAGCCACGGGCGCGGGTCGATCTTCTTCGTGCCGTTCTGCCACACCTCGAAGTGCAGGTGCGGGCCGGTGCTCTGGCCACGGTTGCCGACCTCGGCGATCTCCTCGCCGCACTTGACCTTCTGGCCTTCGCGGACGGAGAACGAGTTCATGTGGCCGTAGACGTGGACGGTGCCGTCGGCGAGCTGGACCTTGACCCAGAGGCCGAAACCGCTGGCGGGGCCCGCTTCGATGACCGTGCCGTCGGAAGCCGCGACGATCGGCGTGCCGATCGGGGCCGCGAGGTCGATGCCGAGGTGGCTCGTACCCCACCGGGCACCGAAGCCCGAGGTGAAGGTGCCCTTGGTCGGCATGCAGGTCTTGGGCCGCTTGGCCTCTTCTTCGGCCTTGCGGGCCGCTTCGGCCTCACGCTTGACGCGGGCCTGGGTGATGCTGTTGCTCTCCGAGAGCTTCTGGGCTTCGGCGGAGGCGTTCGTCGACTGGCTCGTCGGCAGCAGTTCGGGGGCGCCACCACCGGCTCCGCCGCCGAGGGCGAACGAGGCGCTCGCGTCCTGGGTGCTGGCCAGGGGGGTGACGGCGGCGTCGGAGGATTCCGAAACGGACTTCAGGGTCTGCCCGGCAGCGGCGGCCGCGAAGGCGCCGGCAGCGACGGCTGCGACCACGACACGACCGCGAAGGGCCGAGGACGGGGGCGACAGGCGGTGCGAGCCCCGGACGCGAACGACCGCACCATCGAGTGCGTTCTCGAGCGCCGGGGAAGGAGCTTGGCCGCCGGGGGAGCGGTGTGAAGCCAAGACGGGGCCTTCCATGTTCGGGGAGTCGGATCAAGAGCCCGGGCGGGGGAACCCGGTGAACGACCTCGGGGGTGGTTCGTTCGGCGCTCTCATTCGTGATCTGACTGTAATGGGGACCCCGGGACAGTAACGAAGCGGCACCCCGGACAGCAAGATCTGACGGCGCTCTCGGCCGATCGGGCGACGGCGATGTGGCCGTTGTCCAGTAGGGATTACCCAAAGTTAAACCAGGTTTACTCACAACCGTGTGACTTGCGTTACAAGATCAGAGGGCCGTTCGGGGGTACCGAAGGGCCGGAAAGGGGGCAAATGAGGGAAATAAGTGGTTGCCCGACGGTGTTGAAGGAGGTTTACCCGGACTAGGCCGCTTCCATGCCTCGCCCGCGCCTCTTCAGTTCGGCCGCAGCTCGTCTTCAGCTGCTGTCAGGGGCCTGGCCGAACGCCGGTGAGACCTGCCGCGCCCCTGCTGCCGGGCCCGGCCGTCCCCGGCTTGCTAGCGTCGCCGTCGATGACTTCGCGCTCACGGCATCCTGGCGGCGACTCCGCCGGGCAAGCCGTCCCCGGTACCGCGTCCGCCGAACTTCTCCGGAGCGAACCGGGCTCCCGCCCGCGAGCGCTCCTGCTGTCGGCGGGGCTGGTGTCGGCCGGTGCGGTCGCACTGGCCGCCGGCGCGCTGCTGCCCGTCATCCAGGGTGGTTCGCCCGGTTTCACCGCCGGTCCGCTGCTGGTCGTGCTGGCCTTGGCGCCCGCGGTGGCCGTGCTCTACGGGCTGTTCACCGGGCGCGCCGGGCTCACGGCCGGGCTGGTGCTCGGGCTCACCGCGCTCGCGCCCGGGCGGCTGTTGCTCGACCTGCAGTTGCTCGCGGACGGATCCCTCGCCGCGCGTCCGGAACTGTTCCTCGCCGACAGGCTGCTCGCGCTGCCTCCGGCAGGGCCGGGCCTGTGGCCGCTGGTGGCAGGCCACCTGCTCACCCTCGCCGCCGGGGCGTTCGCCGCCGGGACCGCACGTGACGAGGCGGAACTGGCGGGTGAACTCGACGGACGGCGCCGCTGGCGGCTGCTCGGGCCCGTGCTCGGCGTGGCGGGCGGGATCGGCCTGCTGCTCGCACCCTTCGGTTCGGGTAACGCGTATCTCCTGGCCAAGAACGCCTTCGAGGGTCCGACGGTCGCGATGGCCGGGTACCTGCTGCTCGCGGCGATGCTTCCGTTGACCGTGCTCGTGGCCGTGAGTTCGCCTTCGGCCGCAGTCGGCAAGGGCGGGTTCGCCGGAGCCGGGCTGGCGTCGCTCGCGGTCGGGATCCCGGCGGTGGTCGCGGGGCTCGCCGTGGACCGGCTCTCGGTCGCGCCGGGTTCGGTGGTGGTGACCGTCGCGGGCCTGGCGCTGGCCGGGCTGGCCTTCACCCGGTTCGACGTCGCGGAAGCAGGCGATGCCGTCACCGGTGACCTCGCCGGCGAGGCAAGGCTGCCGGGGCTGTTCTGGTGGCGGCTGGCCACCGGCGGCCTGGCACTGCTCGCCGCCGCCGCGGCGGTCGCGGGTGCGCTGGCCCCGGTCCTGAAGGCCAACGGTCCGGCGCCCGTCCCCGAGACGCCGGCGCGCTGGCTGCTGCTCGGCGCCGCCGTCGTGCTCGCCGTGCCCGCGCTGTTCGTCTTCGTGCCGCGGCTCTCGGCGTTCGCCAGGGGAGTCGTCGCGGCGACGTGGGCGGGAGTGGTTCTCGCGGGCGCGGGCGTGCTGAGCGCGGCCTTGTCCGTGACCGAGGACAAGGCGGTGGACCCGGCGCTGTTCGGGGTCGATCTCCCGGTGCCGTCGCCGGACAAGGTCGGCTTCTCGGCGGGCCCCGGCGTCACGTGGACGTTCGTCGCGCTCGTGCTGGCGGCCGTGGCCGCGCTCGCCGCGGTGGTCACCGGCGTCGTGGAACGCGATGTCGCCGATGACGCCGCCGATGCCCCGGCCGACAGCGGGCTGGACGGTTCGCGGGCGAACGGCACCGTGCTGACCCCGGTCGTCGCGGCGGCGGTCCTGGCGATCGCCGCGTTCGGCACCCCGGTGTTCACCGCGCCGGGCTACACCGCCCCCGGTCTGTGGTCGAACTTCGGCGCGGCGTCGTGGGGCCTGCTCGGCGCGCTCGCGGTCTTGCTCGGCCTGTACGCGCTCGTCGTGCGCTCGCGGCCGGTCGCGGCGGCGTCCGCCCTGGCCGGTGCCGCGCTGCTACTCGGGCTGCGCGCGGCGGAACTGCCGCTCGTCGGCTCGGAGTACGACGGCTCGTCGGCGGGGATCGGCTTCTGGCTCGCCCTTGGCGGCGCCCTCGTCTCCCTCGTCGCGGCCGGGATGGCCGTCGCGGGTGCGCGGCGGACCGGATGACGCGCCGCCTCCTCCGGGTCGTGCTGGCCGAGTTCGCCGTCCCGGACGGTTCGGCGGTCGCGCTCGGTCGGGCGCTGCGCGACGACGGGGTGGAGGTCGTCTACGCCGGGCGTCTCGACACCGTCGAACAACTGGTCCGGACGGTCGAACAGGAGGATCCGGACATCCTCGGCGTCCTGCGCGGCGAGAGTGAACCGGAAGGGCTCGCCGAAACGCTTCCCGGCGTTCTCTTCTTCGCGGTCGGTAACGGCCCGAGCGGGTTCGAGAACGCCTTCGAAACCCTGGAAGAGGCGGCGAACTGGGTCTCCGGTGTGCGGTCTCACACCGTGGAAACACCGTCTGACCGCGTACGGTGACCGACTTCACCAGGTGCGGAGTGCCCGGCTTCTGCGCAGGTCGCTAACCTCGACTGGTCCGACAGCGCGGTCCGGAAACGGACCACCACAGTGGCGTGTCGTCAGGAGACTGGAGTAGTGGACCTCTACGAATACCAGGCGAGGGATCTCTTCGCCGCCCACGGAGTACCGGTTCTGCCGGGTGCCGTGGCAAACACCCCCGAAGAAGCCAAGGCCACCGCCGAGAAGATCGGCAACCAGGTCGTCATCAAGGCGCAGGTCAAGACCGGCGGCCGCGGCAAGGCCGGCGGCGTCAAGCTGGCCCAGACGCCGGCCGAGGCCGCGGAAAAGGCCGAGGCGATCCTCGGTCTCGACATCAAGGGCCACATCACGCGTCGCGTGCTGGTGGCCGAAGCCTCGGACATCGCCGAGGAGTACTACTTCTCCTTCCTGCTGGACCGTGCGAACCGCACCTTCCTCGCGATGGCTTCGGCCGAAGGCGGCGTGGAGATCGAGCAGCTGGCCGTCGAGCGTCCCGAAGCGCTCGCGAAGATCCCGGTCGACGCGATCATCGGTGTCGACAAGGCGAAGGCCGTCGAGATCCTCACCGCGGGCAAGTTCCCGGAGAAGGTCGTCGACGAAGCCGCCGACGTCGTCGTGAAGCTCTGGGAGACCTTCGTCTCCGAGGACGCGACCCTGGTCGAGGTCAACCCGCTGGTCCGTGACCCGCAGGACAAGATCATCGCCCTCGACGGCAAGGTCACCCTCGACGAGAACGCCTCCTTCCGTCAGCCGGGCCACGAGGCCCTGGTCGACAAGGACGCGGAGAACCCGCTCGAGGCGAAGGCCAAGGCCAAGGACCTCAACTACGTCAAGCTCGACGGCGAGGTCGGCATCATCGGCAACGGCGCGGGCCTCGTGATGTCCACGCTGGACGTCGTGGCGTACGCGGGCGAGAAGCACGGCGGCGTCAAGCCCGCCAACTTCCTCGACATCGGTGGCGGCGCGTCGGCCGAGGTCATGGCGGCCGGTCTGGACGTCATCCTCAACGACACCGACGTGAAGAGCGTTTTCGTCAACGTCTTCGGTGGCATCACCGCTTGCGACGCGGTCGCGAACGGCATCGTCGAGGCGCTGAAGATACTGGGTGACGAGGCCACCAAGCCGCTCGTCGTGCGGCTGGACGGCAACAACGTCGTCGAGGGTCGCCAGATCCTCGCCGACGCGAACCACCCGCTGGTCACCGTGGTGGACACAATGGACAACGCGGCCGACAAGGCCGCCGAGCTCGCCGCGGCAGGTGCGTGAGATGTCGATCTTCATCAACGAGAACAGCAAGGTCATCGTCCAGGGGCTCACCGGCTCCGAGGGCATGAAGCACGCGACCAAGATGCTGAAGTCCGGCACGAACATCGTGGGTGGCGTCAACTCCCGCAAGGCCGGTCAGACCGTCTCCATCGAGGGCAAGGACCTCACCGTGTTCGGCACGGTCGAGGAGGCCATCAAGGAGACCGGCGCCGACGTGTCGGTCATCTTCGTGCCGCCGAAGTTCGCCAAGGACGCGGTCATCGAGGCGATCGACGCCGAGATCCCGCTCGCCGTGGTGATCACCGAGGGCATCCCGGTGCACGACTCGGCCTACTTCTGGGCGCACGCGGTCGCGACGGGCAACAAGACCCGCATCATCGGGCCGAACTGCCCCGGCGTGATCAGCCCCGGCAAGTCGAACGCGGGCATCATCCCGGCCGACATCACCGGCGCCGGCCCGATCGGCCTGGTGTCGAAGTCCGGCACGCTGACCTACCAGATGATGTACGAGCTGCGTGACATCGGTTTCTCGACCGGTGTCGGCATCGGCGGCGACCCGATCATCGGCACGACGCACATCGACGCCCTCGAGGCGTTCGAGGCCGACCCCGAGACCAAGGTCATCGTGATGATCGGCGAGATCGGCGGCGACGCCGAAGAGCGTGCCGCGGCCTACATCAAGGACAACGTGACGAAGCCGGTCGTCGGCTACGTCGCGGGCTTCACCGCGCCCGAGGGCAAGACCATGGGCCACGCCGGCGCCATCGTCTCCGGCTCCTCCGGCACGGCCGCAGCCAAGAAGGAGGCCCTCGAGGCCGCCGGTGTCAAGGTCGGGAAGACCCCGAGCGAGACCGCCGTCCTGGCGCGCGAGCTGTACAACAGCCTCTGATCCTTCGGAGACTGACGCTTTCCCCGGCGGGGGGGGGGGGCGGCCCCCGGCCCGCCCCCCCCGGCACGGCCCCCCGGCGCGGGGGCGCCCGCAGCCCGCCCCCCGGGCGGCGGGGCCCGCAGGGGGGGGAAACCACGTGCCG
>NZ_JBIUAQ010000004.1:146228-389933 GCF_044547565.1 Amycolatopsis sp. NPDC052450 | reverse complement strand
GGGTCTCCTTTCTCGTATCCGAGATGATGGGTCATTTCCGCGTCCAGCGCCCGTTCGAGCACCGCCTTGGTCATCTGATTCAGCAATTCTTGCGCACCCAGCGCCCCGCCATTCGCATACGCGTCCTTCACCAGCGCATCGAGCATCTCCGGCGGCAACGCACGAGCGAGCGCTTCGCCGGCCGCGGCGCCCGCCTCCCGGTCAGATGTGTCCTCAGTCACAGATGGAGCCCTTCTGGGTCGCGTCCGACGACCCGATCTTGGTCCATCCGCGGCTTACACGGTTGTCATGACACGGCCGGTGCTCTCGCCGTGTCCATCGAAGAAGCCGCGGACGACGACCGCCTGGCGGTCCTCGCCGCCGCGGGCGAGGACTTCACCCGCTGGGAGACACAGCTCTCGGATGCGGCCGGTGGTGGTGACGGACGCGCGTTCGCGGCCCCACGCTGGCAAGGCTGGCGGTGCCCGGCCTATTGCCGCAAGGTTATTACGAAGACCACAGTACCCCCCACAGATCGCCTCGTCCGGCAACCGGCCAGTCCAGCACCTCGTTCGCCGCTGGACTGGCCGGGCGGGGCGCCGACAGCGCCTGGAGCCGATACGCCCCTGGGCGATCACCGACAGCCACCTCTACGCCGAACTCGCTGTGCATCGACATTTTGGACTTCGCCCGCAAAAGAGTCATTGGAAAGGCTGGTGCTGGCAAGCTGGTCGGGTGCAGCCGAACGAACCGCCCGCCGAGCCGGTGAACCGCAATGAGGTGAGCGACAGCCAGGTGACGGGTGTCGTCTTCCAGGCACACACGATCCACGGCGATGTTCGGATTACGAGCCCGCGAACGTGGCGGCGGCCGTCCCGTCCGGCGTTGGTGAAGACCGGCTGGGCGGTGGCCGCAGTCGCCGTCGGCGGCTATCTCGTGGGGCCGCACGCCGTGAACTACCTCCGCTACAACACCTACTTCGACCAGGCTCCCGACGTCTGCGCCGTAGTTCGGGCTGACCCCGACTTTCCCCGCTGGACCGCCGGCGCCGCGGAGGACGGCCCGCAGCAGATAGCCACCGGGACCAGGTCGTGCAGCTGGGGAAAGCCCAACCGGCTCCGCCTCGCCGTGTCCGTCCACCTGGCGGAGAGCCGCAGCCGAGCGGCCAGCGGTTTCAACCGGCTGAAGGACTACACCGATGCGAAGCGCCGCTACAACGTCGAACCAGGGTACGGCGACGAGGCGCTCCGGCTCCAGCTGTTCAAGCCGAACGAGTTTGACAGCGAGACCGACGAGAGGCTCCTGTTCCGCCTGCACAACACCTCGGTCGACGTGGAGTACTTCGTCGGCAAAGACTCCCCGGTCGACCCTTTGCACGCCAAGAACATGGTTCTCGAGGTCGCCGCCATGCTCGACCACAAGCTGCGCGAACTCTGACCACCTACAGCAGACAGACCTCACCAGGTCAGCTGTACTCGTGATCGCGCTAGGGCGGCACGCCGTACTTCTCGACGTACTTCGCGGCGCCGCCATCTGGCAGCACGTCCAGACATGCCCGCTCCAGTCGTGGCCGACGCCCTCGGCTACCACCACGTCACCACGACCAAGCTCGCCGCACAGGTCGGCACAACCTGAAACCGCTACGCACCAGGCGATCACTCACCGCAACAACCACGGAGAACTCGCGACAGTTGAATACGCGACTTCACCAGTCTCAAACCCCGCATCGAGACCGGCCCCGGCCCCGTCTGGCAGTCCCGCCGCCGAAACCTGGCATTACGACGTCACCCGCTCCACACGGCACCTGCCGACCGGCGCAGCTCCGGTGACACCAAGCCGCCGACACCGGACTCGACGCTATTGCTGGTCACGCCGCCATTTCCCGACTACCCGCCCTGGTCACGCCTACGCCACCGGGACGGAGATGGCGGTGTACACATGGTTCTTCGGCCGGAACGACATCGCGTTCAGCGCGTACCGCGGCTTCTCGCAAGCACGCGCGGAACTCGTCGAAGCCCGTATCTGGGGGGGGCGGCATCCACTACAGCACCGCCGACGTCGAGGGCGTCGAACTCGGCGAGGCCATCGTCCGGTACATGGCCAGGCATTACTTCCAGCCGCGGAGATAACGATCGCGGTCGTCAGAGCAAGGCGGCGCGTTTGACGATGCGCAGGACGGGGGCGGTCTGGACGGTCTGGATGCCGGGCATGGAGCCGATCTGGGTGGTGATGAATTCGTAGAGGGCGTCGGCGCTGGAACAGAGAGCGGTGGCCATGAGGTTGGTAGGGCCGGTGGTGGCGGCGGCGTGGGCGATCTGCGGAGACCGGGCGAGTGCGGCGCCAGCGGCGTCGAGGGCGGCCGGGTTGACCGAGATCCACAGCAGGGTGTGGCTGGAGTAGCCAAGCAGGTGCTCGTCGAAGTCGACGCCGAAGTAGAGGGCTCCGCTGGCCCTCAGGTGGGTGATGCGGCGGCGGACGGTCGACTCGTGCCAGCCGGTGCTCGCGGCCAGCGCGGCGTGGTGCGTGCGGCCGTCGTGGGCCAGTTCGCCCAGTAGCAGCCGGTCGCCGTCGTCGAGGTCGAGAGGCACCGGGTCCGGTGGCGGCGGGGTGAGTTCGGTGACCTGCTCGGGGCTCAGCGAGGCGATCGGGGTGTGCCACCCGTCAGGGCCGCCGCGAAACAGGCGCAGCACCTGGTGCGCCTCGATCGAGGTTACCTGGCGGGTGGCGGGGAGCTTGTCCAGCAGGAGTGTGTCACGGGCCCGCTGGTCGGACGTTTGCATGTGGCAGCTGATCTCGGTGCCGCCGGAGGCGAGCTGGATCCGGTAGGTGTCGGACCGCTGGGCGAGGGCCTTGGCGACGGCGAGCGTGGCACTGGGAGCACAGCGCAGTCGTAGTACCCATTCCTCGGCGTGCCCGAGGTAGCAGGGGTCAAGGCGGCCCACGACCCGCACCGCCCCGCTCTCGCGGAGCTTGCGGTAGCGGTGGGCGACCGTCTGCTCAGAGACGCCGAGCACCGCGGCGATGCGGCGGAAGGACGCCCGGCCGTCCAGGGCTCGCCGCGATCCGCACCGGCTACGCCGACAACCTCATCGTCCGGGCCGCCGACGTGATCCTCAAGGAGCGCCGCCGCCTGGTCCTGGTTCCCCGGGAGACACCGCTCAGCGAGATCCACCTGGACCACCTGCTGGCCCTCAGCCGCATGGGCGTCCGGATCGTCCCCCCCGATGCCCGCCTTCTACAACGATCCCCGGACCCTGGACGACATGGTCGACCACATCGTGGCCAGGATCCTCGACCAGTTCGGCCTTCCCGCCCCCACCGCCCGCCGCTGGCAGGGCCTCGCCCACGCCCGTCGCCCGGCCATAACCCTCGGCACGGCAAGGGGTTGAAAGCCCGAGCGCTACCCGGTCTTTCGTGGAGACTCGCATCGGGTGGAATCGGGTAAACCTGGCTCGCACCGAGAAACCGCGTCTCCACCGCCGGCGCCACGGGTGGCTCTGCTCCGAAGATGACGGAGCCGCCCTGGATCGGGCCGGGCCGGATGAGCGCGACTTCGACGACGAGGTCGTAGAACTTCCGCGGCCGCAACCTCGGCAGCGTTGCCAACTGCGCCCGAGACTCGACCTGGAGCACCCCGATCGCGTCCGCCGCGCACAACATGTCGTACGCCTTCGGGTCGGCGAGGTCGAGCCGGCCGATGTCGACCTCATCGCCGTGGTGCTCGGCGATGAGGTCGATCATGTAGTGCAGCGCGGAGAGCATGCCGAGGCCGAGCAAGTCGAACTTCACCAGCCCGACGGTGGCGCAGTCGTCCTTGTCCCACTGCAGGACGCTGCGGCCGGGCATGCGGGCCCACTCGACCGGCACCACCTCCGACACCGGCTCCTTGGAGGTCACCATCCCACCGGAGTGAATCCCCCAGTGCCGGGGAAAGTCTTCGAGAGCGGTGGCGAGTTCGAGGGTCTCGGGCGGGATCTCCCCCGCCGCCTCTACGTTGGTCGAGGTCCGCAGCCCCGCATGCTGACGCCACCGACTGCGGCGTTACGAGCTCGCCGGAGCCAGGGTGATGTCGAATCGGGCCTTCGACCACGTCGCTTGGCCGAGGTCGCGGCCGTCGGGCGTCGGTGTCCCGGGTTGTTGCCGCTGGAAGTCCTTGACAAGCGAGTCTTTGACCCCGAACACCGAATCGGAGTCGAGGAAGTCGTCGCCGCGCACGAAGATGTGGGTGACGAGTGTGCGGTGGAGCGGGTGCGTGACCATGAAGTGCAGGTGTGCCGCCCTCATCGGCGATCGGCCCACCGCCTGCAACATCGCGCCGACGGGTCCGTCCGCGGGGATGGGGTAAGGAGTGGGTGTGATGCCCCAGAACCGGTAGTGCCCTTCGTTGTCGGTGTGGAAATGGGCCCGGCCGGCGGTCCGGTCGTCGCCGTATTGGACATCGTAGAGTCCGTCGGCATCTGCTTCCCAGACCTCGACAAGCGCACCGGCGAGCGGCTTGCCCGCGGTGTCGGTGACGGTTCCCTCGACCCAGCACGGTTCGCCGCTCGCGCCGAAGGAGATGTCGCCGCCGAGTTCCACCTCCGGGCTGTCGTCGACGAAGAACGGGCCGAACACCGTCGCCTCGGTGGCGTCGCCGCAGGCCTCGTTGTTCATGGCGATGGTCTGCATCGAGGCACCGAGGGTGTCGGAAAGCAGGATGAACTCCTGCCGCTTGTCGTCGGTGATGTGACCGGCGGCGGTGAGGAATTCGATCGCCTTGCCCCATTCGTCCTCGGTCAGCCTCACTTCGCGCAGGAAGGCGTGCAGGTGCCGGACGAGCGCGTGCATCAGGTGCTTGAGACGCTGGTCGGTGCAGCTGTCGAACGACGCCAGCACCCGGTGGACCAGATCGTCCTCGCGTTGCTGCTGCTCCGGGGAGACCGTCGGTGCGCCGGGCACCGTGGATTCCTGGCCGGTCGTCATGCGGGTTCACTTCCTTCCCACGCCGCGTGGAGCATCGCGGCAAGGTTGTCGGCGGTGGCCTTTGTCGGGTTGTCTTCGGGTACGGACTTGAGGATCGCCTCGACCGCGTCGGGCAGGTCTGCCTCGGCGAGGCCGTAGTCCCGCAAGGCCGTCGGTGCGTCCAGTGTCGCCCGCAACGCCTGCAATCCGGCCAAGCCGTCGCCGGCGCCGAAGGCCTCTGCGAGGCGCCGGTCTGCGTCGGGCGCGTTCGGCGCGTTGAACGCCAGGACATAAGGCAGCACGACGGCATGGGTCTGCGCGTGCGACAGGTTGTACATCCCGCCGAGGACGTGGCAGATCTTGTGGTGCAGACCCGAACCGGCCGAGGCGAACGCCACCGCCGACAGATAAGCGCCATAAAGGGCATGTTCGCGACCGTCCAATCCGGACGGATTCCGTGCCACCTCGGGAAGACCGAGGTTCAGTGCCCGAACACCCTCGATCGCCAGCGCCGCGTTGATCGGATCGGCACGGGGTGCCCAGAGACTGTCGACGCAGTGCGCGAGGGCGTTCAGCCCGGACGCCACGCTCAACTCGACCGGCAAGGTGAGCGTCAACGAGGGGTCGTAGACGATCGCCGCGGGGAGAACCCGTGGGTCGCGGCCCGTGGTCTTCACCGCGTTCTCCGTCAGGCCCCAGACGTCCGTCGCCTCGGAACCGGCGTACGTGGTGGGAACGGCGACGATCGGCAGCCCGGTCGTCAACGCGACCGCTTTGGCCAGCCCCGTGGTCGATCCCCCTCCGATCGACACGATCACATCGGCCTCGCGCGTCGCTGCCGCGGCGCGGGCCCGCTCGGCCACGTCGACGGGAACGTGCATCAGGACCTCGTCGTGGCGCACTGCCACGGGCAGATCAGCCGCGATCTCATCGGCGAGCGCTCGTTCGGCGTCAGCGGCGATCACCATCACCCGCCGGGCATCGAGGCGCTCCACCTCCGCCCGGACACCAGCAGCCGCGGCACCCGAGGCGAACCGGATTCGCTGCGGGAGCGTGGCATGAACGAAACGCATCACATCACCTCTGTACTCACGTAGGTCGGACCGCTCGGTCCGGGGGCGGTCATCCTCGCGCGACGGCGTCGTCGAGGTCGTACCCGTAGATCCATCCGTTGGCGACCAATGGATCCTCCGCGGCGAACGCGGCGTCCCGAGCCCGTTGCTCCGGGCCGTCGGGAAGGTGGTTGATATGGGAACGGCTGTGGCTGACGGCCTGCAGACGGGTCGTGCGAGGGATGCGGAGTTGTTCGTAACGGCGCAGCGCGGCGGTGGGGTCGTCGCGATCCGCGGTCAGACAGCGTGCCAGTGCGGCGGCGTCCTCGATCGCCTGCGCGGCGCCCTGGGCGAAGAACGGGAACATCGGGTGCGCGGCGTCACCGAGCAGCGTCACGCCGCCATCGGACCACCGCGTGAGGGGAGCACGATCCAGCAGGGCCCATCGTCCTGGTGTGCCCGCGGCACGGATCAAGTCGGTCAGGCGCCGGTCCCAGCCGTCGAACTCGGCCAGGAATTCCCTCTCGGTCGCGGTCGCGGTCCAGGACTCGACCGTGTAGTCGCCGGCGGGAGCGAATGCAACGAGGTTGACGTACTCGCCCGCGGAGATCGGGTAGTGCACAAGATGGTGGCCGGGGCCGATCCACAGTGTCTGCGTAGGACGCCGGGCGAAGTCCGGAGCCCGGTCGGCGGGGACCAGCGCGCGGAACGCGCACGTGCCAGAGTACGTCGCGGGCGCTGATCCGAAGACGGTGCCGCGCACGATGGAGTGCACTCCGTCCGCACCGATCACGATGTCCGCCTCGACCGAGTGCCCGTCGGCGAAATGGATCCGGTACGCGTCACCGCGTCTGTCGAGCCCGACGCACTTCCGGCCGAGTTCGACACTGTCAGCCGGTACTCGTGACCGGATGGCGGCGAGGAGATCAGCTCGGTGCGCGGTGTAGGTGTGCTCGCCGTACAGGTCCAAGCAGGCCGTCTCGAGGTTCTCCGCGGAGAGAATCCGGCCGTCCTCCCACCGGCGGAATTCCCAGCCGGTCTCGAGCCGGACCGCACGCTCCCGCAGGTACTCGAACGCGCCCAGCTCACGGAGCTGGCGCCCGGCGTTGGGGGCGATCACCAGACCGGCGCCGACCTCGGCCAGACGCGGTGCCTGTTCGTACACTGTCGCCGGAAGGCCTTGGCAGTTCAGGAACGCCGCGGCCGCGAGCCCGCCGATGCCACCACCGAGGATCGCGATCCTGGGCATGGAGATCGTGCCTGCTGCCATTTCTTGAGCTCCTCCGGATATCGGCGCGATCCGCGCGTCGGCATGGCTTGCTTCGATGCGGTCATGCTGCCTGCCCGCGACAAACGCTGAGGCATCGTGTGTCATTGAACGAACATTCGATGTGCCCGACAGGGAGGTCGCCCGCATGCCACGAACCAGCGAGCCGGGCCGGAGCGTGAGCTCCAGGCTCCTCGAACTGCTGTTCTGCTTCGAACCGGGCGAGAGCGAGTTGAGCTTGGCCGACCTCTCACGCAAAACCGGGCTTCCGCATTCGACCGCGCGCCGCCTCGTCCTGGAACTGGTCGACGCGGGCGCGCTCGAGCAGCGCGCCAACGGTCGCTTCGCCGTTGGGCTGCGGCTGTGGCAGCTGGGCACGCTCGCCCCCATGACCGAGTCGCTGCGGACGATGGCCCAGCCGTTCATGGACGACCTGTACACCGCGCTTCACCAGCATGTGCAGCTCGCCGTCCTGGAAGGCGACGAGGCGGTGATCATCGAACGGCGATCCGCCCCGCGTGCCCTCGGGCTGATCTCGCAGGTCGGAGGACGTCTACCGCTGCACTGTTCCGGGGTCGGCAAGGTACTGCTCAGTCACAGCGGATCGGCTCTGACGAACAAGATCCTCGGGAGCGAACTGCGCCGTCACACGCCGAAGACGATCATCGATCCCGATGTGCTCCGCAGTGAGCTGGCCGATTGCCGTCGAACCGGCACCGCGGAAGTGCGCGGCGAGCTGACCAAGAACGCCGACTCGATCGCGACGCGGATCGTGAACAACGAGGGGCGCGTCGTGGCCGCGATTTCCGTGGTCATCCTTTCCGGTTCGGTTCATCGGCAAGCGGCCCTGCCTTCCGTCATCACCAGCGGACGAGGCCTCTCCCGCATGCTGGGCTGGCATCCGGGGATCAAGGTCCGAAGCGCCTGACAGAGTGCCTCCTCGGTGGAACGCGAGCGGGATTGCAATGTTCATCCAATGAACCAGCGCGTTGTTCCGGCTCTTTCAGCTGCTGATACTCGCCGCGCGGCCAGATGGCCGTTATCGCAACCCGTCGAGTGTGCAGGAGTGGGCCGATGCCATCACCGGAAGACATGGCCAGCGGGAGAGAGACGTCGCAGGTAGCAACGTCCGACCTGTTCATCGACGGCACATCCGTACCCCCGCACGGTGGCCGCTACGTGTCGACCTTCGAGGCCGTCGGCAATGCCCCGATCGCCCGGGTCGCGGCGGCGACTGTGGACGACGCCAACCGTGCCGTCGAGGCTGCCGCTGCAGCGCTGCCCACCTGGGCCGGACTGCCGCCGGCGCAGCGCCGGGCAGTGCTGCGGCGGGCCGCCGAACTGTTCGGGGAACGGTCCGCGGAGCTGTCGGCGATCATGGGGCGCGAAATGGGCGCCACCCGGCCGTGGTGCCGGTTCAACGTCCATGTCGCACAGGGCATGCTCACCGAAGCCGCGGCACAGGCGTACTCCGCCGTGGGCGAAGTCATCCCGTCCGACGTACCGGGCCTGACGGCACTCGGGATTCGCCAGCCCGCCGGAGTCGTCGTCGGGATCGCGCCGTGGAACGCGCCGCTGATCCTCGGCGTCCGGGCGGTGGCGATGCCCCTGGTGTACGGCAACACGGTCGTGCTCAAGTCCTCCGAGCAAACCCCGCTCACGCAGGCCGCCATCGTGAAGATTCTCCACGACGCCGGCGCACCGCCGGGAGTGGTCAACCTGATCAGCAACGCCGCGGAAGACGCGCCCGCGATCGTCGAGGCACTGGTCGCCCATCCGGAGACCGCGCGGGTCAACTTCACCGGCTCGACCAAGGTAGGCCGGATCATCGGCGAGCTGGGCGGGCGCCACCTGACCCGGGTGGTTCTCGAACTGGGCGGCAAAGCACCGCTGGTGGTCCTCGCTGACGCCGATCTCGAGGCCGCCGCGGCAGCCGCCACTTTCGGCGCCTTCGTCAACCAGGGCGAAGTCTGCATGTCCACCGAGCGGGTCATCGTCGAGCGGCCGGTGGTCGACGACCTGAGTGCGCTGCTGGCCGCCAGGGCGGCGAAACTCGTCGTCGGCCCACCCGACGACGACGCCTCCCAGATCGGCCCGCTCGTGCACGCCGGTGCCCGAGACCATGTCATGGGGCTCGTCGAGGACGCCGTGCGCCACGGTGCCGAAGTTCTCACCGGAGGGACCGCCGACGGTCTCTACGTCCGGCCGACCGTGCTGCGGCACGTCACCCCGGACATGCGGATCTACCGTGAAGAGACCTTCGGCCCTGTCGTGTCGATCATCGAAGTCGACGACACCGACCACGCCGTCGCGACCGCGAACGACACCGAATACGGGCTGTCCGCGAGCGTCTTCTGCCGCGACGGCGGGCGAGCGCTCGACGTGGCCCGCCGGATCCGGTCCGGAATCTGCCACATCAACGGCGCGACCGTGCACGACGAGCCGCAGATGCCGTTCGGCGGCGTCGGCGCCAGCGGATGGGGACGGTTCGGATCCCGCGCCGCTCTCGAGGAGTTCACGGAGTTGCGCTGGATCACGCAGCAGTCCGGCGAGCGCCACTACCCGATCTGAGCATGCGACCCCTTCACCACCCGCTCGAGGAGACACCCTGATGACTACCGCTGACCCCGGACTTGCCGCCGGCGAAGCCGTTCCGGAGAACACCGTGCGGAAAGCGGTCTTCGAGGTACTGCGGCGCCACGGGATGACCACGATCTTCGCCAACCCCGGATCGACGGAAATCACGTTCCTCACCGGACTTCCGGACGACCTCGACTTCAAACTCGCGCTGCACGAGGGCAGTGTCGTCGGCATGGCCACCGGCTGGGCGACCGCGACCGGCCGCCCCGCCTTCGTCAACCTCCACACGACCGCGGGACTGGCCAACGCCGCGGGCGCACTCGCGACCGCGCGGACCAACCGGGTGCCGCTGGTGGTCGTGGTCGGGCAACAGGACCGCCGCCACCTCGCCCACGATCCCTTCCTCGCCGGCCGGTTGTCCGGACTCGTCGGCGACTATCCAGTGTGGACTGGCCACCCGGCGCGCGCCCAGGACGTCCCCGCCGCCGTCGCCCGCGCGCACCACGAAGCGGTCACCGGCGAGGGCCCCGCGCTGGTCGTGGTGCCGATGGACGACTGGCTCCAACCCGCCGGGCAACTCCGCACGGCCGCGCCGACCGACATCCGCCGGGGACGCCCCACCCTCGGACCGGAGATCGACGAGCTCGCGGCCGCCCTCGACAACGCCCGATCACCGGCGCTCGTCGTCGGATCCGCCTCGGACGGCCAGCCGAACTGGGCCGCCGTCGCCACACTGGCCGAACGCCTCGGGGCACCGGTCTGGCAGGAACCGTTCGGTGCCCGCGCAGGCTTCCCGCAAGACCACCCCGCCTTCACCGGGCACCTGCCCCCAGGACGGTCCGCGGTGCGGTCCGTCCTGGGCCACCACGACGTGATCCTGGTGCTCGGCGCGCCGGTGTTCCGGCAGTATCCCTGGGAGCCGGGCGAACTGGTTCCCCGCACGAGCACCGTCCTGCAGGTGACGCCGTACGCCGACGACACCCATCACAGCATCGCCGACCATGCCTTCGTCGCCGATGTCGCGCTGACCTGCCAGGCCCTCCTCGGCCGGATCCGCACACGAGACGCGCAACCCACCCCCGCACGCCCACCGGTGACTCCCCTGGCTCCCCCGCGAACCGGAGAGCCGCTGCGGCCCGGGCACGTCTTCGACATCCTGGCCCGCGGGCTGCCGCGGGACACGATCGTGGTCGAGGAATCGCCGTCGAGCCGACCCGAGTTGCACCGTCGCGTCCCCGCCCGTGCTCCGCTCGGTTTCCTGAGCGCGGCCGCGGGCGGCCTGGGATTCGGCCTGCCCGCGGCGATCGGGCTCAAACTGGGCGCACCGCGTCGGCCCGTCGTCGCCGTCCTCGGAGACGGTTCCTCGCTCTATGGCATCCAGGGCCTGTGGAGCGCCGCCCACTACCACATCGGAGCACTGTTCGTGGTGCTGTCCAACGGCGGCTACGCCATCATGGACCGCCTCGCCGAACAGTCCGGGCAGGGCAAACAGCCGTGGCCCTCGTTCACCGAGGTGAGCATCTCCGGGATCGCGGCCGGGCTCGGCTGCCCCGCGCAACGGATCAGCGACTATGACGAACTGGCGGCGACACTCGCCGAACACCTGCCGGAACTCGCCGGCCGGACAAGCCCGCTGGTACTCGACATCGAGGTGGCCGCAGACCCGTCATACGGGTAGCGAAACCCTTCAGTACCAGGCATTCGTTCAACGAATCCACAGTAGACACGAAACGGCGGACCCCTACCTCCGGTAGTCCGCGAAATGAGGCCGGAAACGGCGCGGAATTGTCATGCCTTCCCCCAGGAGAACGGAAAGAACCATGTCCGCTCGCAACGTCGCGACGGGCCGAGAGGCCACGCGGAGTACCCGATGGATCCTGCTGATCTGCTGCCTGACCGTGGTCTTCGACGGCTACGACCTGATCGTGTACGGAACCGTCGTCCCCGACCTGCTCGCCTACCGGCCGTGGGCGCTGACTCCGGCTGATGTCGGCCACATCGGAAGCCTCGCTCTCGTCGGAATGCTGGTCGGCGCGCTCTTCGTCGGCACGCTCACCGACATCGTCGGCCGGCGCCGGGTGATGATCGGGTGCCTCGTCTGGTTCTCGATCGCCATGCCGCTGACCGCGCTGGCACCCAACCCGGAGATCTTCACCTTGCTGCGCTTCATCACCGGTCTGGGCCTGGGCGGCGTGATCCCCACCGCGATCGCGCTGACCGCGGAGTACTCCCCCACCCGGCGTCGCCAGCTCAACAACGCGCTGATGTTCTCCGGCTATTCCATCGGCGGAATGCTCGCCGCAGTCCTCGCGCTCGTGCTGCTGCCCGTCGGCGGGTTCCGCATCATGTTCGTCATCGGAGCCGCACCCCTGGTCATCGTCGTGCCGCTCGCCATCCGGATGCTGCCCGAATCGATCGCCTTTCTCACGGCGAAAGGCCGGCACGACGAGGCAGCGGCCTACGCACGACGATTCGGTCTCACCGACTACGAGTCGCCAGCGGAATCCCGACCCGTCGGCGCGAAACGCGGCCTCGTCGAAACAGGCAAGACCATCATGGGTGGCCGTCGCCTGCCGATGACGTTGTTGCTCTGGGTCATCTCCATCATCGGGCTGCTGCTGGTCTACGGGCTCAACACCTGGCTGCCGCAGTTCATGCGCAACGCGGGCTACTCGATGGGATCAGCCCTGACGTTCCTGCTGGTGTTCAACATCGGCGCTGTCGTCGGCGTCATCATCGCCGGTGCGCTGGCGGATCGCGTGGGCGAGAAACTCGTCATCGCCTGCTCGTTCTGCGTCGCCGCCGTCGCGGTCCTGCTGTTCATCGTCAAGCCCGCGACCGCACCGATGCTCCTCATCGGCGCGCTCGCCGGCTTCGGCTCGAACACGCAAACCCTGGTCAACGCGTTCATCGGCGGACTCTATCCCCCGCAGGCTCGCGCGACCGCGCTCGGCTGGGCACTCGGCGTCGGCCGAATCGGCGCGATCGTCGGCCCCACCTATGGCGGCTACATCCTCACCCAGGTCAACGCGGGCTCTCTCTCCAGCAATTGGAGCTTCTACGCCTTCGCGATTCCGGCGGTGCTGGCAGCGGTTCTCACCGTCCTCGTCCCACGACACCGCTCGACCGACCTGCACGACACGGTGACCACACCCGTCGCGGCCGGGCGCATACCCGGCAACCCGTAACCCAGACGTCTGTCGGCCTATCACGCCGGGCAGATCGAACGGCAGAGCCACCGCGCCACCGAACGGCGGACTGCCCATTGAGAAAAAGAACCGCTACGAATCAGGAGAATGCCCCGTGACCGCGAACAAAGTCGATTCAGATGTGGTCGTGTTGACCGGAGCCGGCGGTGGCATCGGCCGAGCCACCGCAGTGCGCCTCGGCGGACATGGCGTGCGCCTCGCCTTGACCGACGTGAACGAGTCGGCGCTGCGAGAGACCGCGGACCAGGTCGCCAAGACCGGCCCCGAGCCGGTCATCGAGGCCGGCGACGGCTTGGACACGAGTGTGACGACGGCGCTCGTCGCCAAGGCGACCGAGGCCTTCGGCCGGATCGATGGCCTGGTCAACACGACCGGCATCACCCTGCCCAGGTCGTTCCAGGACACCTCATCCGAGGATTTCGACCGGGTCATGTCGGTCAACGTGAAAACCCACATGCTCATGATGCAGGCGGTCCTGCCGGTCATGACCGCGGCCCGGTACGGCTCGATCGTCAACATCTCCTCGGTGGGCGCCCGGGTCGCACTGCCGAACCTGACCGTGTACTGCGCGTCCAAGATCGCCGTGATCGGCCTGAGCCGCGGCGTCGCCGCCGAATATGCCGCCGACAACATCCGATGCAACGCCATCTGTCCCGGCGGGGTGGACACCCCGCTGGGACAAGCCGCCCTCGACCCGTTCGAGGACAAGCAACGCGGACTGGAAATCCTCACCGGCCGCCAGCTGTTCAAACGCTGGGCCGAACCGGATGAGATCGCCAGCCTCATCGAATACCTTCTCTCCCGCGATTCGACCTTCGTCACCGGCGCGGTATTCGACATCGACGGCGGCCACACCACCACCTGACCCCCCGCCTGTTCCCGATTTCCTCCCGACCGAGCAGGAGAGACACTTGCAGATCACTCACCTCGGACACGCCTGCGTACTCGTCGACACCGGTTCCGCCCGACTGCTCATTGACCCTGGCGTCATGTCCGACATCGACGGCGTCGACGGCATCGACGCGGTACTGCTCACGCACAAGCATCCCGATCACGTGGCCCCGGAGAAGGTCCGCGGCGTGCTGGCCAGTAGCCCCAGGGCGGTGCTGGTAGCCCCTGACGACATGGGCGACGTGCTGTCCGGCATGCCGGAACATCACTCGGCCGAACCGGGCGCGGCACTGAAATTCGGGGACACCGTCGTCGACGTCGTCGGTGGACGCCACGCGACCGTGCACGACACGATTCCCAGCTGCGCCAACCTCGGCTACCTGGTCGACGGTGGCGCGTTCTTCCACCCCGGGGACTCGTTTCATGAGCCCGCGGTGGACGTCGACGTGCTCGCCGTGGCGATCGACGGCCCGTGGCTCAAGATCGCCGAGTCCATCGATTACGTTCGGCGGGTCTCGCCTCGCCTCGCCATCCCGATCCACGAAGGCGAAACCCTCGACCCCGCGAAGTACGTCGGCATGATGAGCAACGCCGTCGGCGGCGACGTCGTGCGCCGCTTGGATCGCGGGTCAGCCACTCAGTTGTAGCGGCCACCAACGGCAGCGGCCGAAAGGTCTCGGCCGCTGCCGTGAGCTGACACCCATGCCTCCGGCCTTCGTGGTCACGGAATTCACGGACGCCGATTCGATTCCCAACGGAAGGTAGGGCAACGATGCCCGAGTACCTCGTGATCCTCTTGGTTGCCACACAGCATCACCGGCCGTCGCGGTTCTTCGCCGGTGCGGAGGTGGCGTGATGACGACCGGCGACTCCTCTTCCCAAGCGCGTCGCTACGAACGACGTCTGCTCGTCGTCCTGTTCCTGGGGGTCGGGTTCGTCCTCTTCGACAGACAGGCCTTGGCCTTCCTCGCGCCCTATATCAACGCCGACTTCGGGTTGTCCTCCACGCAACTCGGCCTGGCGGCGGGCGCTTTGTCCCTTACCTGGGCCGTTTCCGGCATCGTGATGGGAATGCTCTCCGATCGCCTCGGGCGGCGTAAATCGCTGCTGATCACGGCCGTGGTGCTCTTCTCCCTGATCTCAGCGGTTTCCGGGCTGGCTTCGGGCTTCGTCGCCCTGCTCATCGCGCGGGCTCTCATGGGCGCGGCCGAGGGCGGCGTGATCCCGTTGTCGCAGTCGCTGATGTTCCAGGCGTCCCGGCCGAAGCGACGCGGACTGAACACGGGCCTGATCGGGGGCGCTTCGGCGGGATTACTCGGTGGCATCGCGGCGCCGTTCGCCTTCATTTGGCTCGCCGAGTCCATCGGCTGGCGTTGGTCGTTCTTCGTGACACTGCTGCCGGGTCTGGTGATCGCGGCCGCGATGGCGATGATCGTCCGAGAACGTCCGTTTCCTACGACTGCCGAACCGGAGAAGAAGCCGGCCGCGGTGAAGGTACCGCTTCGCCAGATCCTGGGCACACGGAACGTGGTGCTCTGCATCCTCATCGCTGTTTGCTACCTCACGTGGTTTTCTGCGATCGTCACGTTCACGCCGCTTTATTTGCTGAAGGTAAAGGGTTTCTCGCCGGGAACGATGGGAACGGTGATGACGTGCCTCGGCGTGGCCTGGATGGTGTGGGGTGTCGTCACACCCGCCATCTCGGACCGGATCGGCCGCAAGCCCGCGCTGGCAGGCTTCACCGTCCTGGCCGTCTGCTGCCCGCTGGCGGTGATGTTCGTGGACAACGCGTGGCTGCTCGGAGCGGTGATGATGCTGACCTACACAGGCGTCGGCTGCTTCACGCTGTTCATGGCGGTCATCCCCGGCGAGTCCGTCCCGCCGGGCGCCTTGGCGACCGTGGTCGGTGTGACGATGGGTGCGGGTGAACTGCTGGGTGGCGCCTTAGGGCCCGTGCTCGCCGGGTGGGCTTCGGACAGATGGGGCCTGCAGGCGGCGATGGTCATCGCGGCGGTGAGCGCGGCGATCGTGGTGCTCCTCAGCCTCGGTCTACGGGAAACGGCACCCCGTATCTTGTCCCGGTCGACGGGCAACCGGCCGGCCGCACGGGCCGGCACTGCCGAGGAAGTGTCCGGAATCGGATAGCAACCGGTCCGGCCGCGGAACGAACTCGCCGAAGGCGGCCAGTCGAACGACACTATCTGCCATAGCTGGTCCACATCGGACGGTGACCTTACGCTGCCATCACTGTGGTGGTGTCCTGTCGCAGACTCGCGTCCCGGACCACGCTGAAAGGTGAAGGGACATGGCCATGGCTGTGCTGGAACGTTTCGCGGTGCTGAGCTCGCCGGATCTCGACGAGTTCCGGCATTCGGTGTCGCGGTTCCTCACACCGCACCGGCTGACCCCGCTCGCCGGAAGCACAGCAGAGCTGCGTACTGACCTGTCGAAGGCGTCGGTGGGGCCGGTGTCGCTGGTGTACTGCCGCAACAGCGGCGTCGAGCTCGGGGTGCACCTGACCGAAAATGTGGACTACTACGACATCAACCTCGCCTTGCACGGTCGTAACCGGGTCACCTTCGGCCGTGACGAGGTGGTCGTCGACGCCTCTCGCGCGGCGGTCATCTCACCCCGGATGCGGGTGGATATGCGGCTGAGTGACGACTACCGGCAATTGCACGTGCGGGTCGAACGGCAGGCGCTGACCGACCACCTGGAGGCCATGCTCGGCCGGTCAGCGCCCGCCGTCATCCGCTTCGAACCCGACATGGATCTGACCGGGCCCGCCGCAAGGGGATGGTTGCGGACGGTCCGGATACTCCTGCAGGACCTCGATCAGCCGGCAGGCCTTGCCGAGCACGTGCTGGCAGCGGCACCGTGGGCGAATCTGCTGATGACCGGGCTGCTGCTCGCGCAGCCCAACAACTACTCCCCCCAATTGGAACGCATCGATGCCGGGCTACGCCAGCCGACGCCCGTCCGGCGCGCGATGGACGTGATCGAGTGCGATCCGTCCGGTGATCTGAGTGTCGACAGGCTGGCCCGCGCGGTGCGGATGACGCCGCGCTCCTTGCAGCGGCACTTCCGTTCGGCGCTGGGTGTGTCACCGCATGAATACGTGCAACAGGTGCGGCTGGCGCGCGTCCATGAGGAACTCCGCCTCGCCGAACCTGGCACCGTCACGGTCACCGAAGTGGCATTGCGGTGGGGATTCACCCACGTTCCACGCTTCGCGGGCTTGTACCGAAAGCGCTACGGCACGCCCCCGTCTCAGACCCTTCGCGACGCGCTCTAGCGCACGCGGGGTCGGTGTCGCGCCGCGGATCACCTTGTCGCACAGCGGATCGTGAGGCCGCCGGAGGCTTCGTAGGGTCCACGTACCAAGCGCAAAGGAGCGTGGTGACGATGGACTTCGACGTGGCAATCGTCGGTTATGGACCCACCGGGCTGGTTCTGGCCTCGGCGTTGGGCAAAGCCGGGCACCGCGTGGCGGTGTTCGAGCGGTGGCCGTCGCTGTACGGGATGCCGAGGCTGACCCACATCGACGGTGAGACCGCGCGGATCATTCAAGCGACTGGGGACATCGACCAGGCGTTGCGCGAAGCGTCGGTGGCGGAGGTGTACGAGTGGCGCAACGGCGCCGGCGAGTTGTTGCTGACCGTCGACTGGTCCGGCCGATCGAGTGGGTACGCGGCGCACTACACCATGTACCAGCCGCACATCGAAGACGCGATCGATCAACGCGTGCGCGGCTACCCGAACGTCGAGGTGCACCAGGGAACCGGTGTCGTGGCACTGGACCAGGATCGCGACCACGTCCGGCTGACCGTCCGGCCCTGGCGACGTGACCGGGACGAGCAATGGTCGATCGGTACCGAGGACCGCACCGTCACCGCGCGGTACGTCGTCGGCGCCGACGGTGCGAACAGCTTCGTCCGCAACGCGCTGGGGGTCGAGCAGATCGACCTGGGCGTCGACGACCGCTGGCTCAACATCGACACCGAATGCGTCCAGCCGCTCGGGCCGCGATTCCAGGTCGCCCGCCAGTTCTGTGACCCCGAACAGCCGAACATGTTCATGCCCATCGGCAAGTTCAGGCAGCGGTTCGAGGTCGGACTCCGCTCTGAGGACGATGCCGCCGCGATGGAGACAGCCGACTGGGCGTGGCGCTGGCTCCGGCAGCGACACGGCCTCGGCCCGGAAAGCATCCGCATCCTCCGCCAGATCGTCTACACGTTCTCCGCGCGAACAGCGGTCGCCTGGCGGCGCGGCCGGGTACTGCTGGCCGGGGACGCCGCGCACACCATGCCGCCGTACATGGGGCAGGGTGCCTGCTCGGGGATGCGCGACGGCATCACCTTGGGCTGGAAGCTGGACCTGGTGTTACGCGGGCTCGCCGGCGAGGCGCTCCTGGACACCTACGAGGCTGAGCGCCGTCCGCATGCCGAGAGCATCCAACGGTGTTCGGTCGAACTCGGCAAAGTCGCGAACCTCAAAGACAAGACGGCCGCGGCGGCCCGCGACGCCGCGTTCCGGCGAGGAGAGCTGCCACCGCTGCCGCCGTTCCCGACGATCACCGGCGGGGTCGTGCACCGCACGCCCACCGGCGAGCCGGCGCCCTTGGCCGGCACGCTGGCCCCGCAAGGCATCGTCGGCACGAGCAACGGCAGCGGCCGCTTCGACGATGCGGTCGGAGGCGGCTTCAGCCTGATCAGCCAGCAGGACGTGCGAGCACTGCTCAACACCGGACAGCGGGCGTTGCTCACCGCACTCGACATGTCCGTCGCCACGTTCACCCCAGGGACACCGGACAGCGTGGACGACACGGAAGGCACCTACACCCGGTACTTCGCCGACACCGCCACCGACACCGTGATCTCCCGGCCGGACTTCCACCTGTACTGGGCAGGCCGGGCCCAGGACGCGCCCGCGGCGCTGGAGGCGTTGCGCGCCCAGCTGTGCTGGACCGGCTCCCAGACACCACTCGCCACAGGAGCTGACGCATGACCGGGACTCACAGGCCAGACGGTGGTTCGAACGCGCCGATCGAGGTGCTGTGGCGCGCCATGCCGGTCACGCGCATGCTCGACAACGGAGTCGACTACGCCGACGTGCTCGCCCTGCAGCGGAGCACCGCTGACGGCATCGCGTGGGACAAGGCCGCCGAAGGGCTCGCCACAGCACAGCTCGAACGTGCCCGCGCCGCAGAACGCGACGGACATCCGGTGACCGCGTTCGCGGCGTATCGGGCGGCGGCCGCGGACCTGCTGTTCGCGCAGATGGCCTTCAACTTCGACAGCACCCGCAAACGCTCCCTGTACGACGCGTTCACCGACGCGGTCGGCCGCGCCGCGGCACTGGCCGATCCACCGTGGGAACGCGAATACATCCCATTCGCCGGCGGGCTGATGAACGCCTGGCTGCTGCGGCCAGCCACGGAACCGATCGGCGCGGTGATCGTGTTCGGCGGGCAGAGCGGCTGGGGAGCCGCCTACCTGCCTCAGGCGGACGCGCTGCTGCGGCGCGGAATGGCCGTCCTGCTGGCAGAAGGACCCGGCCAGGGTGAAAGCAGACTGCGCCACCAGATCATGCTCGACGTCGACGTGCGCGCCGCCTATTCGGCGTTCGTCAGCCGAGCGCTGAGCGTGGCCCCACGAGCCGGTTTGTGGGGCAACAGCCTCGGCGGGCTCTACGCAGCGACCACTGCCGCCGCCGACCGCCGGGTGTCGGCGGTGTGTGTCAACTCTGCTCCCGCACAGCCCCGCCTCCAGCCTTTCCGCACGTTCGTCGACCAGGCCGCGGCCATGCTGGGCACGAGCGACGCGGACGCGATCCAGGCCAACTTCGACCGCATCGCCTTTCGCCCCGGCGTCGACCGGATCCGGTGTCCGTTACTGGTCTTGCACGGTGGCGCGGACCCCATCGTGCACCTCGATCAGCAGCAGCCTTTCCTCGACGCCGCCCACGACGCCACGCTGCGGGTGTGGGAGGACGGCGAGCACACGATCTACAACCACGCGCACGAGCGCACCGCGTACGTCGCGGACTGGTTCGCCGACCAGCTCACCGCACAGAAGCCGCGCACGTGATGGCGTTTCGTTCACACTCGACCGTTTCGCAGGACCTGGCACAAAGGAGCATGGGTGTCTGACTACGACCCGTTCGTCAACAGCGTGGAGCCCGCGCCCGGCACCCACCGTGTCCGGCGCATCGTCACCGGGCTCGGCCCGGATGGCGAGTCCACGGTGCTGCTCGAGGACAAGGGGCGGTGGGCGCGCACCGGCCATGGTGTGCCGGGCTACGTTGTCACGGATCTCTGGCGCACGAACACCACACCCGCCGACAACTCTGGGCCCCTGCGAGACCCGATGGACACCGACGACCAGCTTCCCATCGCGCCGACGGCGACGGGCACGGTGTTCCGCACCCTCGAAATGCCCCCTGATTCGGAGTGGCGGTTCGACAGCAACGGCAACGAGATCAAGCCGCTGGCCGTCCACACCACACGCTCGATCGACTACGCGATCGTCCTGCGGGGGGAGATCTGGGCGGTGCTGGATGCCACCGAGGTCCGCATGCGGGCAGGAGACGTGCTGGTGCAACGCGGCACGTCCCACGCCTGGTCCAACCGATCCGCCGAACCCTGCCTGATGGCCTTCGTACTCGTCGGCGGGAACCTCCCCGAGGACGGATCCGGGAACTGAGGGCGCTCGTCAGTCCGCGGACCCGCCTGGCACGAGTAGGCGGGTCCGCGGACTGACGAGTGCGCTGTCATGACGCATAGGGCGAGGGGCCAGGTTCCTTGTCCAAGGGCACCCGACCGGAGCGGGCGAACCGGCAGATCAGCATGTAGGTGCCCACGACGAACAGCAGCTCGGCGATCGCGCGAGCGGACATCTCCCCGGCAGCGGCGTCGTAGACCGAATCCCCCACCTCGACGTCGAGCACACAGTCCTGGGTGAAAGCCAGAGCCGCCCGTTGCTCCGCACTGAAGCAGCCGGCGGTGAGGTCTCCGTGCTCGGTCGCGGAGATCTGCTCGTCGGAGACGCCGACGCTCGTGGCCGTCACGACATTCTGGCGCCAGACATAGTGGCAGTCCGACAATTTGCCGACGAGCAGGACCGCCAGCCGTACGGTGCGCGCGTCGAGCTCCATGTCCTGAAAGAGTGTGGCGAGGAAGTCGACGAACGGCGGATACACCGTCGTTGCCGATGCCATGGCACGGAACAAGTTGACCTCAGGAAGCTTCGCCAGAGCCGCCCGGACCTCGTCCGGGGCCGAATCCGGATCGATCAGGGGAAGCCGGCCCGCGTTGTCGCTCACTACGAATCTCCTTGTCTGCCGCCGGAACTGTCAGCGACCGCTGTCAGTGGCTCGATCGGCATAGCTCCTGATGGCGGTCACAATCGCGTCGTAGCCGGTACAGCGGCACAGGTTCCCGCTGATGGCCTGACGGATCTCGTCCTCGGTCGGCGCCGGATTGTGGTCGAGCAGGTCCTCTGCGGCGAACAGCATTCCCGACAGGCAGTAGCCACACTGGAAAGCGTTGTTGTCCCAGAAGGATTCCTGCAGTTTCGTGAGACCGTCCGTGCTCATCGACTCGAGTGTCTCGATCTCCGCACCGTCTTCGGCGACGGCGATCCTGAGACAGGACTTCGTGATCAGGCCATCCAGCCGGACCGTGCAGGCCCCGCAGTCGCCGGTGAGGCATCCGATCTTCGGTCCCGTGACACGGAAGCGGTCGCGGAGCGTGTCGATCAGGAGCTCACGCCGATCCACAGCCGCAGAACGACGTTCCCCGTTCACGGTGATCTCAAGGACAGTCAGGTCATCGTCCATGCCGCTCCTCCTCCGTGACGCCGACGTTGTTCCGTGCCAAGGCCAGCGCTCGCCGCGCCACAGGGCCGGCGACCGCCGCGCGGTACTCCCCTGGAGCGAGCACGTCGGTCCACGGCGCGGACAACGCGGCCACCGTGTGCGCCGCGGCCGCATCCAGCTCCTTGTCACCAACGCGAAGCCCGACCATGACCGAGAGGTCCACCGTCAGCGGCACCGCCTCGATTCCGCCGAGGACCAGGCGAACGGCCTCACAGCGACCGGCGTCGTCGAGACGGAGAAGCGCCGCCGCGGTGGCAATGGGCCAGGAACTGCCGCCCCGCTTCAGCTTCACGTACCCGTGCCCGGTTCTACGCTCGGACGGCACTTCGAAACCGGTGATCACCTCGTCGACCGCGAGCGTGGTCTGCCCGGCATCGAGGAACAACTCCGCGGCCCGTACTCGGCGTGATCCGGAAGGACCCGCGACGATCGCGTCCGCGCGGAGAGCCACGAGCGTCGCGGGCACGTCGGACTGCGGGCGGGCAGCGGCAACGGAACCACCGATGGTGGCCTGGTTGCGCAGGGCCACCCCGCCGGTCACCCCGCTTGCCATCGTGTGCAGGAGCGGCGCGTGGTGTGCGACGTCCCTGCTGGCGAGGAGGTCGCTGTAGGTGCACATGGCTCCGAGGCACAGGCGGGAGCCCCCGACCGAGATCGTCGCAAGACCGGCCCGGCGGAGGTCGACAACACGCCGCGGGTGGGATTCGGCGCGTCCCATCTCCGGCACCACCCAGGTACCTCCGGCCAGGACCCTGCTGTCTCCGTCCAAGGCGGCCACGACGTCGGCCACCGTCCGCGGCGCGACGTATTCGAAGCGGGTCGGGATCATCGGCGGGCCTCCCCGAGCGCTCTCATGACGGTGATCGGGCTCAGGGGCGTGTGGTCGATCCGGGCACCGAGCGGCGCGACGGCGTCGTTGACCGCGTTGAACGCCGCCGCGAGCGCCCCGGAAAAGCCCGCCTCGCCGACGCCCTTCGCGCCCAGCGGGGTACCTGGTGCCGGGGTGCAGAGGTGTCCCAGCTCGACACGCGGCACGTCGACCGCCCGAGGGAGCAGGTAGGTCTTGAACCCGGTCGTGAGAGGAATGCCGTCGTCGTCGAAGACGAGTTCCTCGCTGAAGGTCGCGCCCAGGCCCATCACAACGCCCCCGGTGACCTGCCCGTCGACCATCAGCGGATTGACGACAGTCCCACAGTCATGGGTGACGACGTGCCGCAGCAGTGCGACGACCCCGGTTTCGGTGTCCACCTCCACGACCGAGGCGTGCACCGCGTAGGGATAGGTCGTGTAAGTCTGTAGCCGGCCGAGTGCGTCAGGTACCTCTCGGATGTTCGAGGGCCGGTACGTGCGCGTCGACTCCAGATGTGGCTCGATGTCGAGTTCGAGCATGTAGGCACGGGTGTACACGGCACGGGCGGCCTCCGCGACGGTGACGCTGCGGGACGAGTCATGGGCGAGCCTGGCGATCCCGTCGTCGAGGAGCACCGGCTCGTCGGGATCTGCTCGCAGCAACGCGCGGGCCGCCACGCGGATCTTGCTCGCCACGTCGCGGGCGGCGAGCACCGCGGCGTTGCCGCCCGTGACCAGCGAACGGCTCGAGATATTGCCGAAACCGTAGGGGCAGGCGTCGGTATCGCCTTGCACCACCGAGACAGTGTCCAAGGTGACCCCGAGTTCGTCGGCGACGAGCTGGCAGATACCCGTGTCGCTGCCCGTGCCCGGACTGGTGACTCCGGTGAGCACCGACACCCGCCCTGACGGGCTCATCCGGACCGTCGAGGTGTCGTACGCCGCGACGAACGCACCCGGGATGTCGGCGCTTTCGGGCATCAGCTCGAATCCGATCCCGATGCCGAGGTATCGGCCCCGCTCCCGCAACCGTGCCTGGTCGGCGAGTAACCGTTCGTAGGAAAGGATGTCCAGCGTCCGGTCGAGTGCGGCGGCGTAGTCGCCACTGTCGAGCTCCAAGCCCGACGTGTGCCGGTACGGGAAGGCACCTGGGGCGACGAAGTTGCGCCGTCGCACCGTGACGGCGTCGACACCGGTGACGGCCGCGACGCGCTCCATGATGTGCTCCAGCAGCAGCGTCGCACCGTCTTTACCGAACGGCTTGGTCCCACTCCACGGCGCCTTGTTGGTGACTACCACCCGATAGCGCACATGGCAGTGCTCGATGGCGTAGCCAAGACCGGTCGACAACGCCCCCACGTACGCCATCCCCCAGCCGTGCGTGGGGGCGGCGGCGCCGTGATCGGTCAGGGCCTCGACGTCGAGTGCGAGCACGCGGCCGTCGTCATCGAAAGCGACCCGGTAGCTCAGCAGTTGCTCCCGAGCGGCCGGCAGCAGGGACGCCGCGCGTTCTTCCACCCACCTGACCGGGCGGCCGACCATCCGCGCGAGAACAGGCGCGATGAAGTCCTCCCGGCTTCCGTACATCTTCAACCCGAACGAACCGCCGACCTTGGGAGCGACCACACGGACCTGGTCCTCGTCCAGGCGCATCGCCGCGGCGAGCACCGTCCGGAGCACATGCGGGTTCTGCGTCGACGCGTAGAGCGTGAGGTGCTGCCTGTCGGCGTCCCAGTCGGCCAGGTATGTGCGTGGTTCCATCGGTGCCGCCGTGCCGCGGTGGGTCCGCAGCTCGCCGTCGAGCACATGCGGCGTATTGCGCGACGCCTCGGTGAAGTCGTCGCGTCCGACATGGCCTTCGATGAGGACGTTCTCACCCCAGTCCGGGTAGAGGATCGGGGCGTCCGCCGCGAGCGCCGCCTTGACATCGCGCACGAGCGGCAGTGGGTCGTAATCCACCTCGACCATCAGGCAGGCCGCGTAGGCGTCGGCCTCGGAGGTGGCGACCACCGCGGCGACCGGTTCGCCGGCGTAGACGACCTTGTCGACGGCGAGCGGGAACACGGCGCTGTGATGTCCCCCGAGTTGCCCCGCGTCCAATCCGTGCGGGATCTCGTCACACAACGACATCATGTCCCTGCCGGTGACCACGGCGATCACTCCGGCCGCCTCTTCCGCCGCCGCCGTCGACACGGACCGGATCAGCGCGTGCGCGACCGGTGCGCGCACCAAGGCGACGTAGACCGTGTTCGGCAGCACGATATCGCCGGTGTAGGTCGCGCGTGCCGTCAGGTATTCGGCTCCATCGTGCTTACGGACCGGGCGGCCCACAGACCTGCGTGTGGTCCGCATTTCCACCTCCGCAGGCGTATCCCCGCGCATCACCACGGCCTGTCCGCGCTGTTTCGGATATCCGTCATGGACGAACGCTAGGACCTGACCCAGGTGCGATCGATCCGTTACACGACAGCGTGATCCGGTTCGCGCCACACGACGCGCCGCAGCGTTGAGAGTCAAACATCGGCCGATCATTCAATGAACATGACGTTGTGCACAGAGCGAAGACCGCGTGAGCATTTCATGCCAGCACCGGGGACCTACCGATACAGAGGACGGCAAACCGCCATGAAATTGTTCGACGTTCGCGGAGTTCCAGCCGGAGTCGACGCCGCACTCGCTCGCGTCGAGAACCCTCGACATCGGCATATGCTGAAAAATTACCGCCGTCACGCGTTGCTGGAGGTGTCCGGCTACTGGGAGGAGATCCTTGTTCCCGCCATGATCGTCGACAACCCCTTGTACCGGATCAGCGAACGCGGCAAGACGACAGTGTGCCACGGCCTTGACGACGTTCGCGCGTTCTACTCGAAAATCGTCGGCGAGCAAACGAACGTTTTCGGCGCCTTGGAGGAAGAGGTCGCCGTCTCTGATTACGGCATCTTCATCGAAGCCGTCTTCGCGCAGATACTGCGAGGGGATGATCCCGCTCTCGCCGGCGAGGACACCGACCCGCAAGGCACCTACCAGGTGTCCCACAGGTTCGCCGCCACGTGGCCATACCGAGACGGACGGCTGTACGGGGAGTTCATCTACGAGGACTCCGACAGCTGGCGCGTCGACGAAGTGGAAGCATCCGCGCTGATCACCCCCGAGCAAGCCCGCAGCATCCTGGCCCCCTACCTCGCCGAGAGCCCGCTCAGCGAGATCGAAGAAGGGTTGAAGCTGTTCAAGAACGGTTCCCACTAGTTGACGGCAAACCTCAGCCCTGACAACCGCCATCCGAACCCCAGCTCGGAGACTTGATGACTGAGATCCCAGACGATGGATTCATCGACATCCACGCACACTTCACCACTCCGGCAACCGAGGACCAATCAAGGCGCGCCTGGCAGAAGATGCTCAGCCGGGGAATCTATCTTCCCGAACCGTTCGAATGGTCTCTGGACCGAACACTGGAATACATGGACCTATCAGGTACGGCCAAGCAATTCCTGAGCAACATACCAGCCAGCCGAGCAGCGTTACAGGCTTCCAACGACTACGGCGCAGCGGTCGTGGCGCGACATCCAACCAGATTCGGCCTGCTCGCCGCACTACCGACCGACAATCCGGCCGCCGCCCTCGACGAGGCCGTCCGCGGACGAGACACCCTCGGCGCCGACGGATTCGCTGTCACAGCGAATTACAACGGAACCCACCTCGGAACCGATGACCTCTTTCCACTGTGGGAACAGCTCAACGACTGGGGTTCCGTCGTCTTCGTCCACCCCGACGCCCGGCAAGCCCCAACGCTAGACCATCCGGCTCCACTGTACGAAGTAGCCTTCGAAACCGCCAGAACTGTCTTCGACATGATGTTTCGCAGAGTGTTCTCCCAGTTTCCCAATATAAGATTCGTATTCGCCCACTGCGGTGGCGCATTTCCTGCTCTTGCCGGGCGAGTCTCGTTGCTGGGAAACGAGGCATGGGTTCCGCATGGGCTGCCGGCACAGGATCTTGAGCTCCAACTGGCAAACATCTACGTCGACACCGCCGCGACAGCCTTCTCGAGTTCGCTTCTACCGGTAGTGGCGACCCTGGGAGCCGACCACATCGTGTACGGCAGCGACTGGGGCGCGCCATGCACCACCACAGCTACCGCCGAGAAAAACCGCAACAGCCTGCAACACAGCGCTGCACTGACCTCCACTGAAGCCGCGGCCGTGCGCCGACGCGCGCTCGACTTGTTTTCTCTCGACTCTCACCGGCTGGCGCGGGACTCGAAATCGAGCGCCAGCGACTGAAGCTGTCCGAGATCCGATCGAGCGGCGACCCCGGTCTACGCCATGTCCTGCCGCGTGGCGGCCGTCGGGACGCCATCAAGGGGCCCGAAATCTGTTGGGGTCCTACCCCAACCACAGACGCGGTCATAGAACTGAAGACCGGCGCTGAACGTGCCGACACCGACATCGTCAAATCCGAAGCCGACCAGCTTTCAGGCGCCGTCGCATGGAACGACGAAGTCAATGACACTACTGACTGCGTCCCCGTGCTCGTCGCCAAGAGCGCACGACTGCACAAACTGGCCAGCGCACCGCGAGGAAGCCGGGTCATAACTCCGGAAATACTCGCGGCACTCAAGGACCATGTCCGGAGGTTCATTGTGGAGATCGCCCATGACAGGGCCTGGCAACGCCCCGATGCGGTCGCCGCCGCTCTCCAACGAAACGACCTGATGGCGAGTAACGTTATCAACAAAACACCCTTAAGATCGAACCGACTGATCGTTGATAATCATCTGCTGGACACAGCTGAACAGCAGCATATACTCGACCAAGGCTTACCCGATGTGCATGGACGCCCACAAGGCCGATTCGAATTTCTCTTGGTACAGAGCCGCGCAGCGAACGTCAATCGTCTCGACTGCGACAACCCGCCAACAACGCAGCACTGTCGTTGTTCACACGAATTTCCCTGGGGCAAAACTGGGGCACAAGGCGATCTCGGACGGTCTCGAACTGCACCCAACAACACCGAACCTTAGCGTTGCTCCTGCGGTTTCTCCGTTCCTGCAGGTTGAAAGCCCGTGCACACCTCACTGGCAGTGAGGGGGTCAAGGGTTCGAGTCCCCTTAGCTCCACAGTGACGAAACACCGCCCACTTGGCAGGCTTGCTGAGGTAGGGCGGTTCTTTCGTTCCACCTCACTTTGAGAATTGGCGCAGCGAACTTCAGTTACTGTTCAGTAGCTGGAGCAAATCTGGAGCACGTCGTCCCTCCACTGCCAACTGGGGTCACATCCTCTGCTCCAGCTATGTAGCCAACTGGGTCGTTCTTCGTAGGCGCATCGCAGCGTTCGGATCCACCCACGCCGATGAGCTGCAGATTCCCTCGGATTAAAGTGCCTCCGCTGACGTGCCAGCTGGTGCCGCATAGTGTCAGTTCGACCATCTGCGCAGGTCAACGCGGCCTCAGTTCCCATCCGAGTAACGGGCCGTGTCAGGCTCTACTTCGGCAATAGAGCCCAATCGGAGACGATGTGGCATCGCGGGTCACGGGCGCGGGCGACGGCAACGGATTCGGTTCCAAACCTGCCTGGTACACCCTGGATCGGCCCCACCGCTTTCCAGACAAGACCGATCCTTGGTGTACCAGGCAGGCGTCAGTGCCGGGTACCTGGACTTGGCTGGCCTAATGATGTGCGAGCCGGTAGCCATCCCAGCCGAAACCGACGCTGACCCCTGTCGCGAGGTCCCCGTCGCCTTCGCCGAGCCAGCGCCACAAGGTGGTGTCGCTGGCGCGCACCGCGACAAGGTCGGCCTTGGCATCGCCGTTGACGTCCATCACGTTGAACGGGCCGAATCCGTTCCAGCCCGAGCCGACTTTCCGGCTGGCCGAGAATGTCCCGTTCCCGTTGCCCTCCCAGAAGTAGAGCTCGCCTGCGGCGTTCGTGGCCCACAAGTCCCCGTCGCCGTCGCCGTCGGCGTCTCCGCCCGCGAACTCAGGGAACGTCGCCCAGCCCTCCCCGATGAACACGCGCTGGGACAGTGCGCCCCCGCCCTTGCCGGGGTACCAATACAGTCTCCCACCGTCACGGCCGACGACGTCGGCCCGGTTGTCACCGTTGACGTCCAGCACCGCGAACCACTCCAGCGTGTCCCAGCCCACTCCGGAGTTGGGGAGCTTCTCGAACGTGCCGCGTCCTGAGTTGTGCCAGTAGTGCAATGTTCCGTCGGCCTTCGTCGCGAAGATGTCGGCGAATCCGTCGGCGTTGGTGTCACCAGTGCCGATGCGGTTGTACGACGACCAACCGGGCCCGACTTCACTGGAGCCACCGAACGCGCCGGTGGCGGTTCCCGGATACATCCGCATGGTGCCACTCGGAGTGACTGCGAGCAGGTCGTCGTACTTGTCGCCGTTCACGCTCTCTGCGGACAGGCTTCGCGGTGTGGACGACCACCACGTCGTCTGCTTGCGCGCTCCGGCCCAGCTGAAACTGAAGTGGATATGGTCGGTGTGCGGGTTGTCTCCTGTGTAGTTTTGCCAGCCCTTGGATGGCTCGTACGCCCGCCAGATCTGGTGATTCCAGATGATGTACATGATGCCGAGGCGACGGGCCCGCGCGTGTGTGTTGCCGTGCTGGTCGGTGGCGAACAGCCAGTTGAGCACCTCAGTAGCCTGTGCCTTTTGCGTCGAATTGCCCGCATCGAACCAGGCGTCGAGCGCGCGGCCTTCCTTGTGCTCGCTTTGTCCGTCGGCTCCACAGTCGCGACTGATACCGCCGCCCCGGCCGTACTCGGCTGTCAGGATGTCGCGGAATCCTTCGACACCTGGCTTGGGGTCCGGATCGCACGTGGTCTGCCCCACGTACTTGGCGTAACCGTCAATC
The DNA here is from genome assembly GCF_044547565.1 of Amycolatopsis sp. NPDC052450. NCBI lineage: Bacteria > Bacillati > Actinomycetota > Actinomycetes > Pseudonocardiales > Pseudonocardiaceae > Amycolatopsis > Amycolatopsis sp. NPDC052450. The sequence goes on along the minus strand of NZ_JBIUAQ010000004.1, from coordinate 360,421 downwards.
GCCGGCCCGAAGGCCGGTGTCGGCAGGGCTGCCGACGCGGGTGGCGCGAGCACGGCCACCATCGTGACGGCGATGCCGAGCGCGGCAAGGAATCTTTTCACTATTACCTCCCTGTTGAATGACCGATGCGGTGAAGATCGAAACTTGGCTCAAGGATTGGCCGGCGTTGATCTGCCGAGAGTCGGCCTCGTCGTCGGCGCCCCGAGATGTCGGCCCGATTCCCTGGTACGGGCTGGTCTTGACGATCAGCTTGTCGCCAAGGGCGGCCGCGGTAGTCGTAGACACAGATGGTGCGGTTGTGTTGTCAGCACGCCGGAGAAGGCTGAAGGAGACCGTGCGCGGGTCGGCGCCACCCAGCGCCATCGCGAGGGCGGCGCGGAGGTCCGTCACCTGGTCGAGATGGCGTCGCATGATCTCGGCAAGTCCGTGTTGTAAACCGTGTCGACCGACAGGCTCAACCGGTGCCCATGGTCGAAGCCGTACTCCGCGTCGCGTGCCTGCTCGGCGAACACGGACGCCGTCCCTGGTCGTGGTCACCGCATCCTGACTGCAACCACCGGGCTCCAGCGCAGGGCCCGACCCAGGACAGTGGGTGGCAGTATGTGAAGGTCACCTCGACCCGGCCGGATAACCGGAGCAAGGTGACCTTCACGTGCAGTGGTCTCAGTTGGCTGCGAGGGTGTAGCTTGCCCAGCCGCTGCCGATCTTCGTTGCCTGGCTGAACGTGCCGCTTCCGGTGCCGAGCCACTGCCATAGCGTGTTGTCCGACGTGCGGACAGCCACCAAGTCAGCTCGGTTGTTCCCGTTGACGTCCATTGAGACCAGGTGACGGAAGGCGGTCCATCCGCTCCCGACCTGGACCGCGGTCGCGTACCCGTCGTCCGTCCGCTTCCAGAAGAACAGCTCGCCGGCAGCGTTCGTCGCCCAGATGTCGCCGTCACCGTCACCGTCGGCGTCCGCCACGGTATGCCGCGTCAGTGAAGCCCAGCCCTCGCCGACGAAGCTCCGCCCGGCGAAACGACCGCCGCCCTTGCCGATGTAGAGGTACATCTTGCCACCGTCGCGCGCGAGGATGTCGGCCTTGTTGTCCCCGTTGACGTCCCCGAACGCCACGTACTCGAACCCGGACCACCCCTGACCGACCGTCACCGCCCCGCTGAACGAACCGTCACCGCGGTTGTTCCAGTAGGACAGCGTCCCCGCCTTGATGGCGAATAGATCCGCCAAGCCGTCCGCGTTCGAGTCATTGACGGCGACCGCGCTGAAGCCGCTCCACCCGCCGCCGATCCGGACACCGGTTCCGAAACCGCCACCGGACTTGCTCGGATAAACCCACGCGACACCGTTTCCGTCGATGCCCAGCGCGTCGTCGTACTTGTCGCCGTTGACACTCTTCGCCGCGCGAGGAGCCGGTGACGGCGCACCGATCGCCGCACGGGCTTCGTCGAGGAACTGCCGGTACGAGCCCGAGTTGTACGTCGCCCACTGCGTCCAGTCGTTGCCGCTCTCGGAAATCCGGTACGCGGCATTGGCGTTGCATTGGGCGTCGTAAGCGCAGGCGTCGCTGACTTCGGGGTGGTAGAAGTCGTTGATCTGCCAGAGGCCCCGGTCGACGGAACCCTCGTTGACTCCCCTGGCGAGCGGATCACAACGGGACTCGGCCATCGCGACCGCGACCGCGGTGACGAAGTTTTCGCCGGTGAACCCGGCGTTGCGGCCCACGGTCACGCAGAGGTCGATGTCACCGGCGGCCTGTGCGGCAGGAGCGAACCCGAGCCCGGCGGCGAGCAGGGCGCCCGCCGCGGCGATCGACAGAAATCTTCGTTTCATGGAATCCCCCTGGAGCTCAGTTGACCGCGAGGTCGTAGCCGGCCCAGCCGCTGCCGATCTTCGTTCCCTGACCGAACGTGCCGGAGCCGGTGCCGAGCCACTGCCACAGTGTGTTGTCCGAGGTGCGAATGGCGACGAGATCCGCGTGACCGTCCCCGTTGACGTCCATCGAAACCAGCTGCCGGAAGGCGGTCCATCCGCTGCCGACCCGGACCGCGGTGGCATAGCTGGTTCCGCCGCGTTTCCAGAAGAACAGCTCACCGGCCGCGTTCGTCGCCCAGATGTCACCGTCACCATCGCCGTCCGCGTCGGCCGCCGTGTGCCGCGACAGCGACGCCCAACCCTCGCCGACAAACGTCCGCTCCGCGAACGCGCCCCCACCTTTGCCGATGTAGAGGTACATCCTGCCGCCGTCGCGGGCGAGGATGTCGGCCTTACTGTCTCCATTTACGTCCACAAAGGACACATATTCGAATCCGGACCAGCCGGGGCCGACCGTCTCGGCCGCACTGAAGGTCCCATTGCCACGGTTGTGCCAATAGGACAGTGTCCCCGCCTTGATGGCGAAGAGATCCGCCCAGCCGTCCGCGTTGGAATCGTTGACGGCGATGGCACTGAACCCGCTCCAGCCAGGACCGATCCGCACCGCCGTGCCGAAGCCTCCGGCGGACTTGCCCGGATAGACCCAGGCGACACCGGCTCCGTCCACGCCGACCGCGTCGTCGTACTTGTCACCATTGATGCTCTTCGCCGCCTTGGCCGGACTACCGGCACAGTCGTTATTCGAGGTGACATCCCCTTCGGGATAAGGGAAACGCCGCCCATCGAAATAGGCGGGCCGAATGTTCCCCGGATAGCCGCTGCCATAGCGCACCTCGTAGTGCAGGTGCGGGGAAATGTTGTTTCCCGGGCTGCTGCTGTTGCCGACGTAACCGATCAACTGTCCCTGCGTGACGGCTTGCCCTTCGGTAACCTCCATGTTGTTCTGCAGATGGGCGTAGTAGGTGTAGTAGCCGCTGCTGCCGTGACGGATCTTCACCAGGTTGCCGAAGCCGTTGGCCTCACCTTGATGCCTGGCGGTTTCGACCGTGCCGGCGGCTGCGGCCAGCACCGGACTGCCCTCGTCGTCACCCCGGTTGAAGTCGAGTTCCCAAGGGGTTTTGTGCTTGCTGCTGTCCGGATTGTTGCCGTTCCACGTCTGTTTACAAGGGAACGGAAGCTGGAACGCCGGTTCCGCCGCCTGGGCGGGCACGGTGAGGCCGACCAGCGCGACGGCTACCGTGAGACCCGCTATTCCCATTCTCCACCACAATCCTGGTGACCTCATTGGGCTTCCTCAGCCGATGTTCCAGCGCTGGGGAAGCGAGTACCGGTCGCACGCCACCGTGTCGTAGAAGCCCCTGGCGTTTTGCACGATGCATCGCCGGTGTTCCACGTTCTGCAGCAGAACGGTGCCGTTCACCTCGTACTGAATGGCCTTCCACAACTGGTTGTCGGTTCCGTTGCACCTGAGGCTGAAGACGTCGCCCGCGGGATTGCTGTCCAGGCACAAGGCGGTCCCGGCGTTCGTGATCTTCGTGTCCCTGTTGGTGGTTCCAGACCACACCCATTGCTTCAGCCGGAGGATGGGGAGGCAAGCTGTGGCGTAGAGATTGCCGGCGGTGCCGCTCGCCATGCACTGCTGGGAGGTGTAGTTCGCCAACCTGTTCGTCGCCTGAGTCGTGGCACCCGCCGTCCCGGGGCCGAGCAGCACTGAGGACAGTGCGCTTGCCGCCACGATGGCGACACCAGACTTGCTCAGCTTCATGAGCTTGCCTTCCTGTAGGTGGATCCAGGGCACGGATACTGACGCGGCCCGCTAAGGAGCCGCCGTGGATTCGCTAACCCGCCCGTCCCCGGAACCGGTTAGCGATACGCCCGAATGGCCGAATCCTCGAGCACCTGGATGTGACACTCTGGTCACAAGTGTCTTGCCGAGGGGGCTCGATGGCGACAGGTGACTACTTCTATCGCTTACTGGGGGAACCCGCGGCCGAATGGCGTAGGACGGAACTGCCGTTGGGACCACCGCAGGCGCGCAGGATCTTCGCACTGCTTCTGCTCCACGCGGGCAAGCCTGTCTCCCGCGACAAGATCATCGACGAGCTATGGGGCGACACGCCACCCCGCTCAGCGAAGACCCAGGTCCACGGGCTGATTTCGGGATTACGCCGCGCGCTGCGGTCACCGTGCGGACGGCATCCGATCCTGACCAAAGGTGCCTCCTATGTCCTCGATGCCGAACCTGGAGAGACCGACGCCTGCCACTTCACCGAGCTGACCGCGAAGGGCCGGGAGCTGCTGGCCGCCCAGCGGTTCAGGGACGCCGAAGAGCGGTTCGGTGAGGCGCTCGCACTCTGGCGAGGCCCCGTGCTGGCTGGTGTCCCGGTCGCACCCGAGGTCGTCGCGCACTGGGACGACTTGCGGTTCGCGGCTGTCGAGGACCGGACCGAAGCCGCCCTCGGGCTCGGCGAGCATGACCGGCTGGTGCCGGGGCTGCGCGACGTCCTCGCCATCTCGCCGTTCCGCGAGCGGGCCTGTAGCCAGCTCATGACCGCACTCACCAGAGCAGGCCGGGGTACCGAAGCCCTCGACGTGTACAGGAAATGGCGAAGACGTCTGATCGACGAACTGGGCACCGAACCGTCACCCTCGTTGCGCGCACTGCACGAGGAGATCCTGCGCGAGGGACCCGGGGTGACGGCCCGGAAGTACAAGTCGTGCTGGGAAAACACCGTCCCGGCCCAATTGCCGCCTGGCATACCGGACTTCGTTGGACGGGAGGCGCTGGTCACCCAGCTGCTCGCAGCGCTCGCTCCTGATCCGGGTCACAGCACCCCCACTGTTCTTCTGCTCACCGGCCCCGGGGGCATCGGAAAGACCTCGCTGTCCGTTCAGCTCGGCCGCCGGATAGCGCACGCTTACCCGGACGGCACGCTTTACTCCTCGCTTCGGGGAACCACGAGTGAGCCGCGGTCTCCCGAGGTCGTCCTCGGCGGATTCCTGCGCGCGTTCGGCATGCCATCAGACGGTCTCCCGTCCGAGGTGGACGAACTTTCGGCCCTGTTCCGGAGCCTGGTACATGACCGCAGGGTGCTGATCGTTCTCGACGATGCCGCGGATGAGCCCCAGCTGCGGCCCTTGCTGCCCGCCGGGCCCGGTTGCGCGGTCGTCGTGACGAGCCGGTTCTCCCTCGGCGGGCTGGAGCAGGGGCGTTCCGTGTCGATCGACGTCCTCTCCCCCACCGACGCCGCGACACTGCTGACACGGCTCATGCCGCCTGGTGCGCTCGAGGGCGATTCCACGGCCGCACAACAGGTTTTGAGCTACTGCGGTGGTCTGCCGCTGGCGTTGCGCATCGTCGGCAGCCGCGTCGAGCGCACTGGCTGGGAACTCGCCGACGTCGCCAAAGAGCTGTCGGTCGAGCGGAAGCGGCTGGACTGGCTGCGAGCCGGAGACCTCGCCGTCCGCGGCAGCGTTTCCCTCGGATACCGCCAGCTCGAGCCCGATCGGCAACGGCTGTTCCGGGGAATCGGCCTGCTGCCATCTGCTGTCTTCCCGGCTTGGGCGGCCGCTGCCGCCGTCGACGGTGACCTCGGCGCCACGCAGAAGGCGCTGGAAGATCTGCGGGACCGCCACATGGTCCAGCCGGCTGGACGCTGCGGTGGCATGCCGCGCTACCGGATGCACAACCTGCTGCGGGCCTTCGCGAGCGAAGAGGCCGCGACCGAGCCGGACCGAGCCACAGCCATCGAACGAGTACTGGGTGGCTGGCTCTCGCTGGCCGAAAAAGCTGCGAATCGACTGCCGCGCAGTATTTTGCGGCCCGGGCCCGGGCCCGGCCACGCGACGCGGACACAGGTCGATGGGGCGAACACGCTGGTGGCCGAACCAATGCTCTGGTTCCAGACTGAGCTTTCCGCGCTCGAAGCCGCCGTCTCGCACGCGGCGGACGCCGGACTAGGTGAGCTGGCCTGGGAGATCGCCGTTGTCATGGCGTCATACTTCGACCACCGCGGCCTCTACCCGGAATGGTGGCGTTGCCACCGGCGTGCGCTCGGCGCGGCGAGGACGGCCGGCTGTGAACGGGGAGAAGCCGCGCTGCTGCGAGGCATCGGCCAGGTCCATCTGTACTGGGACGACTACGAGGACGCCACGGCGACACTCACCCAGTCGTACCGGATCAGCGAGCGGATCGGCGACCCGGCAGGCATGGCGAGGGCACTCACCGGACTCTGTGTGGTTTCTCGGGCGACGGGACAGCTCGGCAAGTCACGTGCGCTGGCAGAGCAAGCGCTCCAGATCTTCACCGCCGTCGGCGATCTCCTCGGTATGGTGCATCTGTACACGTCCCACGCAGTCGCGAGCGCCGAACTCGGATGCCTCGCCGAGGCTGAAGCGGCGCTGGACAAGGCGTGGCGGCTTTGCACGGAACTCGATGACCCGCACCGAATGGCGCTGGTTCTGCGCCGACAGGGGCAACTGGAACTGCGACGTCGGCACCCGAAGCGCGCGATGTCCTGCCTCCGCCAGGCACTGGAAATACTGGAACTGCTGAACGACGAACTGTGTGCGGCGCAGGTCCGCCTCGATATCGGGAGGACCTACACAATGCTGGGCGAGCGACAATCCGCGACCCAAGTTTTGATCGACGCGTCGTCACAGTTCGCCAGCACGGGGAACCGCAGCAGTGTCGCGGCTTGCGAGCAACTACTAGGCACGCTGGCCTCCTAGCGAAAATTCGATGAACGCGACCATCTCCCGGCTCGACCAGTGCGACAGCCCCGTCGAGAGCGGCGGGCTGGTACGGCTCGGCGCCGAGCTCCGGGCCCGGACCGAGGCTGGGACCTGCTCGCGGCCGGTCGAGCAGGCCCCGCGATCCCCTCCGCGATGTAGCGATCCAGCCACAGATCCACCGTCGGCCGCGACACCCCAGCCAGCATGGCGACGTCCTTCTTCCGCCTGCTCTCAGCGCACCGCAACACGATCCGGGCTCTCGTCGCGACCGTCGCCGCCACGTCCGGGTTGCAGACCAGGGCCTGCAACCCGGCGCACTGCCTCTTCCGCGGGGGCCACTCGGCGAGCCCGGCGAGCGGCCCGGCGCCGCTGAAGACCAAGTTCGACGGCACCGGCTCCACCGACCCGGACCGGCAGCATGAAGGTGCTCCGACCGGCCGGCACGAAACAAGTCGTCGACCGTCCGGTGCATGTACGCGGACACCAAATCTCCACTGTAGGTGCCGGGCGGAGGCTGGCAGACTCACTCGTCAATACAACGCCGTCGGGGACACGCCTCGCCCTCGCTGCCCACCTCGGCCGATGGGAACTGTTCGGAGTCACCTCCGGCCCCGACGGGCCTGCGATTCGGCGACCGGCAGCGTCAGGGAGAGGTCGGAGCTTCTGTTTCTTTCTCGATCACACCGACCTGCGCCGGGTCTTCTGGGGGCGCCATGTGGCGAATGCTTTCCCCACCCTTGTGATCGTGGGCACGGGAATGCAGGGTGTCCAGCACGCTCTTCAGTTTGTGCGCCGCTCCGGCGTACGCGTCGTCCACCGTCGTCGCGTGATGCGTCACCGCTACGGGCTGTTTCGCCCCAGGACGTGCTTCGATCACGCACTTCTTGTCTTCCGGCTTGGTGCCGCCGTTGTCGCTGAGGTGCACCTCTACCCGGGTCAACCAGCCATCGAACCTGGAGAGGCTGTTCTCCAAGTCCGTCTTCACGTAGGTGGCGAGTGCCTCGCCGCCATGGACGTTGTGGTCGGTGTTGACTTGGATCTGCACGAGCACCCTCCGCGGGAAAACGACGATGATGATGTCCGCAGTACCACGGACATGACGGACTCAAACCCAGATCGCACGGCACGACCGCGCGCCGGTCCAAGTCCGGGAGTTCAGGCATGGTGGCGCTTTCGCGGCAGTTCTGCCGTCACTTGGGCGAACTGCCGCTCCAAGCTCGGCTCGTCGGCGAGCAAGTCGAGAATCTCGTCGGCGCTCAGCTCCAGCAGCATTCTGCTGACATGCGTCGCCAGAACGGAGTGGTTATCTCTGCACACCAGGAAGCAAAGCTTGACCGAGCCAAACCTTGCACTGCTCCGGTGTGAGGCCGGCCGACATCTCCTCTTGGGGCGAGGTCACGTCGACCGCGGTACTTGGCCGGTCGACGCCACCAAAGCCGCGCAGCGTGACAGCGAGATGTGCCGACGACGCGCCATCTCCCTCAGTTCGCCACCAGCCCGCTCACGGCTGACACCTCGAGCGACCAGAACGGCCTCCGCCCGCTCGAGATCACCAACGGGCACAGTTGCTTTCCTGCGAAACAACACTACGTTTCCTCCGGCGATAATTCACGACGACTCAAGGGACCTACCCACGAGCCGCGGACCTCAACCATGAAATTCAGCGCGCGTCGGTCACGGCTACGCGTCCCCAGTTTCCCGGTATAGAAGAGAAAACAAGTCGGCGGCGTTTGACGAGACGCCAACGCGGGCACTACCAGCCCAGTTCCCATCGTGGCTGAAGATTCGTTTCGGCCGCTCCAGGAGGTTGAGTCACCATGATCGTGCTCGGAGTCATCATTCTCGTGATCGGCCTGGTCATCGACATTCCCGTGCTGACCACCATCGGTGCCGTTCTCGCCGTCGTGGGCGTGGTTCTCGCGATCCTCGGCGGCACGGGACGCAAGGTGGGCGGCCGCGCCCACTGGTTCTGAGCCACTCGTCGTTCGAACCGACGGCCCCGGTCCGCGTTCACCTGGACCGGGGCCACCTTCTTCCTCCGCAACACTTCCTTCTCCACCGCACCAGCGAGGACCGCGATGCCTGAGCCGACGACACCGGAACCCGTCCCGGCCGAACTACGCACTCTGGCCGCCGAGGCCGACGCTCTCGCCGAGCGGACCGCGGAAATGGCCGCTCGGCTGAAGGCCGCGGACGATGGGCACTTGCAACGGCTCGCGCGGCCGATGAGCAAAGCCACCGACGATCTGGCCGACTATACCAACGAGATCGCCAGGACCGCCGCGTACCTGACCCGCGTCCGGGTGGCCCGCGATCCCCATCTCTGCGACGTCCCCTGGGGCGTCTGCCCTGTCCACGGCGTCACCCTGCACTCGCTCGGAGACCGAGCTTGGTGTACCGCCACGGGCTGTGACAACTCGTGGGATTACGACCGGCTGCACACCCCCTGCGCGGAACCGGCCGCGGCGATCGCCACCGATCGCGACGGTGTGACGGGCTCGCTCTGCTCGGCCCACGCGTCGGACGCCGAGCGGCGACTGGACGGATGCAGCATCGACTATCTCGATCACCGGGCGACGAACGGCTGACCGGCTTTGTGCCCATCGGCTCCGCTGAATGGCGGTGCTGATGTCGATGCCGGTGAGGTCGGCCTGAGCGCGTCGACGAACGTGGTGACCAGACCGGCGTGCTCTCCGGACCAGTAGCCATGGCCTGGCTTCGGCGTCGACAGCCCTAAGCCCGGGCAGTCCAAAGAGATGTTCTTGGCATTAGCGCTGCCGCCGCCTTTCCTGGCGGTTGCCACGTCCTTTGCGCCAGCAATCATTCACAATCGCCCAGTTCTCTCTCACACCAATTTTTCTGGAGCAGATCTGGAGCACAGCGTCGATCACAACTGCACCCACCGACGTTGAACCACATCGAACAGAGCCCAACTGCTCCAACCGACCAGCGGGTGCTCGATAACCGCAGGTCAGCACCCTGCCGGAACCTGACTGGCAGGGAGGGGGTCACGAGTGCTGTTCTTGCAGGTCACGATGCTGGCTTTGACGCATTGCGAGAGAAGTTCAGAAGACGATGCACACCACGGCGGCTGCAAGCCCCATTTTCACTCGTAGCGCAAGCGAGAGGCGTGCCACTCCCACAACCGGAGGCCAAGCGTGCAAGGCGGCGACGCTGCGCTTCGCCCACTTAGTAAGGCCGCGACACGGCGCGCGCCTCGTCCCGGAGTTCACGGCGCAACCCAATTACTGGGCGATCTCAAAGATGCCGTCGTCATTACTTGGATGACGTGGCCTGCCCTGCCGCACCGGACGTCCGTCAGCGTGCCGCAGGCGGCATAAGCCTGCGGGCGCCCAGGCCGCCCCGATCCTGCCGGGATCGCGGTGGGGCACCTAGGGATCTTCGACGTATTCGGCGGGGACCTTGGTCCCTCCGGAACTCGGCCGATGGCACTGGGGCCGGAACCCGCGGAACGGCAAGGTAGATGACGTGATCAGAACCGCCCATCGGTGCGGGGCTGGCGAACGTACCCCGATTCGAGGACACGATGACTGCACCAGACGTGCGACCGGTAGTGGCGGGTGTGGACGGCTCTTCTTCGGCCCTCCAAGCGGCGCGCTGGGCCGCGACCGAAGCGGCGAGGCGGAAGGCGCCGTTGTCGATCACGCATGCCTGCATGCTGATCCCGGTACAGATGCCCCCTGGTGTCGACTTGCCCAGGTCCTACGCCGACGCGCTGACCGAACAAGGACGGGACGTGCTCGCGGCGGCCGCGGAGGCGGCCAGGGAAGCGGCTCCCGAGGTCGACGTGACCACCGAGCTGCGCGGCGGAGCAGCCGCTGAGCACCTCATCGGGCGATCGGCCTCGGCGGAGTCGATCGTGCTGGGCTCTCGCGGCCTGGGTGGCTTCACCGGGCTGCTGGTCGGCTCGATCGCGGTCGCGGTGGCGACACACGGACACTGCCCGGTCATCGTCGTCCGGGGAACGGAACGGCCGCAGGACGCACCGGTCGTCGTCGGCGTGGACGGTTCGCCGACGAGTGACGCGGCTCTGGCTTTCGCCTTCGACGCCGCCGCTGCGCGCGGTACGCGTCTGGTGGCCGTGCGCGCGTGGTCGGACTTCGCCGTGGACACCGCCTGGAAGTTCGTCGCTGCCCTGGACTGGGAGAGCATCCATTCAGTGGAGACGTGGCTGGTGGACCAGCAACTCGACGCCTATCGAAGCAAGTATCCCGACGTGCCTGTCCAGGGTGTCGTCGTTCGCGACCGGCCGGCGCACACGCTCCTCGAACACTCGGAGAACGCCCAGCTCGTCGTTGTCGGCTCTCGAGGCCGAGGCGGTTTCCGCGGGCTCCTTCTAGGCTCCACCAGCCAGGCATTGATCCACCACTCCGCCTCTCCGGTGGCCGTCGTCCCGCCCGCCCGACAGTGAAAACCGCACCGACGAAGGAACGCGCGACCCGACAGGTGCCGGAAGTCTCCGCTCCCTGGTCCGTCAAGACCACGGAGCTCGCATCTCGCCTCGACGTCGATCCGGGGCGAGGTCTGGATTCCTCGGACGCGAGCGACCGGCTCGAGGTGGCAGGCCCCAACCGGCTCGCCGAGGCACCGGCTAGGCCATGGTGGCGGGTGCTGGTGGCACAGGTGGCCAGCCCGCTGAACCTCGTGCTCGTGGTGGCGGCCGCGCTGGCGGGCGTGGTGGAGCGGTCGTATCGGGAAGCGCTCGTCATCGGACTGGTCCTCGGCCTGAACGGCGTCCTCGGTTTCGTCCAGGAACGACGGGCGGATCAGGCGGTCGCCGCACTGAAGAGCCTGCTCAGCCCGTCGGCCCGGGTCCGCCGCGACGGCAGGGTGACCGAGGTGCCCGCGGCCGAGCTCGTGCCGGGTGACGTCGTCCTGGTCGAAGCCGGTGACCGCGTGCCCGCGGACGGCCGGGTGCTGTCGACGGTGAACCTGGAAACCGATGAATCCGGTTTGACCGGCGAATCCGCCCCCGTACCCAAATCCGCGGCACCGCGGCAGGGCGAGCTGGCGCTGCCCGATCGGACGTCCATGGCCCATATGACGAGCATCGTCACCAGGGGCCGTGGCGAGCTGCTGATCACGGGCACCGGCATGCGCACGGAGATCGGCAAGGTCGCCGGCCTGCTGGAGCGCACCGATTCGACACGGACCCCGTTGCAGCGGCAGCTAGACAAGCTCGGCGTTCGCTTGGCCTACCTCGCCGGCGTGGCGGTCCTGCTCGTGGCGGTCCTGCAATTCGCTGCAGGCGGCGGTATCGGTGAGGTGATCACGCTTGCCGTCGCGCTCGGCGTGGCCGCCATTCCCGAGGGGCTGCCCGCGGTAGTCACGGTGACACTGGCGCTGGGCATGCGGCGGATGGCCCGTCAACGCGCGATCGTCAAACGGCTCCCCGCGGTGGAGACCCTGGGCGCGACGACGGTCATCTGCACCGACAAGACCGGCACGCTCACGCTGAACCAGATGACCGCGCGTTCCCTGTGGTACGCCGGTCGCCGCTACCTGGTGTCGGGCGAAGGCTACGGCTTCGAAGGCGCGATCACCGCCGAAGACGGCGGTGAAGTCCCCGATCTCGGTGAGCTGCTGACCACCGCGGCGCTGTGCAACGACGCGCTGGTCCAGGACGCCGCTCTCGTCGGTGATCCGACCGAGGGCGCGCTGGTGACCTTGGCGGGCAAAGCGGGGCTGGACGTCGCGGCATTGCGCGACGCCGAGCCCCGAGTTTCCGAGATCCCCTTCGACTCCGCCCTGAAGTACATGGCGACGTTCCACCAGCACGGGCGAGCGCTCCGTGCGCACGTGAAGGGAGCGGCGGACGTCCTGCTCCACCTGGCCACCCATCTGCGCCGGGAACACGGCGATGTCCCGCTCGACGACGACGAACGCCGCAGGGTACTGACGGAACTCGATCACCTCGCCGGACGAGGTCAACGCGTCCTGGCGGTCGCCCACGGTGACACGGCCGCCGGGACGCCCACGCTGCCGCGGCGACTGGTCCTGATCGGACTGATCGGCCTGCTCGACCCACCGCGGCCGGAAGCCCGCACCGCGGTCGCCGAATGCCATGCCGCCGGCATCGACGTCAAGATGATCACCGGTGATCATCTGGCCACCGCGACCTCCATCGCCCGCGCGGTCGGCATCGAGGGCGATGGTATGTCGGGACCGGACATCGACCGCCTCGACGACCGTGCCCTCGAACAGGCGGCGACCACCACCGGCGTGTTCGCGCGGGTGGCGCCGGAGCACAAGATCCGCATCGTCGACATGCTCAAGCGGCGAGGTGACGTCGTCGCCATGACCGGTGACGGCGTGAACGACGCACCGGCGCTCAAAGCCGCCCACATCGGTGTGGCCATGGGGATCACCGGCTCCGACGTGTCCAAGGAAGCCGCCGCGATGATCCTCACCGACGACAATTTCGCGACCATCGTCCGGGCCGTCCGCGCCGGCCGCACGATCTACGACAACATCGTCAAGTTCGTCCGCTTCCAGGTCGGCACCAATGTGGCCGCGATCCTCACCATGGTGATCGGCTCCCTGTTGTTCAGCACCGGAACCAGCGTTCTGACACCGTTGATGTTGTTGTGGGTCAACGTGATCGCCGACGGCCCACCGGCACTGGCGCTCGGCCTGGAACCACCGCGGCGAGCCGTCATGGAGGAGCCCCCACGACGCCCGGAAGCGCAGATCCTCAGCGCGGGCCGCCTGACACGTATCCTGTTATCCGGACTCGTGATGGTGGCCGGAACCCTCTACGCGTTCGCCCACGGCCTGGACCGCGGCATCGAAGTGGCGCACACCCTCGCCTTCGTCACCTTCGTCGTGTTCCAGCTGTTCAACATCCTCAACGTCCGCGACGAACACGCCTCGGCGTTCGGAAGGCTCTTTTTCCGCAACGGCAGGCTCTGGGCCGCCCTGGGTTCGGTACTCGCCCTGCAGATCTGCGCCGTCTACCTGCCCGCCGCGCAAACCCTCTTCGGCACGACCGCCTTGACCGCCCTCGACTGGCTCGTCACCACCGCGATCGCGTCTTCCGTCCTGTGGGCCGAAGAACTGCGTAAAGCGGTGGCACGCCGACGGTCATAGGTCCCGGTCGACCGTGCGCGATCACTCGCTTTCACCGGAGTACTTGGAAGGATCTCGCGAAGCGCGGCCACGAACCTCAGGGACTCGTCATGTTCTCGCTGCCAGACGTTGCGGCCGAAGATCAGTCCGGAGGCATCGGCGTCCAGCAACGCGGAACTGCTCGCGCCCGCCGTTCGTCCCCCGCTCGACGGAACCTTCGGCACGAAACCGACAAGTTCGACCGCTTCCCGATGGAAATTACGCCAGGCCGATTCCACCGAGGCCGAACAGACCGGGCCTCGGGACCTCCGTCCCTCCCGCCGGAGGCGCCGATCGGAGATGCTCGACGAACCGGAAACGAGAGACGGGAGCGGATGATGAACCATGACGAGGCAGCCGGACGCCACAAGCCTCCGCCCGCGGTCCTGGGATTCCTCACCGGAGTCCAGCTCACCCTCGCCACGGTGGCGTGGGCCGATCTGGCGATGCGGCCCGCCACCGAGATCCGAGGCACCAAGAAGGCATGGGCTCTCATCATCGCGATCAACTTCATCGGACCGGTCGTCTACCTCACCTACGGCAGACGACCGCTCGACCCCGGTGCCCGGCCTGCCGAGCGGGTATGACGATGCTTCAGACGGTCGACGTCGGTGAACACCGCGCGACCGACGGCGACACCGGCGGCCGGTTCCTCAAGACTGTCACAGCTTTGCTGCAGAAACCGAAGGAGCTATGACCCAGCCACTCACTCAGGACCGGGCACACGCGGCGATCCGTTCCGCGCTCCGCGGATTCGCCACCGGGGCCGATCTCGAATCCCTCGACCCCGGCGAAAACCTTCGTGAAGCACTCGAACTCGACTCGTTCGACTTCCAGACCTTCGTCGAGCGGCTTTCCGGCACGCTCGGCAGACGGATCGAGGAGAGCGACTACGGCAAGCTGTCCACAGTGGACTCCACGACCGAGTTCCTCATCGCGCGAGGGCGCTGAGGGCGTCCAGAGCCGCCCGGATACGCTTGCCCGCTTCCTCGGCGACCGGGCGAAGCTCTTCGCGCTCGGGCACTTCGATCATGACGCGAGGGTCGAGTGCCTGGACCAGGCTGCGTTCTTCGCCGTCGGCGCGGACAACGACGTTGCAGGGCAGCAGCAGCCCGATCATGCGGTCGGCCTCCAGCGCGCGATGCGCCAGCGGCGGGTTGCAGGCGCCGAGGATCACGTACGGTTCCATGTCGGCGTCGAGCTTGTCGCGCATCGTGGCCTGGACGTCGATCTCGGTCAGTACGCCGAATCCTTGCTCCTTCAGCGCGGCACGCACTTCGGTGACGGCTTTCTCGTAGGGCAGGTCCAGAGTGATGCTCAGGTCGTATTTCACGGTGATCTCTTCCTTTCTCGGAGTCAGCCGCCGTGCAGGGCGGCAGGGGCGAACACGGCCGCGGCCGCTACTCCGGCGGCGACCACGAGGATCACGTAGGCGAACGTCCGCCGGACGGTCCGCTCCGGAAGCCGGTCACCGACCTTCCCGGCCAGCAAGGACGCCAAGAGGGCCACCGCGGCGAATACCGCGGCGATGTCGTAGGGCAGATCCGGCATCGTGGTGGCGTGGGCGGCCAGCCCGCCCAGTGCGGTGAGCACGATGACGACCAGCGAGGTCGCGACCGCTTCCGGTGCGGTGAGGCCGAGCAGCATGGTGAGGGCGGGGACGATGACGAATCCGCCGCCGACCCCGAACAATCCGGTCAGCACCCCGACTGCCGCGCCGACGGCGAGGGCCTTGGGCACGCAACTGCGCCAGTTCACCCCGCCCGCACTGGTCCGGCAGGCACCGCCGCCTTCCGGCGCGGCGGTGAGCATCCGTACCGCCACCACCGCCATGAGCACGGCGAACGCGATCAGCAGCCAGCGGTCGGGCAGCAGCTTCCCCAGTGCGGTGCCGGCGAACGCGGCGGGGACACTGGCCGCGACGAAGACGAGCGCCACCGGCCAGCGGATCGCCTTCGACCGCCACCTCGCCACCAAACCTCCGGCGGCGGACACCGTGACGACCAGCAACGACGTCGGGATCGCGGCGGACAACGGGAGGCCGACCCCGTAGACCAGTACGGGGATGGCGAGGATGGAGCCGCCCGCACCGAGCAGGCCCAGGGCGGCGCCGATGACCAGGCCGAAACCCGCCACCGGCAGGATCGTCATGGTGACCGCCTCAGCCGCTGGTCATGGGCAGCCCGGCCAGGGCCGCCCGGTCGAACTCGTCGTCCACCGCGACGACCCGGTGCCCGGCCGCGGCGAGCACCGAAGCCGCGATCGACGCGCGATAGCCGGCCTGGCAATGCACCCACACCTCTCCGGCCGGTACCTCACCGAGGCGGCCGAGCAGGTCGTGCAACGGGATGTGCACGGCACCATCGATGTGGTTCCGTGCCCATTCCAGGTTGCGCCGGACATCGAGGATCGTCACCGGCCGATGGTGACGGACCATGGCCAGTTCACCGAAATCCGCTCGGGGGAACGACCCGAGCGGCGCGGAGCCCGCCCACGCCTCGGGGGTTCCGGTGGCCGCGGATTCGACGCGGTCGATGCCGATCCGGACCAGTTCGCGCTGGGCGTCCGCGACCTGCTCGGCGGTGTCACCGAGCAGGGACAGCGGCGTTCCCCAGGGGATCAGCCAGCCCAGATACGTGGCGAAGTTGCCATCGGCGCCGAAGTTCAGCGTGCCTGCCACGTGGCCTGCCGCGAACGCGGTCCGCGACCGTAGGTCCACTACCCACTCCCCCGCCTCGATGCGCGAACGCAACTCGGCCGGATCGACGGACTTCGGCACGGTGAGGTCGGGGAGGTCCGGGCCCGCGCTGTTCGCCGGACCCATGTGAGCGTAGTAAGCCGGGTAGGCGTCCAGCCCGGCGAGCAGGCTGTCCACGTACTCGCGTTCTTGCTGTGTCAGGACCGGGTTGATCCGCTTTTCCCGGCCGATCGTCGACCGGTCCGCGTCCGACTGCGTGGCCGAACAGAAACTGCCGAAGCCGTGCGTCGGATAGATCTCGGCGTCGTCCGGCAGGATCTCCGCCAGCCGGTGAGCCGACGCGTACTGCCGCTTCACCAGCTCACCGGTGTGAGCGGGGCCGAGCAGGTCGGGACGGCCGGTGGAGCCGTACAGCAGCGAGCCCCCGGTGAACACCGCCGGGGCCCGCCCTGGCGCCTCCAGCACGTAGGACAGGTGCGTGAACGTGTGCCCTGGTGTGGCCAGCGCCCGTACGCGCATGCGCGGTCCGACTTCCACCACGTCGCCGTCCTCGATGGACACGCGTTCGAAGGACACCGGATCCGCGGCGTTCACGTGGTAGGCCGCACCGGTCACGCGCGCCAGCGCGAGCCCGCCGGTCACGTAGTCGTTGTGGATATGGGTCTCGAACACGTCCGTGATTTGCAAACCACGCACCTGGGCCAGATCCAGCACCCTGTCGATATCGCGCTGCGGGTCGACGACGAATGCCGTCTCGCCGTCCTCGACGAGGTAGCTGCGGTCACCGAGGCTCGGGGTGTCGATGGCGATGATCTCGATCATAAAACCTCCTTATACCCCGGGGGGTATCCGAATCTCAGGGTAGCGCATCCGCCACCGCTTCGCCGGGCACCTCCTGAAACACCGCGACAGAAGGCGATTCGATTCATCGAATCAGCGTCGCAGCGACCGGGGGCGCATTTCCAGAGACCTTGGTCCCCGTTGCGTCGCCGTCGGCCTCTCCAGGGCAACGACAGGCGACGTCCAGGTACCCCCCGGGGTATAGTGTTCAGAGAGACCTGGTCATGAGATCCTTCGAGGAACACGGATGTGCCAGCGAATCGTCTGTTCGAAGTGCGGAAAGCCGTCCTACCGGGGCTGCGGCAACCACGTCGAGCAAGTACTGGGCGATGTGCCCGTCGCCCAGCGCTGCTCTTGCTCCGCCGAGCGGCCCGCACGGAAGCCGTGGCGGCTGTTCGGCCGCCGCTGAACAACCGCCGCCAGCCCGAGCCTCAGGCCAGGGTCATGAACAGCTTCTCAAGCTCCTCGCGATCGGCGGCACCTTGCTCGGAGCCATCGGCGAGGCACTGCTCCAACCCACTGACGATCAGCCGGAAGCCCGCCCTGTCCAGCGCACGGGAAACCGCGGCGAGCTGGGTGAT
Organism: Amycolatopsis sp. NPDC052450; assembly: GCF_044547565.1. Lineage (NCBI taxonomy): Bacteria > Bacillati > Actinomycetota > Actinomycetes > Pseudonocardiales > Pseudonocardiaceae > Amycolatopsis > Amycolatopsis sp. NPDC052450. Next base: position 342,568 of record NZ_JBIUAQ010000004.1, on the reverse strand, counting down.
GACATCACGGCAGTCCCGGCCGTCGTCCATCATCTGGATCAGGCCACCGACCTGACCTTGCGCCCGCCGCAGCCGCTTGCGCACGTCCGCGACGACATCTTGGTTCAGCTCCACACCAACCTCCTCAGGTACCCCCCAGGGTACCTGGAACGCGTGTGGGCGGTGGTCGCCGACGCGCGGGCAGAACAAGGGCCGACGCAGTAACGTCGTTCCCGCTCAGGCCGCGGTCCAGTTTTCGGACACCCGCCGCCATTCCCGCTCCCACGCGGCACCGCGCAGGCGCCCCAGCATCGAACGGCCGGCGAGAAAGACACCCGTGAGCAGCATCACGCACACGATCCAGAAGGTGACGCCGACGCCGACGCCCTGCCCTGTCACGTCGGAGGGCGTCACCGGTGCCTCGACCGCGTTCCCCTTCGCGTCGAGCCAGATCCCTATTTCCTTGCCGGTGGTCAGACCGGGGTCCACGGTGACCACACCCTCCCGGACGGGGCCACCCGGGACGCTCCAGCGAGCATGCACCTTCACCGTCTCTTCGACGGGCACTCCATCGAACCGCGCCTGCGCGGGTGGCGCGTCGGCCACCAGCACCGCCGTCGCCTCGCGACGCTCCGCGGCCTGCTCGCCCGCTCGCCGCAACCCGGCCTCGTAGGCCTCGGACCCGATCGCCACCGCGATCGGAACCGCCAGCAGGGCGAGCAGGACGACACCGATCACCAGTGCCGCCTCCAGCCGGTCCGACGAGCGGGCAAGCGGGTTCCGGCCGACATGAAGCCGTCGCCACACCGTGGCCGCGATTCCCGGCTGTGCTCGCATGATTCTCTCCTCGATCAGGGAACAGCTGTCGATAGGTCGGTCTGCCAGCCTCGCTCCTCGAAGGAGCACACGGGAGTGGCTGTGGCCCCGGCGAACCGGGACCTTCGGCACGCCGCCGCCTCGTCCGGCCTTTCGGCCCGTCGACCGCGGACCTAAGCCCCATGGCACTGCCACGCCGGACATGGATGCTCGACGCTGACCTACGAGCGGAAGATCGGGAAGACTGATGGCAGAGCAGGAACGATCGGAACAAGTGGATGCAGCCGCGCCAGGGGCGGCGGCCCCTACGAACGGCAAGGAGTTCTCAAACCGGTTCGGCTTGCCGACCGCGACGGCGTTGGTGGTCGGTTCGATCATCGGAACGGGCGTGTTCGCCCTTCCCTCGTCCTTGGCCCCGTATGGCTTGTCGAGTCTTCTGGCCTTCGCCTTGGTCACGATCGGCGCCTTGGCTCTGGGTTTGGTGTTCGGTGGGCTCAACAAACGTGTGCCGGGCTCGGGCGGGCCTTACTTGTACGCACGAGACGCCTTCGGCGACTTCGGCGGCTTTGTCACCGCCTGGGCCTATTGGCTGACCGCCTGGGTGGGCAACGCCGGGATCGCGGTCGCCTGGGTCGGCTACGTGGAAGTATTCGTCAACACCGACCACAACCCGTGGTGGTCGATCGCCATCGCATTGGTCGGCCTGTGGCTGCCCGCCGCGATCAACATCTCCGGCGTCCGGAACCTCGCGTGGTTCCAGATCGTCACCACGATCCTCAAATTCGTGCCACTGGTGTTCATGGCGACCATCGGACTGTTCTTCGTCAAGGTCGAGAACCTCGGTTCGTTCAATCCCAGCGGGTTGTCGTGGGTGGGAGCCATCTCCGCGGCGGCCGCGATCGCCCTGTTCAGCTACCTCGGCCTGGAAACCGCCTCGGTGGCCGCCGGACGCGTCCGCGACCCGCGGCGCAACGTGTCGAGGGCGACCGTGCTCGGCACCCTCGTCTGCGCCGTCGTCTACGTCCTGGGGACCGTCACGGTGTTCGGCACGGTCGGGCAGCAGGCACTGGTCGACTCCACCTCGCCGTTCTCCGATTCGGCCACCGCCATCTTCGGGGCGAGCTGGGCCGGGCAGGCCATGGCCGTGGTGGCGATCATCTCCGGGCTCGGCTGCCTGAACGGCTGGACGTTGATCTGCGCCGAAATGCCGATGGCCGCCGCCCGAGACCGGCTGTTCCCGACCCAGTTCGCCAAGCTGAGCAAGAAGGAGATCCCGGTCTTCGGCATCGTGGCCGCCACCGTGCTGGCGTCGGTGCTCACGGCTTTCGGCTACTGGAACTTCCAGTCCGTGTTCACCAATGTGGTGCTGTTGGGTGTGTTCACCGCGGTGATCCCTTACTTGTACTCCGCCGCCGCGCATCTCTACTGGCTCATCGTCCAGGGCCGCGCGCTGAACTGGCCGCATCTGATCCGCGATCTGGCCGTGACCGCCTTCGCGCTGCTCTTCAGCTTCTGGGCGCTGGCAGGCAGCGGTTACCAGGCGGTGTACTACGGAGTGTTCGCCTTCTTCCTCGGCATTCCCGTCTACGTCTGGATGAAATCCCAGCGCAAGGAGTACGGCGAGACCCCGGTCTCGCCCATCCGGTACCCTGCGGACAGCCCCTATTTCCTCTCCCCCAACGGGAAAAACGGCGCGAGCGTCAAGAAGGCCCCCATGTCGCCGTCCGAAACGCCGGAGCAGTCATGACTTTCGCCGTTCATTCGGAGGTCGGCCGATTGCGACAGGCCATCGTGCACCGTCCCGGCCTCGAGCTCACCCGGTTGACCCCACGCAACATCGGCGAACTGCTCTTCGACGACGTCCTCTGGGCCAAGCAGGCGAAGCAGGAACACGACGCGTTCGCCGAAGCCTTGCGGGACAAGGGTGTCCTCGTGCACTACTACGGTCAGTTGCTGGCGGAAACGCTCGCGCTGCCCGAGGGCCGGTCGTTCGTGCTGGACCGGGTGTGCACCCCCGAGATCCTCGGCCCCGCGCTGGTCGCGCCGCTGCGGGCCCTGTTCGACGACCTCGACGGCGAGAACCTGGCCGAGTACCTGGTGGGAGGAGTCCTCAAAGCCGACCTTTCCCCGCTGCGAGCGCGGAGTCTCCGATGGGAGACCCTCGCCGCCGACGACTTCGTCCTCCCGCCGTTGCCCAATCATCTGTTCCAGCGTGACGATTCCTGCTGGGTGTACCGCGGTGTCTCGATCAACCCGATGGCGAAACCGGCCCGGCAACGTGAATCCCTGCACACCAGGGCCATCTACCGCCACCATCCGATGTTCGCCGGGGCCGGGTTCCACACCTACTACGGTGACGACGACGTCAGTCACCAGCCTGCCACGATCGAAGGCGGCGACGTGCACGTCCTCGGCGAGGGCGCCGTCCTCATCGGAATGGGAGAGCGCACCACGCCCATGGCCGTGGAGATCCTCGCCAAGGCGCTGTTCTCGTCCGGACAGGCACACACCGTCGTCGCCGTGGAGCTTCCGCATTCGCACGCCACGATGCACCTGGACACGGTGATGAGCATGGTCGACCGCGCCACCTTCGTGGTCTACCCCTACTTCGACCGCGGCGCCCGCAGCTGGACCATCACCGCGGGCGAAGAGCCCTCCACGTTGAGCGTGCACGCCAACGAGAACCTCTGGCACACCCTCGCCGAAGTACTGAAAGTCCCCGAGGTCACCCTGCTCAGCACCGACGAGGACATCCGGGCCGCCGAGCGGGAGCAATGGGACGACGGTACGAACTACCTCGCCGTCGCACCGGGGGTCGTCCTCGGCTACGAACGCAACGTCGCCACCAACACCATGCTGCGCAAACACGGCATCGAAGTCGTCACCATCGCCGGAAGCGAACTGGGACGCGGCCGTGGCGGCCCGCGCTGCATGACCTGTCCGATCGACCGCGACCCGAGCTGAACGGATCCGAAAATGGCCTTCAACCTGCGCAACCGCAGCTACCTCACCGAACTCGACTTCACCAAGGAAGAACTTCTCTTCCTGCTAGACCTCGCCGCCCAGCTCAAGTCCGCGGCCTACGCCGGAATCGCGCAAAACCGGCTGTCGGGCAAGCATTTGGCGCTCATCTTCGAGAAGGCCTCCACCCGGACGCGATGCGCGTTCGAGGTCGCCGCCGCCGAGGAAGGAGCGACCACGACCTACCTCGGCCCCCAGGACGCTCACCTGGGACACAAGGAATCTGCCCGTGACACCGCCCGCGTGCTCGGCCGCATGTACGACGGGATCGAGTACCGCGGCCACGAGCAGGCCACCGTCGAAGAGCTGGCCAGGCACTCCGGCGTACCCGTCTACAATGGACTCACCGCGACGAGTCACCCCACGCAATCACTGTGCGACGTGTTCACGATGCGCGAGCACAGCCCGAAACCCCTGCCGGAGATCGCTTTCTGCTACCTCGGCGATACCCGGAACAACGTCGCCCGATCCCTGCTCGCGATGGGCGCCAAACTCGGCATGGACGTCCGGCTCGCCGGGCCCCGGGCGCTCTGGCCTGATGAAGAGCACCTGGCGACCTGTCTGCGGGAAGGCGCGCTCAGCGGGGCCCGGATCACCGTCACCGACGACGTCGAGGAGGCCGTGGCGGGCGCGGACTTCGTCTACACCGATGTCTGGGTGTCCATGGGCGAACCCGCCGGTACCTGGCACGACCGGGTCGAGTTGCTGGCGCCGTATCAGGTCACGGCCAAGACCCTCAGCGTCACCGGCAACCCCGGCGTCCGGTTCCTCCACTGCCTGCCCGCGCTGCACGACCGCGAGACCGAGGTGGGAGCCGAAGCGTTCAAGGAATTCGGGCTGGACGGTGTCGAAGTCACCGACGACGTCTTCGAATCCACGGCGTCGCTGGTGTTCGAACAGGCGGAGAACCGGATGCACACCATCAAGGCGATCCTGGTCGCCACGCTCGGGAGCTGACCATGCGGATTCTCGTCGCACTGGGCGGCAACGCCCTGCTGCGCCGCGGTGAACGGCCGGACGCCGACCTCCAGCAGGTCAACGTGCTCGCCGCCGCCGAGGCACTCGCGGAACTCGCCACCGAACACGAAGTCGTGCTCACCCACGGCAACGGCCCCCAAGTGGGGATGCTGGCCTTGGAAAGCGCGACGGACCCCGCACTGACCCGGCCGTACCCACTCGACGTCCTCGGCGCGCAGACCCAGGGCATGATCGGCTACCTCCTCGGCCAGGCGCTGCGGAACGTCGTGCCCGGCAAGCAGGTCGCCACGCTGATGACGCAGACACTCGTCTCCGTCGCCGATCCCGCGTTCGGCGAACCCACCAAGTTCGTCGGCCCGGTCTACAGTGAGGAGCAGTCCGCCGCGCTGGCCGACGAGCGTGACTGGACCGTCCGCCGGGACGGCTCGTCCTGGCGCAGGGTGGTCCCTTCGCCAAGACCGCAGCGCGTGGTGGAGACTCCGGTGATCCGCGCGCTCGTCGAGTCAGGCACGATCGTGGTCTGCGCCGGCGGGGGCGGTGTGCCCGTGGTGCGTGACGAACACACCGGACGATTGCGGGGTGTCGAAGCCGTCGTCGACAAGGACCAGACCGCCGCCCTGCTCGCCGAAGCCCTGGACGCCGACGCGCTCCTGCTGCTCACCGACGTACCCGCGGTCATCGACGACTACGGCACGCCGCAGGCCACTCCGATCCGCCGCACCACACCGGCGCGGCTACGGTCCCGCGATTTCCCGGCCGGTTCGATGGGCCCGAAGGTCGACGCCGCCTGCCGCTTCGTCGAACTCACCGGCAACATCGCCGCCATCGGCGCCCTCGACTCGCCCGCCGCGATGCTGCGGGGCACCGAAGGCACCGTCATCACACCCGACGGCAAGGCGTGACCGGTGGGCGTTTCGGGCGTGCCCTTCGCGGCACCCGAGTGACAGGAGTACTTGATGCCCCACCCATGCCTCGACTGACCCCTTGCCATCGAGTGGCAAGTTAGCTGTGGCGCGGCCAAATTAACGGGACTCGTCAACGAGACCCGACGCCCCTTCTCAAACGTTCACAAGGAACACCATCCAGGAACAGAGTGTCCGATTCGGCAATTTGACCGCTTCGAGAGGGAGTCGTGAGCGTTACGTCTCTATGCCACCTCTTTCCCTTCGTCGGAAACCTGTACCTCGTTCATCACGCCAAATGGCACATGGACGCAGGGAATTTCAGATGCCTTACTAAGATGCCTCTGTTGATCATCAAAGAATATGTGCGGTTTCATGACAGTCAACACTGCACTTTTTTCGATTCCACCAAGGAAGAACGCTTCGTTCACAGTCACACCCCAAGACTTCAGGCTCTTGACGGGTCTTTCGTGGGCTGGCGAATTACGTGCAGTAACAATTGATATACGAACTCGGTATCTATAGTCCGGGTCTCGCAAACGCCGTTCCTCTTCGACTCTTTGAATGCGATTCATATTTGCCAGAAAATCGCTCAGTGGCCCCGGTTCGAGCGGAGTGTCAACATTGACAACTTCGTGATCGTGAAACTCTGCCAAGCTTCCAGCCTGCATAACTCGCTCCGCTCCGTCGTTTGCAAGCACGCCGTCGAAGTCGAACGCTATCCTTAGTTCGTCGTCATTGTCGTCTACAAATGAGGAGTGCTGCACATGGCCAGCCGGAAGGCCAGCCTTGATCGCATCCCGAACATCCGAGGCGTCAGCGGAGAGGAAGAGCGACATATTAAGCGAGCGCATATACCCGTGAGGCGATCGTCCTTGCGTAAAGATTGCCCTGGTGATTGCTAATTCATGATGCTTAATCGATCGCATCACACGCATTCCCGTGTCTGGACTATTGCGCGAAAGTACGATAACCTCAACAAGTGGATCCTCAGGCTCCGCAAGGTTGTTCAATGACAGCAGCCGCCTAATAAATGGGAACGCCGCGCCTGCCCTCAAGGGGTTTTCGAGATTATCTTCTTGATATTTCCGATAAACCTCTTCGTTACCATTGTCGAACACTTCATGAGATTCAGCAAGGTCGAACAGTGCGCTCGACGCAACGCCTACAACTAGTCTGTCGGTCAAACTGTAAGACATTTCGCACCTCTGCCATATTCATGAGGCACGCTAATTTTCAACGTGCTTCGCCCGCCGATTCCACGTGCCCGTGGACCTTTGCAAGGTTTCTACAAGTCGGCCTTCGACCACTTCTCGTTACGCCACGTTCGGATCGTCATCCGCCTGCGGGCAAAGCGTTATCTCAAAGATTCCTTGATTGGATGCGGTGGGCCACGCCCTTCCTGGAAAGACGTTGCCGCTTGGCGATACGCTCCTCGACCCGGTTAAAAATGATCATGAGCGCCTGGATCGGTTTATCAGTCATTGGTGGCCAATCGGCGACAATGACGGCCCAGCGGTCGACAGCTCCGGCGTCGAGCCGCGCTTGTTGCTCGGCGTAGGTCCCAGCTTCTTGCTAGCCGTCATTCGGCACCACCTTGTCCAACGTCGCGCGTTCAACGGCATCGCGCATGCCGGCGATCGGGTAGCGGCGAACCCGTTTGACCTTTCCCTCGATGCGGGAGGGCTGAGCCGGTGAGCAGCCGAAACGCACGCGCGGAAGCTTCCGGTACGCAGGCCGTTGGTCCCGTCATCGAGGTTCCTCGGCCCCTTCTGTGCAGCGGAGTCGGTGAGCAAGGTTTTCACCATGGACAACGACTTCGAGGAAAAGGATCGACCTGCTGTCAACGGAGCACGGCTGTGGGCGGGCGGGGCCGCGACGGCGGTGACCGCCGCCCTGACCGCGATCGTCGGGATCCTGATCGCGCGTGGCCTGGTCAAAGTCGCCGTGCTGGCGCCCAGCCGCGAAGGTGCGTGGGGTGGCGCGAGCAGCCTCACCTACTCCCTCGCGTCGGCGGCCATCGCACTCGCGGCGACCGCACTGCTGCACCTCCTGCTGCTCACGGCACCGAAGCCCCGGACCTTCTTCGGCTGGATCATGGTGCTGTTCACCGCGATCGCCGTCGTGATCCCGCTGGGCCTGGGTGCCGCACTGGACGCGCGGCTCGCGACGGCGATCATCAACCTGGCCATCGGGCTCGCCATCACGATCACGCTCTCCGGCGTCGCGGGTTCGGCCATCCGATCGCGGCGGACGACCGGAACGTTCGAGCACGAATCACCCTGACCCACGTTCGGCGGCCGATCCGCGTTTCGCCACAGGACGGGCCGTCTTCACCAGAGAAGGAGAACACCATGACAGTGCGCGAAACGATGAGCGGCCGTCCCGAAGTCGCGGACGTCGGCGTCCTGGCCGCCGAACTGCTCCAGCAGGCCCGCGAACACCACTCACGACGTGCCGCCAGGACCCTGGTGGCAGGCAACTCCCAACGGGCCACCCTCATCGCGCTGGCCGAGGGCGCCGAACTGGCGGAGCACGACTCGCCCCCGGCCGCCACACTGCACGTCATCACCGGAAGCGTTCGCCTGAGCACCCACAACCACGACCGGCTCCTCGATGGCGGTCAGCTCACCGCCATCCCACCCGAGCGGCACAGCCTGACGGCGTTCCTCGACAGCGCCGTCCTGCTCACCGTCGCGCTCCACTGAGCATCCGGTCAGGCGGTGGGGGTCACCGGCGTGTGCAGACGTCGTCCGGTCACCTTCTCCACCTCGATCCGGATGAAATGGTCGCGGCGGCCAGTTTCGCCCCGCCGGCCACCCGGATCACGACGTGGTCCCGCTTCACCCGGAAGTTGACCGGCCGCACTGCTGGCAAGGCGTCTTCGACGAAGACCAGACGCCCCACCCGCACCGTCCGCAGAAGGCCAAGGCACTGCTCGCGACCCAGGACCTCGAGCTGTTGTCGAACCGCCACGATGACTCCCTGAAGACGACGAAGACCAAGCACTTTCGAGCATGACCGCCGCTTCGCACCACTGGTCAGGGCCGGAGGTCCCCGTCCGCGAGGTCCATCGGCGCGTCGCGGGAGGCGACCGTGCCGGTCGCAGCCGCGAAGCGGGCAGCCGATCTCGGCGCCCGAGCGCTGCCGCGCCCGCCGGGCTCAAGCGGTCAAGGACCGCTGGAGCCGCAGAGTGGCCACGCCGAGGAAGAGGGCCGCGAAGGCGCCGAGTACCGCCAAGGGCCCCAAGATGTCGACGAGTCCGCCGCCTCGCGACAGGATCGTGGTCCAGGCGTCGACCGCCCAAGCGTGCGGCGTGACGTGGCCCGCCGCACGTACGGCGGGCGGAACGATTTCCAACGGCCAGGTGCAGCCGCCGAGCATGCCCGCCCCGATGCCGACCGCGGGACCGATGGCCGACGCCTGCTCAGGGGTGCGGAACAGCGCGCCGCTCAGCATCCCCGCGCCGGCACCGACGAGACCCCACATGAAGGTCAAGGTCACAGCCGCGAGCGGGTCGCCCCAGTTCACCCCGAAGAGCAGGCCCCCCACCCCGATGATCAGACCGGATTGGAGCAAGGTCAGCGCGAGGTAGCAGAGCGTTTCACCGAGCATGACCTCACGCGGGCGGACCAGCCCGGCGAGGATCCGGGCGTGGATACCGAGCCGCCTGGTCTGGATCAAGGCCGCACCACCGGCGAGCGCGTTGATGAAGACGAAGAACACGAGCATGGTCGGCGCGCTGTAGCTGAATCCCGGAGGCAGGACGTCGCCCGTGCTTCCCACCGTTTCGGCTCGCACGGCGACCTGAGGCACCGTCCGGTCGAGCGAGCGAGCCAGCGGCAACAACTCGTCGAAGGAAGCAGAGGTCCGGCTCGCGGCGAAGGCTGCGGCCTGAACGGTCGCCGCATGGTCCGCGACCACCGACGCGACCGCCGACCAGGCCCCCTGCCCAGAACTGGAAGCCGCGGTGGTGAGCAAGGGGAGTTCGACCGGCGCCCCGGCCGTCAGCGTCTCGTCCATCCCGGCGGGGATGAGCAGAACCGCGTCGACTTCGTTACGCCGCAAGGCGTCCTTCGCCGCCGACTCATCGGTGAACGGACTGGTGACCAGCGTTCCCGCGGCGGCGAGACTCTGGGTCAGCTCGACGGCGAAACGCCCTTCCGCCGCCACGACAGCGACCCTGAACCCGTTCTGACCGCGCATCACCGCACCGATCACCAGGATCACCACGACCGGCAGCAACACGATGAAGAACAGAGCGATCCGGTCCCGCGCCAGTCTCCGGAGCGACACCAACGCGATGGTCACCACGTTCATCTGAACCTCCTCCGGTAGATCGGCACCGTGATGGCCGAAATCACCACGCAGAACAACAAGATCGCCGAGACCGGCTGGACGACGCTGATCCAGCCCGCTCCCCCGGCGAGATCCGTGAAGGCCCGCAACGCCCACCCGTTCGGCGTCAGCAGGGCGAGCTTCCGCATGATCTCCGGTGCACCGCCGAGCATGATGAAGTTGCCGCCGAGCAGGACCAGCCCGAAGATCACGAGTGAGGCGATGCCGTCGGCCTGCCGGTCGCTGCCGGCCACCGCGATCACGAAGGCGGTCAGGCAGACCAGCGTCAGTGCCAGCGCGACGATCACCATGCCGACGGCGAGCGGCGGTCCCCACCCCGGGCCGAGGACCAAGCCGGTGATCAACGCGACCGACGACAGACTGGCGACGCCGTAGACGAAGGTGGCCAGCGCCTTTCCGAGGAGCAGTGCACCGGCGCCGACCGAGGCGACGGCGATCCGGTCGAGGGTGCCGTTCACGCGTTCCTCGAAGTATCCGCGCGCACCGAAACCGATCGCGAAGAACATGAAGAAGATCCCCATCGCGGGACCGTAGTACCCGGCAGCGGTGAGCTGCTCGGTCCCGGCCGCCTTGGGCACGACCTGCTCGGGGAGCCGCCACCCGGCCATCTCCGATGGATCCACGGATCCGGCTCCGGCGGCCAATGCCGTCGCCATCGAAAGGCGGTCGGCGTTCAGCTGAGCCACAAAAGAGTCCCCGATGGATCGGGCGACCGTTCCAGCGAGCGGCGAATCGATTCCGGAAAGCACGGTCATCGGCTCGGCTGCTCCACCGTGCGCGGCGGCGGTGAAGCCCTGGGGAATCAGGAAGACCGCACCGAGTTCCCCCTCGTTGATCAAGGCGCGGGCGTCGGCTTCACTCGTCACGGGGACCACATCGAGTACGGAGTCCAGCTGTGGTCCGGCGAGAAGAGCCGTGAACGCCGTCGCCAACGCCCCGCCGTCCTCGTCGACGACGGCCACCTTGGTGTGGAAGTGCTCCCCACCCTGGAAGGCGAAGCTCATCAGCAAGGCCACGGCCACCGGCGCGAGGAATCCGAACACCCACGCCGACCGATCCCGCAGACGCTGACGGAGGTCTTTGGCCGCCACGACGAAAGCCGCATGCATCTTCGTCTCCCTCAGTCTCGGAGTGCGGTACCGGTGAGGTGGAGGAAGACCGCCTCGAGGTCGGGCTCGGTCACTTCGACCGAACGCACTCCGACCTCGGACCGCTCGGCCGCGTCGAGAACCGCGGGAGCATGCGACGGCCCTCGCGCACGATCAGGTGGACTTCGTCGCCCGCGGAATCGACTTTCTCGATACCCGCGACAGAGCCGAGCCGGTCCACCAGCCGGGCCGGATCCCCGTCGGTGGCGAGCGTGATGCGGTCATGCTCGCCGAGCCGGTCGATCAACTCTCGGCGGGTGCCTTCGGCGATCAGGCGGCCGCGGTCGATGATGCCGACCCGGTCGCACAGGCGTTCGGCCTCTTCCATGTAGTGCGTGGTGTACAGGACGGCCATCCCGCTCGTGCCGAGCGACCGCACGTTCTCCATGATCGCGTGTCTGCTCTGCGGATCGACCCCGACGGTCGGCTCGTCGAGGATCAGCAGCGTCGGCCGGTGCGTCAAGCCGGCACCGATGTTGAGCCGGCGGCGCATCCCACCGGAGAAGGACTCGACCCGGTCCCCGGCGCGGTCGGTGAGGCCGATCAACTCCAGCACTTCGTCGACCCGCCGGTCCAGCGCCTTGCCGCGCAGCCGGTACAACCGGGCGAAGAACCGCAGATTCTCCCGTGCGGTGAGATCCGGATACAGCGCGACATCCTGAGGGACATAGCCGACCCGTTCCCGGGACACCACGGCCGCGCCGTCGGCGGCACCCTCGATCGTGATGCTGCCGGCGTCCGCCCTCAGCAAGCCGCACACCAGCCGGATGATGGTCGTCTTCCCCGCGCCGTTGGGGCCCAGCAGGCCATAGGTCTCGCCGGCGCCGATGGAGAAGCCGACATCATCGACGGCGACCCGTTCGCCGAAGCGCTTGGTCAGCCCCGCCACCGCCAGCACCTCGGCCTGCCCGGCGCGCGGTGACTCCGTCATGGGAAGAGTCACCTAGACCGCCGGGGTGATCAGGCCGTAGTGACCGTCGTAGCGGTGGTACAGCACACTGCCCCGACCCCGTTCGCCGTCGAGGTAGAACAGGAACGGCAAGCCGGTCAGGCCGAGCCGCTCCACAGCCTCCACTGTGGACAGAACAGGTGCGGGCAGGCTGCTGATCGTGAGAGGAAGCTTGAAAGGGCTCAGGCTGCGCGAGCCCGGCGGGACGGTCTGAGCGAGCCGGTGCACGGTCGGCCCGGCGTGGTAGAGCACGCTGTCCTGCCCGGTACCGGTCTCGGTGAACAGATGGAAGTCGTAGTCGAGGAGGTGCATGTCGACGAATGCCTCGTCGACCGTCGACCGGGCCAGCGAGTAGGACTTGTGCCGCACGATCTCTCGTTCCTGATCCGGCCTCGGGAACCAGGGCTCGCGCGCGGCGGGAACCGACTCGTGGCGCCATTCGCCGGGATCCGGAACAGGACGCCCTCCTCGCCGGGCTTCCCAGTGCAGAGCACTTTTCTCCAGTTGTCTCCGGAGTTTCGCGTCCATCCGATCGATCGCCTCGTCCACTGACGGCGCCGCCGCCTGCGCGCGTACCGGCCTGCCGTTCACGTCCAGGGACGCCTGCGCCGTCACCGACTGCTCCCGCGCGGGGTCCCCGTACTTGGTCAGTCGCACCGACGCCGCCAGTACCGGCCGATGGGCGAGCCTCATCAGGCGCGAGACCTTGGCGGCCGCACGGCTCGCGGAAGCCGGCTCGACATCTCCGCGTACCGCCACCCGCACCTCGGGCATCGTCCTGGTTTCCTTCGTCCGCATCGATCGTCCTTCCCAAGTCGGTGCCCTAATCGGTACGCCGGTCGACCGGCGTGTCACCAGGGACCTAGGACGTCGCGGGAAGGGACCTTGGGGTCTCTGCCGCGGTCGCCCGGCGGCTGATGCTCGTGTCATGACCTACGCAGTGGAACTCACCGAACTCGACTCCATCGACGCCGCACATCTGCGACGCCACACCACGACGGCCGACATCGGCGAGTGTGTGGGGATGGGACTCGACGAGTTGTACACCTTCGTCTCCGAAGCAGGTACCGCTCCGAACGGCCCTCCCCAAGCGGCCTATCCGGGCGATTTCCAGCCGGGCGAAGAACTCGATCTCGACCTCTACCTGCCCATCCCCGGCGGCCTGCCGTCACAGGGCGATATCGACATCGTCACCCTCGACGGCGGACCTGCCGCCCGCACCTCGCATCACGGGCCCTACGACAAGATCGGTGCGGCGTATGAAGCCGTGTACGAATGGGTTCGGGAAAACGGCCGTCGACCCGCTGGAGCTCCACGGGAGTTGTACCTGTGCGGACCGGAAAGCACGCCGGACCCCGCCGACTACGTCACCGACGTGGTCTTGCCGTTACGGAACGAGTGAGCGCCTCTCTCGGACGATCATGACCTGGCACTTCGCGTGATGGATCAGGGCGTGACTCGTCGACCCGACGGCCAGAGCGGCGAAACCACCTCGCCCCCGGCTGCCCACGACCACCAGCTGAGCTTTCTCGCTCAGCTCGAGCAGGCGGTGCCGAGGCTTGTCCCGGACGACGACTTGGTCGACGGGCACCTGCGGATACTTCTTGCGCCAACCCGCGAGCCGCTGCCCCAGAACGCGATTCTCGCTCTCCCGCACCGATTCGCCGGGGAAGGGCAAAGCGCCTTCACCGGTGAAAAGTCCCGCTATGTCACCGTCGTGCCACGCATGCAAGGCGACCAAGGGGGCCTTCCGGTTGGCAGCTTCCTCGAAGGCCCAGGCGAGCGCTTCCTCACTCAACGGACTGCCGTCCACCCCGACCACGACCGGCCCGGCGTCACCCGGTTCCCGGACGACCACGACCGGGCAGGCGGCACCCGATGACAGGCGGGACGCGGACACTCCGGCGAACAGACCGGCGATCTCTCCGGCGGGAGCCCCGATCGCCAGAAGCCGCGCCGTGGCCGAGGTTTCGGTCAGCGCGGAGATCGGACCCGTGTCGACGGCCGCGGTGGTCACTTTCACCTCGGGGACCGCCGATTTCGCAACCGTCGCGGAACTCCCGCAGCACTTCTTCGGTGATGGCTTCCTTCGCTTTCAGCCAGGTATCCGGCGGAAACGACCGGTTTCCGAAGGGAGTGCCATCGACACCGTAGGCCATCAGAAGCAGCAGCCCCGTCTTGCGCAGCAACGCTTCTTCCGCCGCCCACAACGCGGCAGCCATGGAGTGGGCCGAGCCGTTCACCGCCGCGACGACCGGACGGGAATCGAATGTCGTCATGGAGCACTCCTTCAGCCGATCGGTTCCGGATACCGACTCCGTCGACGCTAGGCACCCCCGTCGAGGTGGTGATGCGGTCGTACGTCGCGACCCGCAGGGGCTTTGGGCTCTGTGTCGAGTGGCCGCCTGGAGACACGCTCGAACCGGCAACCCCTCCGCGAACAAGGAGAGAACATGAAGGCACTCGTTTACGACGGACCGGGGCGGCGGGCTTGGACCGACCGGCCGCAGCCGGAGCTCGCCGCGGCGACCGACGCGATCGTCCGCGTCGACGCGGTCACCATCTGCGGCACCGACCTGCACATCCTCAAGGGTGACGTACCCGCCGTGGAACCGGGCACGATCCTCGGCCATGAAGCGGTCGGCACGATCATGGAAGTCGGCAAGGCGGTGACGAACTTGAAGCCGGGTGATCGGGTGCTGGTCTCTTGCATCACCGCGTGCGGACGCTGCGAGTACTGCCGGAAAGCCGTCTACGGGCAGTGTCTCGGCGGTGGCGGCTGGGTCCTGGGCCACCGGATCGACGGCGTGCAGGCGGAGTTCGTACGCGTTCCGTTCGCCGAGACCTCGACCTACGTGCTGCCGAACGGTGTCGCGGACGAGGCCGCGTTGATGCTGGCCGACATCCTGCCGACGTCCTACGAGGTCGGCGCCCGAAACGGCCGGGTCCAGCCCGGCGACTGCGTCGCGATCGTCGGGGCGGGGCCGATCGGGCTCGCCGCGATCACCACGGCGCAGCTGTTCGGCCCGAGTTCCATCGTGGTGATCGACAAGGAACCCAGCAGGCTCGCCGCCGCCAAGACCTTCGGCGCGGACGTACTCCTTCAGCCTGGCGACAACCCGGTCGCGGCCATCGCGGAGCTCACCGGCGGCCTCGGCGCGGACGTCGCGATCGAGGCGGTCGGCGTGCCGGAGACCTTCGAACTGTGCACGAAACTGGTCCGTCCCGGCGGGCACGTCGCGAACGTCGGTGTCCACGGTGCGCCCGCGACGTTGCATCTGGAGGACCTCTGGATCCGCGATATCACCATCACCACCGGCCTGGTGGACACGTCGAGTACCTCGATGCTGCTGCGGATGCTCGCCGCCGGCAGACTCGACACGACCCGGTTCATCACGCACCGGTTCGGACTCGACGAGATGGACGAGGCCTACGACGTCTTCGCCCGGCCCCAGGAGAGCGACGCCCTCAAGGTCGCCCTCTTCCGAGGCTGAACACGTCGACGGCCCGCTTCCGTCCGCAAGGGACGGAAGCGGGCCGCGCTTGGTCACTAATGACGCTTCAACGCCTCGATGACACCGGTCCCGACCGGTTCCTCGATCGGCAAGTGGCTGTCGTCCAGCTCGGCGGTGAGGTGTTCGCGGACGTCGACCACACCGTCGAGCCGCCGGATCAACGCCACGATCACCGGGATCATGCCGGTACGGTCGACCTGACCGCGCACCGTGACGACGCCGTTGTGCACGGAGACCGACAGGGTGTCCGGATCGATCGCCATCGCCCGCCTGACGACCTCGGTACGAACCTCCTCACGCAGATCCGCGTCGGATCGCAGAAAGCCGCGCAGGAGGTCCGCTCTCCCGACGATGCCCACCAGTTTCGCGTCGTCGTCGAGAACCGGCAGCCGATGTACCCGGTGGTTCTCCATCAACCGGATCGCTTCGTCCACCCCGGCATCCTGTGCCACCGTGATCGCGGGCCCGGTCATCAACTCGTCGGCCCGGCTTCCCTCCACCTTGCGCCGTAACCGGGGCCGGAACCGCAGCAGCCGGTGCTGGATCTCCCGTTCCAGCAGATCACGCTGGGAGACGACGCCGGCCACCCTGCCTTCGTCGTCCACCACGGGCGCGCCGCCCACTCCCCACGACGTGAGCAGGACGGTGATCGCCTTGAACGGGGTCTCCGGCCGCACGGTGAGCACCTGGCCGCGCATCACCTCGCGCACTCGACGGCGTTTGCTCATCTCGATCTCCTTTCCGAAAGTGTCAAGCAGCGATGTCCCGGCGCCTGAAGCCCGCCACACCGGCCGCGAGCAACGCGCAGGCGACCAAGACGAGCCAGGGAAGGGACGTCATGCCCTCCGTCGAACCCGGCAGGTTCGGCAGGTGGGTGAACGGCGAGAGGTTCAGGACCATTTGAGGGACGCCGAAGAGCACGCCGAACTCGCCGACGACGACGATCGCCACGAGCACCACCCAGATCAGGCCGAGCTTGCGCGGAAACAGTCCGAACAAGGCGCAGGCCAGCCCGGCCAGTACCCACACCGCGGGGAGCTGCACCAGCGCGGCGGCCGTCAGCCTGCCGATCTCGGCGCCGGGGCGCCCGGTCTGCAGGCCGGCGGCGAGTCCCGCGCCCAGGCCCGCCGCGAGCATCGGGACCACGCTTCCGGCGATCGCGAGAACCAGGTAGCCGGTCAACAACCGGGTTCGCGAGACCGACGCGGTGAGGAGCGGCTCGACGCGGAGCGCCTCTTCTTCGGTGTGCAAGCGGGTGAGCGCGGACATCGCGTAGACCGCGGCGACGACGCCTGCGACGCCGAACTCCAGGGCGAAGAACGCGTCCGACAGGGCCTTCTCCCCACCGAGCGCGAGAATCAGTTGCTCGGCCCGGGGATTGTCGAGGAACTTGCCGATACCGTTGGCCAGATTGCCGATGACAAGGCCCAACACCAGGTAGACCGCCGTCCAGGCGAGCAGACCGGAGCGGTTGAGCCGCCAGAGCAGACCGCCGCTGCTTCGCAGGTCACGACCGGCGTGGGCGGGGCCGACGCGGTCGGCCAGCAGGCCGGCACCGACGTCACGGCGATCGCTCAGCCTGACCGCGATCAGCACCAGCACGGCGGCGAACGCGACGGGAAGCGCCATGACCCACCAGCGGTCCCCGGCGAACGGCCGGATTTGCTGCGCCCAGCCGATCGGGGACAGCCAGGACAGCCATTCCGGTCCGGAGTCCCCGATGGCACGCAGGAGATAGGCGAGTCCGAGGACTGACCCGGCGATACCGGTCGCCAGCCGTGTGGACCGGCACAACTGTGCCGTCACCGCCGCGATGGCACCGAAGGCCCAGCCCGCCGTCATCCAGCCGGCCCCCAACGCCACCGAACCCGCCATGGGCAACCCCGCGGCGACGAGTCCACCGGCGGTCAGGATCGCGACAGCCAGTCCGGTGACGGCGGTGACCGCGAACGCCGCGGCGAGTGGCGCGTGCCTGCCAAGAACGCCGGAGCCGAGCAAGTCCAGCCTGCCTGACTCCTCCTCCGCCCTGGTGTGCCGGATCACCGTGATGATGATCAGCAACGCGACCAGCGCGGCGCCGAAACCGGTCAGCTTGAACACCGAGGCGGCACCGAGCGAAGTGGGGTCGTAAATGCGGCCGTAGAAGGCGACCAGCGCGGGCACCGCGTTGACCGCCTCGGCGAGAACGGTCAGTTCCCGTTGTGAGGGATAGAGGTCCGCCGTGGCCGCGGCCGCGCCCGCGGTGGTCACCGCGCAGGCCAGTGTCCACAAAGGAACACGCAGGCGTTCACGGCGCAGAGCGAGACGGAACAGGACGCCGGTCCCGGTCAGCGTGCTCATCGGGACTCCAGGACCGGCTCGCGATAGTGGCGCAGGAAAAGCTCTTCGAGCGTGGGGGCCTGACTCGTCAGTTCCAGCACTCCGAGGCGGCTGAGCGCGGCGAGGACCGCACCGAGTTCGGAGTTGTCGACGGTCAGCCGGAAGGTGTCCCGGTCGTGGCCGAACTCGTGGACGCCCGGCAAGGCCGCGAGTCCGTCCGGCGGCCCGGCCAGCCGCACGGTGAACGACGTCCGCGTCAGGTGCCGGAGTTCGTCGAGGCTCCCGGTGTCGACCACACGCCCGCCCCGGATGATGCTGACGCGGTCGGACAACGCCTCGGCCTCGGAGAGGATGTGGCTGGACAACAGGACGGTCCGGCCGCGGTCGCGTTCCTCCCGGATGCAGCCGCGGAAGGCGTCTTCCATCAGCGGGTCGAGCCCGGCGGTCGGTTCGTCGAGCAGGAGCAGTTCGGCGTCGGATGCCAGCGCCGCCACTACGGCCACCTTCTGGCGGTTGCCTTTGGAGTAGGTGCGCCCCTTGCTGGTCGGGTCGAGGTCGAACAGGTCCAGATAGCGATCTCGCCGTCGTTCGTCGATGCCACCGCGAAGCCTGCCGAGCAGGTCGATCACCTCTCCCCCGGTGAGCGTCGGCCAGAGCGACACCTCACCGGGCACATAGGCGAGCCGCCGGTGAAGCGACACGGCATCACGCCAAGGGTCCCCGTCCAGCAGCCGCATCTCGCCGGCATCGGCCCGCAGCAGTCCCAGGAGGAGACGCAAAGTCGTCGTCTTGCCCGCACCGTTCGGTCCCAGGAAACCGTGGACTTCGCCGGTGCGGACGGTCAGGTCCAGTCCGTCCAACGCCTTGGTGCGGCCGAAGCTCTTCCGCAGGCCGCGGATCTCGATCGCGTTCATCGGGCGGCGTCCAGCAGGACCCGGCGTTCGGCGGCCGCGATCGCGCTCCGGGACGCGTCGACCGCGTCGGGGTTGACGGAGATCGACGTGATCCCGAACCGCACGAGATGCTCCGCGAAGCCCGGCTTCGCCGAAGGTGCCTGTCCGCACAGCGAGGAAGTGATTCCGGCGTCTCGCGCGGCACCGACGATTCGCCCGATGGTGTCGAGCACGGCGGGGTCGGCTTCGTCGAACAGTTCCGCGCAGACCGCCGAGTCCCGGTCCACTCCGAGAACCAGCTGGGTGAGGTCGTTGCTGCCGATGGACACACCGTCGATGCCCATCCCGGCGTACTCGGGCAGCCAGTGCACCACGGACGGGACCTCCGCCATGATCCAGCGATGCAGTCCACGCTGCCGTCCGAGCGGGCTCGCGTCGATCAGTTCGAGGCATGCCTCCAGCTCCCATTTCGTGCGGACGAATGGGATCATGAGATGCAGGTTCGGCGTCTGCTCTCGGACCCGCGCGAGCGTGCGCAGTTCGAGGGCGAACAGGTCCTTCTCCCGCACGTAGCGGAAGCAGCCGCGATAGCCGATCATCGGATTGCTCTCGACGGCTTCGTAGGCCTCGCCCCCGGCGAGACCGCGGAACTCGTTGCTGCGCAGATCGGTCGTCCGATAGACGACCGGGCGCGCGCCGAAGGGGCGCGTGATCCGCAGCAGCGACTCCGCCATCGAGTCCACAAAGGACTCCTGCTCGCCCTTGGCGATGAGGTCACGGGGATGACGCCCGCCGAGCGCCTCGGTCAGCAGGAACTCCGCCCGGAGCAGTCCGACCCCGTCGACCTGCCGCGCGGCGACCTCTTCGGCGTGTTCGGGCATGGCGAGGTTGACGTACAGCCTGGTCCCGATCGTCTCCGGCACGGCGGCCGCCGCCACGGGCTCGGTACGCGCCGGCGGCCGGACGTAGCCGGACCGCACCTCGCCGGTCGTGCCGTCGACCGTGACGGGGCCACGTCCCGCGAGAACCCGTGTCGCGTCGCCGGTGCCGACCACACAGGGAACCCGTAGCTCCCGCGCGACGACCGCGGCGTGACAGGTCATCCCTCCTCCGTCGGTCACCAGCGCCGAGGCACGCCGGATGGCGGGTACCCAGTCGGGGTTGGTCATCGGGGCGACCAGTACCTCGCCGTCCCGCAACTGTCCGCCCTCGGCCGGATCACGCAGCACCCGTACCGCTCCACCACCGATGCCCGGCGACGCGGCAAGCCCGGTGACGAGAACGTCCGGTGCCGGTTCGCGCCCGGACGGAAGTGTCGTGACCGGCCGGGACTGGACGACCCAGATTTCCTTGCCCGTCATGGCGAATTCGATGTCCTGGGGCGTTTCGTAGTGGTCTTCGATCCTGGTCGCGAGCCGCGCCAGCTCGAGGACGGTCGCGTCGTCGAGGACCCGGCGGCCCGCCGTCTGCGCGGGAAGCTCGACCTTGACGTCTCCCCCGCCCACCTCGGCGATGATCTTGTGTGACTTGCTGCCGACCCGGGCCGAAACCAGCCGCAGATCGTCCTTGGCCACCAGATAGGTATCCGGTTCGACCGCCCCGGAGACGATCGCTTCGCCTTGGCCGAAGACCGCCTCGATCACCAGGCGATCCCGATCGCCGGAACGCGGGTCCGCGGTGAAGATGACCCCGGAGCGATCGGCGGTGATCATCCTCTGCACCACCACGGCGATGGCGGGTTCCCCGGTGAAGCCACGGCCGGCTCGGTACCCGATCACCCGGGGCGAGAACAGGGACGCCCAGCAGTCGACGATCCGCTCCCGGACGGCGTTGTCCCCCCACACGTTCGTGAAACTGGCGTTCATCCCGGCGAACGAGGCTTCCGCGCCGTCTTCCCCCGTCGCCGAGGAGCGGACCGCGATCGGTGTCGACTGCCCGACCCCGTGATAGGCGTCGATCACGTCTGTCAGGACACCGGCCGTCATTCCCGCCTGGTGGACCAGAACACGCAACCGGTCGCACAGGACGGACAGCTGCTCCGGCACGTCCGCGGACGCGAGCGCCTTCTCGTGCAGCTCCGCGATTTCACCGCGCACACCCGCTTCGTCGAGTGAGGCGAGGTACGCCTCGCGAAGTACGACGAACCCTGGAGGGACGGAGAATCCGGCGGTGATCAACTCGCCGAGATTCGCGCCTTTGCCGCCCGCCGATTCGGCGTCGGCGAGGCTGACCGTCGACAAGTCGCGTACGTAGCTCATCGCTTTCCCTCCGGACGTTGGCCTTCCATGGAATCCATGCTCACCGGAGGCGCGGTCGTCGCTCTGCTGTCCAAGGTCCCGGCGCGCCGGGACTTCGTCCCCACGCCGGGCCTCGGCGGGTCAGCGGCCGAGATGAACGGGTTTTTCGGTGACGCCCTCGATATCCGCCGCGGCCGCGTCGAGCAACCGGTGCGCGAGCTCGCTCAACGCACGGGAAGCGGCCAGTTCGTCACCGATCTCGGGCACATTCGCGTCGACCGGATTGAGTCGCGCGATTCCCACCCCCGTCAAGCCGGTGCCATCCCGGTTCACCAAGCGCGTGGTCGCGCGCGTCCGCGCTTCGTGCTCGTCGATGAAGATCTCCACGGTCCAGCGTTTCTCCTGCATGAAAGTCTCCTTGGTTCGTTGTCCGTCCGAGGGATCCACCGTGTTCCGACGGCGGCACCGGTCGAAAGTGCCGAAGGTCCCGGCTCGGCGGACGGCCCTGTGATCGAGGCTGTTCGGCCCTAGCCGCCCGTCCGGGTCCCGAGAACCGTTGGAGGTCCATTCCGCGAAACACCGGTCAACGACGCCCGGGAAAGGGGATCCGATGTTCCGCACTGCCATCCCGCTCGGCCGGTGGGCCGGAGTCGTCGTACGAGCACACTGGTCGGTACTCGTCGTGCTCCTCCTGATCACCGATCTCTTGGCGTCGGCCGTCCTGCCCCAGGCTGCTCCCGGCGCGAACACCACGTGGTACTGGGTCACCGGCGGGCTCACCGCGACAGGCTTTCTCGTTTCGCTTCTTCTCCACGAGATCTCCCATGCCGCTGTCGCGCGGCGCCACGGTGTGAGGGTCAAGAGGATCACGCTGTGGATGCTCGGTGGCGCGGCCGAACTCGAAGGCGATCCACCGACACCGAAAGCCGATTTTCGGATCGCGGTGGCGGGCCCGCTCGCCAGTCTGCTGATCGGCGGAACCGCACTCGGTGGTGCCGTCCTGGCCGCGGGCGCCCTGCCACCGTTGCCGGTCGGCGGCCTGGCTTGGCTCGGTGTCAGCAACCTCCTGCTCGCGGTGTTCAACCTGCTGCCCGGAGCGCCGCTGGACGGCGGCCGGATCCTGCGAGCGGTCATCTGGTGGCGGCGAGGAGACCGTGCCCGGGCAGGCGCCATCGCCGACAGATCCGGTCAAGTGCTGGGAGCCGCCCTGGCCATGGCGGGTTTCGCGCAGCTGCTCTTCCTGGGGCAGTTCACCGGCCTTTGGCTCGTCCTGCTCGGCTGGTTCCTGATCTTCGCGGCACAGGCCGAGTTCGCCGCCGGTCCGTTGCGCGAACATCTCGACGGGTTGCGGGTGGGTGACATCATGAACTCCTCACCAGTGATCGCACCTGGCTGGTGGACGGTGGACGCCTTCGCCGAGTACGCCGCGGGCGCGAGTCACGAACGTGTTTTCCCGGTTCTGTCGTTCGATGGCGTTCCGCTCGGCATCGTCAGCCTCGGCGAGCTGATCAAGGTGCCCGCCGACGCCCGGTGCGCGACCAGGATCACCGACGTCGCACGGAAGGATCAGGCGGTCACGGTCGTCGGCGTCGATGCTCGGGTGGCCACGCTGATGGAGCATGGCCTTCCCCGATCCGGCCGGGATCTCGTTCTCGTCACCCGGGCCGGCGGTCTGGCCGGTGTGGTCGGAGCCGACGACTTGGCGTGGGCATTCGAGTTGACCGCGTTGGGCCATCGCCCTCGGATCGCCGGTGGCCAGGCTTCGAAGTTGACCACCGACCATTGACTTGGTGCAACTCACGCCGCCGACGTACTCCGATGGCGCCTCATGCCTTCCGAAACTGCAGCTGTAACCAGCGTTCTTTCCATTTTTCGACTTCGGCGTCGTCTCCAGTCACAACTTTCACAATGGCCAAGACGACCTGCAGCTTCGGCAGCCGGCGCCCCTGAACCGCATCCGAGATGGTGCTGGGCCCCATGTATTCGCCGAACTGCCTAGCCGCTTTCGAAATGGTCCTGTAGCCAAGCCCACTTGCTTGGATCAGCAGCTTCAGGTCCGCGGCGAATTCCCTGCGGTCTCGATCGGTCAAACTCGGCTGGGCCCGGCCGGTTCCGGCCAAATCACCCCAAGTGACTCCTGCTCGCGACAGCTCGCCCCAGGTAGCACTGTCGTCTGTTTCGTGGACAGTCACCTCGCGCTGCTGTTCTTGAAGCTGCCGCGCCGTCGCGAGCGCGTTCTCGACATTCGACCGCTTCGCCGTCCACTCGACTTGATCACCATTCCAGTGCTTCACCATCGCGGCGAGCGCATCGCGACTCGGAACGCGCTTACCCGCCAGAGCGGCATAGATCGTAGTGCGGTGCACGTCTTCTTTGGCACTGATCACATCAGGACTCGGAGCAGTCGGCCCGCCGCTGTCGCGGAGTGCCCGAAGGTCGAGCGCGAACGCGGCCAGAGGCCCATCATCACGGCTCAGCGGCTTGGGACGACGGGGCACCGGACCTCCATTGTAGCGCGCAACCCGCTCATAGTATCGCATAGTAGCGTTCGTATTGAACAGTTGCCGGGCAGCTGATTCCGTGGAGTGCAAGCAAGCCGCCCCGAGTTCCGAGGCTGCAACGAGGCAAAGGAGAACCCATGACCACGGCAGACCGCCGAAAAACGAACGGCGACGATCGCCTGCCCCTACGCTGGGGCGTGATCCTCACGATCTCCGTCGGCGCGGGTTTCCTCGCCGGGTTCTTCGGCAGCCCCCTTGCGGGACTCGGCGCTGGACTCGCCGCCTGCGGACTCCTGTTCAACATCCTTGGCCACTAAGCGCCGGGGCTGGCCGAGAGCCAGCCATGCGATGACCACCGCATGGCTTCTCTCAAAGCGTGAAGTAGGCCTCTTCCTCCTGCGCGAAGTGAAGTGTGAGGATCGCGTCGAGGCCGTAGAGGGTCGCCCTGAGGTCATCGACCTGATCCGATCGGATGCCGTCCGGCGCCTCGTCGAGATGCCTGCGCAACCGACGGATCAACCGCTCGATCTCGGCATGCTCCCGGCTCATCGTGATCGTGCTGTCCGGACCTCCCAACACGTCGGCCAGCGCCGGATACAGCTGTTCCTCCTCGGCCCGTTCATGCGGCAGAAGCCGCTCCGTGAGGAGCTTGCCGGCGTGCCGGACAGCGTCGTCGGCGTCCTGCCCCGCTCCCTCGGCCAGTGCGTCGGCGGCCAGGCGCACCGCGGAACGGACCGGCAGCAAGGTTTCGTGCTCGTCCGCGAAGCGCCGGACCAATCCTTCCGGCGCGCGCCGGCGAGACGCTCGCGGAGCGAGTAGAGCCCGGAGTGAATTCCCGATGACGGCGATGTCGATTCCCTCCTGCACCAACGCCCCCAGCACGGGTGCCAGCCATCCGCCCGCCGCCGCGAGCATGGCGAGCACCGACAAGCCGGTGCCGATCCCGGCGCTCTCCACCGCGAGCCGCCTCGCCCGGCGCGCGATGTCCACCGCGTCGGCCAGCCGGTCGATGCGGTCGTCCAAGATCACCGCATCGGCGGCCTGGACCGCGGCCGTCGAACCGCGCGAGCCCAGCGCGATACCGACACCCGCGGCGGCGAGTGCGGGCGCGTCGTTGATCCCGTCCCCGACCATGGCGGTGACCGCGCGTTCGCTTTCCCCGCGCACGAACGAGATCTTGTCCTCCGGGGAGCATTCGGCGTGCAGGTCGTCGAGACCGAGCACTGCCGCCACCTCCTCCGCGTTGCCGACGCGATCGCCGGTGAGCAGGACGATCCGCGTCAGTCCCGCCGAACGCAGACGGCGCAGGGTCCGGGCCGCGTCCGGCCGGAGCCGGTCCCGCACCAGCAGCGCGGCGACCGGCTTCTCGTCTTCCTCGACCCAGATCACGGAGGCCAGGTCGAGCCTCCCCCGTCGTTCCACGCCCAGCGCCCAGCCGGGAAGGGGGCTGCCGGATCGCCTGCCCACCCGGACCTTCTTCTCGTTCACCGTCCCCTCGACCCCGCGCCCCGGTTTCTCGGACACGGCCGCGGCGGCCGGTACCGCGACTCCGGCGGTCCTCGCCGCCCGCAGGACAGATCCGGCGAGCACATGCGGTGAGAATCCCTCCACCGCCGCGGCGATCCCGAGAACGCGATCGGCCGAGTCGTCCGGCGCGCAGATCACGGCGGTGATCTCCGGGCGGCCCGCGGTCACCGTGCCGGTCTTGTCCATCGCGAGGGTGCGGACCCGGCCGAGCAGTTCCAGCGCGGCACCGTCCTTGACGACCACCCCCGACCGCGCCATCCGGGACATTCCGCCGGTCACCGCGACCGGTACGGCGAGCAGCAGCGGACAGGGCGTGGCGGTGACGAGAACCGCGACCGCGCGCGCCGGATCCCCGGTGAGCGCCCAGGCGAGGGCGGCGATGACGAGTGCCGTCGGCAGGAACCAGACCGCCACCCGATCCGCCAGCCGCGCGATCGGCGCGGTGGCCGAAGCTGCCTGCTCGGCGAGCCGGACGACTCCGGCGTAGGTGCTGGCGTCGGCGGTCGCGGAGGCCGATATCTCGACCACGGCACCGGCGTTGACGACGCCACTGCGGACCTGTTCCCCCGAGCGATCGGCAGGCTCCGCTTCTCCGGTCAGGGCGGACTCGTCGAAGATCCCTTCACCACGGACCAGCCCGTCCACCGGAACGACCTCACCGGGCAGGACGACGACCACATCGCCGGGTACCACGGAAGCGGCAGGCACCTCCTCGACGAGGTCACCTCGGCGCACATGGGCCGTGGTCGGCGCCCGTGCCAGCAGCGCGGACAGGTCGCGTCCGGCGCGACGACGTGCGGCCGCTTCGAGCACCCGGCCGGTCGCGACCATCGCCGCGATGATCGCCCCGGCGAGGTACTCCCCGACCGCGACGGTGCCGCCCAGCGCGAGCACCGCGAGCACGTCGGCTCCCCACCTGCCCGCCCGCAGGTCGGCGAGTACCCAGAGCGTCGCCGGGACGAGCATCACCACGGTAGCGCCCGCCCAGAGCACCGAAGCCGTCGCCGGGCTCCCGAAGCGGGCGATACCGCCCGCGGCGAGCATCGTCAGCACTCCGGCCAGGAGAAGCGTTTCGAGAGACGGAGGCCATCGGGGCTTCGTCATCCGGTCGGCCTGTTCGCCTCGTCGTCCCACCCGAACCGGACCCGATCGACGACATCGACGACGCCGGCGATCCGGCGCACCAGCGCCGACAGCAGGACGGCCTGGCTCCGTCGTTCGACCTCACCCCGCAGGGTCACGATCCCGTTTTCCACGTCCGCCCGCACATCACCCCGCGACGGGCGCCGGATCTGCTCCGAGACGTCCCGCAGGACCTCGTCCCGGATCTCCTCGTCCGTCCGGACGAAGGCGTGCACGAGGTCGGCCCGGCTGACGATCCCGGTCAGCTTCCCGTAGCGGTCGACCACCGGCAGTCGCTTGACCCGATGGCCCACCATCAACCGGGCCGCCTCCGCGACCGGAAGGTCGGCTTCGACGGTGATCGCGGGGGTGCTCATCACGTCCGCCGCCGTCCGTGCGTGCGATTTGGAGCGGATCCCCGGCACCCTCGGACGCGGTGCGCTGACCGACTCGACCTGTTTGAGCAACAGGTCGGCCTCCGAGACGACACCGACGACATCGCGGTCGTCGTCCACGACGGGAACGGCGCTGATCCCCCGGCCAGCGAGGATTCCGGCGATGTCCGCGATCGTGGTGCCCTTCCGCACCGAGCAGACCTCCCGGGTCATGACGTCGCGGACGGCCATTCCGGTCATGACGGACGCTCTTCGTCCTCTTCGGACGGTTCCTCGTGCTTCCGCGCGCGATAGGACTCCGCGGCGAAATATCTCCGCATCGCCGCCTCCGCCAGCTCAGCCGAAGAATGGGAGGGACCGGATCCGGCGGCGATCGCGTCCCGTGCTTCCTTGGCCGCGCGCGCGTTCTCGACGTCGTTCATGTTCTGCTTCCTTCCTTGGAGTGCGAATTCCGAATCCCGGTGTCCGCACGGACGACGGCGACCGGACACGATGCCCGGCCTGCCAGTCCTTGGCTCACCGAGCCGAGCACCATCCCGGCGAATCCGCTCCGGCCACGGGTTCCGACCACGATCAGGCCCGCTCGTTCGCCGTATTCCCGGAGGACCTTGCCCGCTCGTCCTCGGACCACCACGCAGCCGAAGGGAACATCCGGATATTCGTGTGCCACCGAGGACACCTCGGCGGTCAAGGCACGCCGCGCGGAGTCGTGGACGGCTCTCGAACCGCCGAGACGCCGCATGCCCGGCTCGACGGGGCCCAGCTCGCTCCACGTTCTGAGTGCGGTCACCGAGGTTCCCAGCTCCGACGCCTCCTGGAAGGCGAATCGCACGGCGGGCGCCGAGGCGGGCCAGCCGTCGACACCGACCAGTACCGGACCGGGACGCGCGGCGCCGTCCCGGACGACCACCAGCGGGCACTGTCCGTGGGCCGCCAACGCGATTCCCGAAGAGCCCAGCAGGAACTTGCCGACACTTCCGAGCCCGTGGGAGCCGAGGACCATCAGGGCGGCCCGGCGCGATTCCTCGACGAGTACCTCCCTCGCGTCCCCCTCCACGATCTCCGTGGTGACGTCCAGACCGGGCACGGCCCCGGAGGCGGTCTTCCCGGCGACGCTCAAACGCCGGATCCCGGTTTCCCGCATGACTTCACGCACCTCCGCCGCGGTGACCTCCAGGGTGGGATAGTCACGTCCGGCCGATTCGTACGCGTACACGAGCCGCAACGGAAGCCCGCGCCGGCCGGCCTCTCCGGCGGCCCATCGCGCCGCTTCCACCGCGGACCGAGAACCGTCGATCCCGGCCACCACCGGCTTCGACCGGCTGTCGTCGAACCCTTCCGCCATCTCCCGACCGCCTTCCGCGAAGTGCTACGGCCAAGCCTGCCTCCGTCGCGGCGGGAAGGTCAGTGCCTGGCGCCCCGATGCACCGGGCCGTTGGCCCGCCCGGTGCGGGACGTTCGGCCCTCCCGCCGTGCACGGGTCCGGAGAAACCTTTGTCTTCACCGGAGAGGAGAACCTCGCGATGCCCATCACGAGCCACGCTCGATTCCGCCCGTACTGGGCCGTGACCTCACCGTTCTTCAAGGCCGTTCACACCGCGATGCCGCGGACGATCGCCCGAGACGCCGAGAACGCGCGCCAGGAGGCTCGATGAGTACCGACCGCGATCCCACTCTGCTCGACGTTTTCGCGCCACATCCGGCCTTCGTTCTCGCGGAGACCTCGCGGCTCGAGGCTCCTGCCGCCGCGGTGTACCGGGCGATCGGCGAGCTCCGCTCCGAGGACGTGAGTTCGCCGTGGGTCCGGACGCTCGTCCACGCGCGAGGCCTTCCCGAAGCGCTCCGCGAGCACGGGCACTTTCCCGATCTCGGCGAGACCATGCTCGGTGAACGGTGCGCTTTTCTCGGCGAGCGGCCCGGGCAGGAGATCGTCCTCGGCGCGGCCGGCCGATTCTGGACGGCCATTCCCGAGTGGTACGAGGTCACGGCGGAGTCCTTCCGCGACTTCGCCCATCCTCACAGCGGCACGATCGTCGTAGGGTTCTCCTTGGCGCCGCTCGAGGAAACGGGCTGCCGGTTGACCATCGAGACCAGGATCACCGTCACCGACCCGGCCGTCCGGCACGCGATAACGCTTTACTGGCAAGCGATCCGGCCCATCGCCCGACTTACCACCCGCGCGATGCTCGGCACCATCGCCGCGCGCGCCGCCGCGCTCACCGATTCGTGAGCGCGGCGGCGTCGGTCACCGCGTCTTCGAGCGCGGCGACCAGCAGTCCGGGGTCGGGTATGAGCGAACGATCGGTCCCGAAACCGAATCGGACGGAACCCGCGTAGCTGAACACACAGACCGTGACGGCTTGCTTCCCGCTGCACGGCGCCCAGCCCACCACGCCTTCGACACGAGCCCCGGCGAGCTCGCCCGGCCGGCGCGGCCCTGGGACATTGGTCAGCACACCCACCGCCTTGGCCGCGAAGAAGCGCGTCAGGGGTTCCGAGATCACCTCCGGTGCCCTGCCCGCCAGCCACTGGACACCGAACGTGAGGATCGGCTCAAGCGACTCGCGAATACCGGAGACACGGCGATGCACGTCATCCAACCGTTCTCGGAAGTTTCTCTGTCGCAAGGGGAAACCTGCCAACACCAGCGCGAAATCGTTGCCCAGTTCTGGAGGCAGCGAACCGTCGAAGTCCGAACGGCTCACCGGGATGAGCCAGTTCATCTCCGCCTTGCCCCCTCCCGAAGTAGATTCTTGGTCGTAACGGTCGAAAGCGGCCATGATCAGGGCGACGCACACGTCGTTGACGCTCGTTCCGGTGGCGCGGCCCACGTCGGCGAGGAGATCCAACGGCACGGCGTCTCCCCATGCCGCGGTCTTCTCCGGTCCCGGGTCGCCCGACCAGAGCGCGCCGGACGTCGCGGGCGCCAGAAGCCCGAGCACACCGTCGACGGTGTTGCGTGCGGTGAATCCCTGCGCCGTCAGCCACTTCACCACGGTGGCCGGACCCGACGGCAAAGCACCGGTCATGACCTCGGCTACCGCGCCGGTGAGCCCTGCGGCCGTGGTCAGGCCGAGCAACGGCCAGCCAAGGGTCGCGCGCGCGATCGGTCCCTCCAGCCGCTCACCGAACCCGTTGAGGGCTTTCACCACCTTCGCCGCGGCTCTCGAAGGCGCACGGGAAAAGTCGGTCACACGCGGCCCCACCCCGCCGACCCTCGCCGGCTTTTCATCCCCTTCCACCGCATCGAACAATCCGAAAAGGACTTGGACCAGGCGGATGCCGTCCGCCATGGCGTGGTGCGAGCACAAGACGACCGCCGACCCCGAGCCGTAACCGCGGAAGAGCTCCATCGTCCACAAAGGATGCTCCGGGTCGAGCAGCCGGCCTCTCCGCGCCGCGACCAGATCCTGCAGGACCTCTCTGGTCCCGGGTGCGGGCAGCTCGCTCACCGTCAGATGCCTGTCCAGGCTGAACTTTAGATCGTCCTCCCAATACCAGGCACCACCCTCACGGACCGGACGCCGGGTGAACACCGGATAGCGTCCGATCAGCCGGTCGGCGACCACCCGCTCCAGGCGATCGGGATCGACTTCGCTCGCCGTCCACAGCACGGCCGTGATGAGCATCGGGTTGGCGGGTTCGTCCAGCTCGAGCCACAACCTGTCCTGCGCGCTGATGGGGCGGCGCGGCCGACGGCCACCGGTCACGACCAGTGCCGCACGGCGATGGCCTCCCGCACGGCCGTGAGCCGGGCACGCTCCGCCTCGTCCGCGGCGTTCTGCTCCGCCTCCGTCACGACAACGGCGTCGGGTCCGGGAAAGACCGTGGACACGTGGTCGTCCTGTGGCCAGCGCACGACATACGGCGGTGCACCGTCCGGATTGCGGACCTCGATGATCAGACCACGCTGGTCCGGTTTCCCGACGACCGGCCCTTTGATGACCAGCCAGTCTCCTCGCTGCGCACGCATGGTTCCCGCCTTCCGCCTCGCCGCCCGGTGTGTCCGGTCACGACTCTCTCGGTCGCACGTTCACCGTCCTCCTCACGCCGTCGCCGGTGGAGGGCCGAAGGTCCTTACGTCTGAGAGCCGGTCGGCGGAGCCGAGCCGAAAGCCGAACGTTCGTGTTCGTGGGTGGGGACGGTGGTGGGATGAAGGCTCCACCAGTTTCGGGAGGGCCTGGTTTTTCGCGACACCTGGTTGAAGGCTTGGGGAGGCTGGTCACCCTGGCGGTGTGCGCTGGGAATCGGAAGCCGGCCATGCCCCCAATGTGGCATTGGAGACGGTCAGTGTCCCCAATGCCACTTTGGGGGCATCAGACCGCGGCGCGAGCCGACATCGCACGCGATCCAGCCACGTTCGCTTTTCCTCACGTCTTACCCACGGCCCGCCTTCCTCCGAAGAGCACCAGAAACGGGACCGTGCACAACAACGAACCGAGCACCGCGATCGGCCGTTGCAGCCACCAGATCGGATCAGGGAGCCGATCGTCGGAGAGACCGTTCCCGAAGATGAGGTAGACGCAGGCCTTCGCCAGCGCCATCCCGGTGGTGTGGAAGAGGAACAACGGCAGCGCGTAGTGGTCGAGCAGACCTATGAACCGGCACCAGCGCGGCCTTTCGAGCCGCCGTTCGAAGAATGGGCGGGTCACCTCGGCGAAGCCGATCTGGAACGTCAGCAGCGCGACGATCACGAACGTCGGCGGCCCCATGTTCGACAACCGGTCCCCGGGGACGCCGACCATCGAACCCGGGTACAGACCCGAGAACACCAAGCCCGCCAGACCGAACAGGCCCGCCCAAAGCAACGCATGCCCCCACCGCCGCGGTGCGTCGACCAGCCGTCGATGGAAGAAACCGGCCTGATGGGCAAGCCCCCAGACCGCGATCATGTTCACCCAGCCCGCCTCGTCGACGCCGTAGCGGAATCGCACCACGTCGGCGCCGAGGGCGGCACCGCCCAGCCAGACCAGGACCACGACGTCGAACTTCCGGTGCAGCCACAGGCTCAACGGCAGCACGGCCAGAAGAACGACATACACCGCGAGAAACCACAACGGGCTGATGATCAACAGCGCCGCACCGCGAATCCAGCGTAGATTGAACACCGACGCCGCCGTCACGCCGAACGCGGTCCAGATCAGCACCAGGGCTCCGGCCGGCACGACGAGGCGCCTGATCTGGTGCAGTACGTAGCGCGCGAGCGGTTCCCCGCGGGCTCGCGCCCGTCGCCAGGACACCAGGTGCACGTATCCCCCGACATAGAAGAACATCGGCATCACCTGCAGAAGCCAGGTGAAGATCCACAAACCGGAGAAGAACCCGA
Organism: Amycolatopsis sp. NPDC052450; assembly: GCF_044547565.1. Classification (NCBI taxonomy): domain Bacteria; kingdom Bacillati; phylum Actinomycetota; class Actinomycetes; order Pseudonocardiales; family Pseudonocardiaceae; genus Amycolatopsis; species Amycolatopsis sp. NPDC052450. Next base: position 310,581 of record NZ_JBIUAQ010000004.1, on the reverse strand, counting down.
GCGGGCTCGTCGGCATCGGCCCGTCCGGTGACCACCGCAGAATGGTGAACGCCCAGTGCCAGAGCACCACGACGATCAGGCTGACCGAACGCAACCAGTCGACATACGGCTCCCTCGCAGGGTTCTCGCCGTCATCGTCTCGGTGCTGCTGCTCGCGACGGCCACGGTGCTCGCGAACCGGGTGCTGCCCGGCTGGGCGTATCCCGTATGCGGTGTCGTGACGGCGGCGGTGTTGATCGCCATCGCCAGATTCTCCGGCCTCCGGCTCTCGTCGATCGGGCTCGGCAGGCACACCCTCGGTCGCGCCGCCGTCATCGGCCTCGCGGGTGCCGGGCTGGTCGGCCTCGTGTTCGCGGTGGCGTTGGCCGTGCCCGGGCTCCGGACCGTCTTCGAGGACGGAAGGGTCGGGACGTCGGGGATCGGTCAGCTGGTGTGGCTCGCCCTGCTCCGCATTCCCTTCGGCACCGTTCTCCTCGAGGAAGTGGCCTTCCGCGGCGTTCTCCCCGCGCTTCTCGGTGCCGGCGAGCGCTGGCGCTGGGCACCGGTCCTCGGCGCCGCCGCCCTGTTCGGTCTGTGGCATTTGCTGCCCTCGCTCGCCTTGGTCCGCAACGCCGCGGTCAACGCCACCATCGGCGGTCTCCCGCTTCCGCTGATCTCGGTGCTGGCGATGGTCGCGGCGGCCGGCGCCGGCGTCTTCCTGTACTGGTGGCGGCACTGGGGAAAGGGCGTACTGGCGCCGGCGCTCCTGCACTGCGCGACCAATTCGGGTGGTCTGCTCGTCGCCTGGTGGGTGGTTTCTCACCCGTGAGAGTCAGCCGGCCGCGGTCTCCAGAAGCCTCGCCGCGAGCCGGATGCCCCAGGCTTCAGCACGTTCCTGCTCCCCATCGGACAGGATCGTGGCGTTCTTGCCGACGTCCACGAAGAAACTCTCCGGTGGTAGCAAAGGAACACCGTGGCGCTTCTGCAGCAGCTTCCGCGCGCCGGTCGCGGCGGAACCGGTGAGCCACCGAGCTCGGCGGAGCCTCGTGTCGAAGACCGCGAACGGCACACGGCGTGATGCCGTCGGCAAGGCGCCGAGCCATTCCCGGACACCGGTCGCCGAGCGGACTCCGCCCTCGACCTCCTGCCGCGCGCTCTTGCGGGTACCGGGCCGGGTCATGCCGTGGGCATGGGTGGGGCCTCCGACGACGAGCAGGCCGAGGCCGTCCCACTGCGCCGGGGCGTCGTCGACGTTGACGACGTCGACCTCGCACGAGGCGGCCAGGCCCTTGCCGATCGCCCTGGCGATGATCTCGGTGTTGCCGAACATCGACTCGAAGACCACGAGTACCTGCATCACGACTCTCCTTGGCTGATCGGTGAAAGTTCGTTCGAGACACGGGTGACGGCGACCGCGGCCAGCGCCACCCCGGCGGCGAGCAGCAGCAGGCCGGATACCAGCAGAGTCCAGGACAGCCAGCCGAGTATCGGCACGGTCGCACCCGCCTCCGCGCGTACATCCACCCCGGCCGAGCCGTCGGCGTTCATCACCACGAGGGTCCAGTCACCGGCCTGGTCCGGCCAGGTGATCGTCTGCGTGCCAGGGCCGACCGCCGAAACGGTCCAGATTCCCACTTCCCACGGGAGCACCGGCGACTCCGGAGAACGGTGTACGGCCAGCTCTCCCGAAGCGAGATCGGTGACCGTCGCGTGGTCGGTCCCGCTCAGATAGCGTTCCGCCGCCGGGGCCGGCGCGACACCGACGAAAACGTCCTGCAGGCCGAGAGCGGTCACCCGTACGCGGAGGTCGCCGAGCGCACGCGTGACGGGTACATCGCCGGCGGCGGTGGCGGCGAACGTGAACCGTTCGCTCGCCAAGGCAGCGGTATCGGTGCTGTAGGTACTCGAGACCGTCAGGTATCCGTCGTCGTCGCGGTCGACCCGGTCCAGCCACAGGGACGCGGCACCTCCGCTGATCAGACCGGTCGACAGGACGGCGAGGGCCACTCCGATCACGACCGACATGACACGACCGGTCGTCCACTCCGCCGTACCCGGACGGTGCCGTACCGGTTCGGAGGGGCCTTCGAGCGGCCGGCCGGGTTCGGTACCGCCCGAATCCAGGCGGAAGGGCGGGTACTCGTCGGTCATGAGAGCGGCGTACGCGCCCACCCGGACGACCCACCGGTCCATCCCGATCACGAAGTCGAAAATCGGCTTCGGGTATTCACCCCGAGCCAGCAGGATGACGCCCGCGATGAGCACCAGGATCCCGATGAGCCCGCCCGCTCCCCACTGGAAGCCCTCGTCGGAGCTGTACCACAACCAAAGCCCGCCTCCGGCGAAGAGACCGACGACGAGGTAGTGCGGGATCGCGAGCAGCCACCACTTCACGAGCACGAGGCCGCGGGAAAGCCGCTCCGGGTAGTCGATCTCGAGCCGGGCGGGATAATCGGGAACGTCGGCCAGGGTGAACGGCGGATATCGATCCGTGCCCAGCGCGGCGTAGGCGTAGTAGTGCACACGCCACGCCCACCGGAGAACCCCGACGTTGAACTCGAAGATCGCCCGCGGATACCGCCCGGTGAACAGGATGGCGAAGAACGCCACCGCCGTCAGCGGGACGAACGCGAGCCACAGCACCGCGAGCACCAGATAGTGCGGAATCGCGAGCAACCATTTCACCAGCCACAGCCAGCGGGACAGATCAGGATCGAGCGAAGCCTCGACGCGGACAGCGGAACTCATGGGACGCCTCCTTGCGGGGAGCGGATCCTTTCGACCATCCCGCGCGGCCGGGCGGAAGAACAGAAACGAACGGCCCGGCGAACCGGGCCCTCCGGCCCTCCACGACCCGCGGCCTCAGGAGAACCATGAAACGCGTCCCCTTCCACTGAACAGAGGCAGGTTTCCGATGGACCACGGCCTTCCCGACGACTACACGGTCGAAACCGCGGTGGCCCTGGCCTGCCGCGCCCCTTCGGTGCACAACTCCCAACCCTGGCAATGGCGCGTCGGAGATCGCACCGTCCACCTCTACGCCGACCGGGCCCGGCAGCTGGCCGGGACCGATCCGGACGGCCGGGACCTGATGCTCGGCTGCGGGGCGGCGCTGCACCATCTCCGGGTCGGCTTCGCGGCCTTGGGCTGGCGTGCCGAGGTGCACCGGTTGCCCAATCCGGCGGAGCCGGACCACCTGGCGTCCATCGAGCTGCACCGGCACGAGCCCACCCAGGAGGACGTCGCGCTCGCCGCCGCCATTCCCCGGCGCCGGACCGACCGGCGCAGGCACAGCTCCTGGACCGTCCCCACCGGGCACCTCGAAACCCTCGCCCGGCACGCGGCGGACGAAGGCGCCATCCTGCGCCCCGCTCTCGACGCCGCCCGCTACCACCTCGCGCGCGCCATCTCCGAAGCCGCCGAGGTCCACGCGGCGGATCCGGCGTACCGCACCGAACTCGCCGCCTGGAGCGGCAGGCACACCGCTCCCGACGGCGTCCCGTCGGCGAACGCACCCGCACAGGACGACACCCCCGGCGCCCTGCCCGCGCGTGCGTTCGCCGACCCCCGGCTCGGCCAGCCCGAAGGCTCGACCGGTGAAGCGGACGAGACCGTGCTCCTCGTGCTGAGCACGGCTTCGGACGACGCCATGTCGCGCCTCCGCGCGGGCGAGGCCACCAGCGCAGTACTGCTCGCCGCGACCAGCCTGGGCCTGACCACCTCTCCGCTCACCGAACCGCTGGAAGTCGCGGACACCAGGACGAAGGTGCGGGACCTGGTCACCGGCGGCACCTTCCCGCAGATGGTGCTGCGGACCGGCTGGGCACCGGTCAACGCCGATCCCCTGCCCGCGACCCCGCGCCGGAACCTCGACGAGGTCCTCGCACCGCTCGGGACGCCGGTGACCCGCGAAGTGCGCTACCAGAGCCACTGAATCGAAAGGAACGGCCATGCCTTACTGGCACTACTCCAACGGCGGCTGGGTCAGCATGCTGCTCATGCTGATCACCGTGCTCATCCTGGTCGGCGGCCTCATCACCGTCTCGGTGATCCTGTTGCGCCGCACCACCAAGACCTCGACCGGGCACGACGACGCGGTCAGGATCCTGAACGAACGGTTCGCGCGTGGGGAGATCGACAAGGACGAGTTCGAGACACGGCGTGCCGTGCTTCGCGGGTGACCGGGCCCGCGCGAAGGGACACGTGATGTCACGGACGGCCAAACCCGGCCCGCCCTCCGACCCGATCCCGCCCGCGGGGCCACCTGAACCATCAGGTTGGCTCCGCTGGGTGGTTCCCGCGGCTTTCCTGGTGATGCTGCTGTTGTTCTTCCTCCCTCATCTGCTGACCGCCGAGACTCCCTCCTTCGGCTACACGGAGCTTCTGTCCAAAGTAGACGCGGGACAGGTGGAGAAGGTCACCGTCGACGATGAAGGGGCGATCAAGGGGAACCTCCGTGACGGGACCGCGTTCACCACGCAGCTTCCCGTCGCGCTCAAGGACGACCAGTTGTTGCCGAAGCTGAAGGAGAAGGGTGTCCAGGTCACCGGCGCGCCAGGGGGCACGTCGGGCGTGCTCTCTTTCGTCGGCAGCCTGCTCCCCTTGCTTCTTCTGGTGGGTTTCCTGATCTGGATGGGCAAAGGGGCCCAACGGTCCCTCGCCGGGGCCGGGGGTTTCGGCCGATCGAAGGCGAAGATCATCGAGGCGCAGCGGCCCACCACCCGGTTCGCGGATGTCGCGGGTTACGAAGGGGTCAAGCAGGAAGTCAGCGAGATCGTCGACTTCCTCCGCGATCCGGACCGCTACGCGGCGGCGGGCGCGAAAGGGCCGCGCGGCGTCATCATGGTGGGACCGCCGGGCACCGGGAAGACACTGCTGGCTCGCGCCGTCGCGGGCGAGGCCAGTGTGCCGTTCCTGTCGGTCACCGGTTCCGAGTTCGTGGAGATGTTCGTCGGCGTCGGTGCCTCGCGGGTCCGCGATCTGTTCACCGAGGCCAGGAACCGGGCGCCGTCCATCATCTTCATCGACGAGATCGACGCCGTCGGGAGCCGCCGAGGCGTCGGCGGTGGTACGGGCGGGCACGACGAACGCGAGCAGACCCTGAACCAGCTTCTGGCCGAGATGGACGGTTTCGATCAGAGCAGCGGGATCGTCGTGCTCGCCGCGACCAACCGGCCGGAATCCCTCGACCACGCGCTACTGCGGCCCGGGCGGTTCGACCGGCAGGTCACCGTGCCGCTGCCGAACCAGGACGAACGCGCGGCCATCCTCGCCGTGCACGTGAACGGCAAACACCTCGGTCCTGAAGTCGACCTGCGGCGCATCGCCCGCGGAACGCCCGGGTTCTCCGGCGCGGATCTCGCGAATCTGGTCAACGAGGGAGCCATCAACGCCGTCCGTGCCGGGCGCACGACCATCACGGCGGCCGACCTGGACTCGGCACGGGACCGGCTACTGCTCGGACGTCGCGAAACGTCCAACGCCCTGCTGCCCGAGGAACGGCACGCCGTGGCCGTGCACGAATCCGGTCACGCGCTGATCGCCGCGCTGTGCGAACACGCCGATCCGGTCGCGAAGGTCACCATCCTCCCGGCGGGGATGGCACTGGGTGCCACCGAACAACTCCCCGAAGCCGAACGACATCTCTACAGCGAGGCCTATCTCACCGATCTGCTGACCATCCGGCTGGGCGGACGCGCCGCGGAACTGGTGGTGTTCCGTCAGGGCTCCACCGGCGCCGCCGACGATCTCGCCGGGGCCACCGCGCTCGCGGTGAAGATGGTGACGGAACTCGGCCTGTCCACCACGCTCGGTCCGGTCGCCTATCCGGCCGCTCATGCCCGGTTCCTCGCCGAGGACCCGGTCGAGCGACGGAACGGCGGCTTCTCCGAGAGAACGCAGCAGGTGATCGACCGGGAGGTCACCCGGCTGCTGCGCGCGGCCGAAGACCGAGCCGTCAGCGCCTTGCGCGGGCATCGGAAAGCGCTGGACCTGCTGACCGCCGAATTGATGAGCGAAGAGACCGTCGACGGGAGCGTCGTCCTCGACGCGCTGCGGCAGGAAAGCGCAGCCGGCGATCTCGCGTCGTGAACGAACCCGGGAGGCACCGATGGACCATCTGAGCCCGCTCGACGCGGCGTTCCTGGAGCTGGAGGACGGGGATTCCAACGCCTCCCTTTCCATCGCTTCGGTGGCGGTGATCGAAGGCCCGCCGCCCTCGCACGCGGACTTCGTCCGGTCGATCACCTCCCGGTTGCCGCTGATCCCGCGCTACCGGCAGAAGATCCACCGTATGCCGCTCGACCTCGGTCCACCGGTATGGGTCGACGACGACCGTTTCGACGCGGCCCGGCACTTCCATCGGATCGCCGTCCCGGCACCCGGCGGGGAGCGGGAGCTGTGCGAACTCGTCGCCCTGCTGATGGGGGAACGCCTCGACCGGGATCATCCGCTGTGGGAATTCTGGGTCATGGAGGGACTTTCCGGCGGCCGTTGGGCGGTGTTGTCGAAACTGCATCACTGCGTCGCGGACGGCGTCACCGGTAACGAGCTGCTGAAGGTGCTCTTCACCGACGTATCCCCAGACGCCGCGACGGCCGAGCCGGTCCCCGACCTCGGCACCGCGGACCTGCTCAAGGATGCCGCACGCGGGCTCCTGCTGACTCCCGCCGCACTGCTTCGCTCGGTGGTACGGCTGGCGCTCTCCCCTTCACGGGCGGTGCGCGGCATCGCGGATGCCGTCTCGGGCCTGACGGCGTTCGCCGCCGCGCTCGTCCCCGCGGCGCGATCGTCGCTCTCCGGCCCCATCGGCCCGGACCGGCGCTACGAGGTGGCGCATACGTCCCTCGACGACGTGCACGCTATCTGCCGTGTTTTCGAGGTCACCGTGAACGACGTGGCACTCGCGGCCGTCACGGGCGCGTTCCGGGCCCTTTTGCGCCGAAGAGGCGAGCAGCCGGTGCCGGACGCGATACGCGCGCTCGTGCCGGTCTCCGTCCGCGGAAACCACGACACCGTCGACAACGAAGTCTCGCTGATGCTGCCCTTGCTCCCCGTCGACGTCCCCGATCCCGCGGGACGGCTGGTCGCGGTTCATCGGCGGTCGGCCGCCTTGAAGGCGAGCAAAGAGGCGGAGGCCGGCGCCGCGTTGACCGGCGTCGCGGCCTCCGCCCCGTTCGCACCGATCGCGTGGGCCGTCCGGCTCGCCGCCGGCCTTCCCCAGCACAACGTGGTCTCGGTGGTCACGAATGTCCCGGGGCCGCGGACACCGCTGCGGTTGCTCGGACGCGAGGTGGCGGACCTCTACCCCTACGTCCCGGTCGCCTTGCGCCTGCGGACCGGCGTGGCCGTCTTCTCCTATCGCGACAAGCTCAATTTCGGCATCACCCTGGACTTCGCGAGTGCGCCGGACGCCGGTTTCCTCGCCAAGGCCATCGAGAACGAACTGGTGGCCTTGGCGAGGATCACGCGCCGGTCACGACCGGGCACGAACGGCCTTGTGGACGGTGTCGGCGAGCAGGACGACCGGGACGGTGGCGAACGCCAGCACCCAGCCGAGCGGGCTCGGCACGGTACCGCTGAGGAGACCGGGCAGAGGCGGCATCACGAGGAACGCGGCCAGCATCGCGAGTTCGAAGACGATCGCGAACCACAGCAAGGGATTTCCCCGCAAGCCGATCCTGCCGATCCAGCGTGACTCGCTCCGGCAGGCGAAGGCGTTCGCGAGCTGGCCGAACACGATCGCCGCGAAGGCCGTACCGGACGCGGTCGCGAGCAGCGCGGTGCCCGGCACCTCGCCGAACCACCACCCGCCGACGAGGAGCACCACCAGGAACGCCGCCATGGACGCCAGCGCCTCGGCCGGGCCGAGCACTCCGAAGGCGCGGCGCACCAGCCTGCCGTCGATCAGGGACCCGCCCTTCGCGGGCCCCTCCATCGTGCGGCGGTTCGGCGGCTCCGCGCCGAGCGCGACCGCCGGGAGGAGGTCGGTGCCGATGTCGAGCGCCAGTACCTGCAAGACGGTGATGGCCAGCGGGATCTGCCCGCCCGCGAGCGCCCACACGACGAACGGCGTGAGCTCGGCGACGTTGTCGGTCAGGTGATAGGTGAGAAAGCGCCGGATGTTCACGAACGTCGCGCGCCCGAGTTCGACGGCGGCCACGATGGTGCCGAAATGATCGTCGAGGAGGACCAGGTCGGCCGCCTCCCTGGCGACGTCACTGCCCGATGCCCCCATCGCGACACCGATGTCGGCCGTGCGCAAGGCCGGCCCGTCGTTGACGCCGTCTCCGGTCATCGCCACGACGTGCCCGCGAGCCTGGAGGACCTTCGCGATCCGAAGCTTCTCCTCCGGGGCGACCCTGGCGACCACCACACCGTCGACATCGAGCAGCCTGCCGAGCGCCTCGTCGTCGGCCGGCAGGTCCTTGCCTTCCAGCACGAGCCGGTCCGGCCCGAGCAGCCCGACTTCGGCGGCGATGGCCGCCGCCGTCCCCGGATGGTCGCCGGTCACCATCGCCAGCCGGATCCCGGCACGACGGCAGGAGGCGATCGCTGCGCCGACGTCGGGCCGGGGCGGGTCCTCCAACCCGACGAGGCCGAGCAGCGACAGCCCGCCCTGCTCCTCCTGTACGGCCGATTTGGCATGGCACGCCACCGCGAGCACCCGCAGACCCGCTCTGCTGAACGAGGCGATCGCTTCGTCCGCGCCGGAAACCTCGGCGCACAGTGGCAGGACGGTGTCCGGCGCGCCCGAGACATGGAGGCCGTCGACGTCCGCGACCGAGGACCGGCGCCGACGCGGATCGAACGGCCGCCGTCGGACCGGCGGCGGAGCGGCGGCGACTCCGGCACGTGCGGCGAGGACGTGCAGCGCCACCTCCATCGGGTCGCCTACCGGCCGCCACCCGTTCGCCTCTTCGACGGCGTGCGCGTCCGGTGAGCACCGTGCCGCGGAATCCGCGAGCGTCGCCGCCGCCCGCACCGCCGCCGGAGAGCCGGTGAGCTCACCGACCGGCCGGTATCCCGTACCGTCGACCTCGACGGTCCCGGACGGCGTCCACACCCGGACGACGGACATTTCGTTGCGGGTCAGCGTGCCGGTCTTGTCGGTGCAGATGAACGTGGTCGCCCCCAGCGTCTCCACGGATTCGAGCCGGCGTACCAGGGCGTTGCGGCCCGCCATCTTCTGCGCCGCCCGCGCCAGCGACAGCGTCACGGTCGGCAGCAGCCCCTCCGGGACGAGCGCGACCGTCACGCCGATCGCGAGCAGGAAGCTTTCCGTTCCCGCGCGGCCGAGACCGAGGGCTGCGGCGAAGAACACGCAGCCGACCGCGACCGCCATCAGGGCCACGAGCCGCACCACGCGGTGCAACTGCGTGGCCAAAGGACTTCTCGGCCGCACGGCGTTCGCGGTCACCGCGGAGATACCGGCGAGGCGGGAGCGGGCGCCGGTGGCCGTCACGATCGCGACGCCGTGCCCTTCGGTGACATACGTACCGGCGAAAACGGATCCGCCCACCTCCGGCCGCACGGGCCTGCTCTCGCCGGTGAGCATGGACTCGTCCACCGAGAGCAGGCCGCATTCGGCGAGTTCCCCGTCGGCGCATACGCGGTCGCCCGCCTCGAGCAGGACCACGTCGCCCACGACCAGGTCCGCCGCGTCCACGACGACCGCACGCCCGTCCCGGCGCACCGTCGCTCGCACCGGCAGCAGATCCCGCAACCGCTCCGCGGCACGGTCCGCGCGGTACTCCTGGGCGAACGAGAACGCACCGTTGAGCACCACGACCACGACGATCGCGATCGACAGCGCCGGCATCCCGGCGAGCAACGCCAGCCCCGCCGCCGCCCACAGCATCAGCGCGAAGAAGTGGACCATCTGACCCGCCAGCGTCAGCAACGGATTCCGCTGTTTCGCGGCGGGAAGGACATTCGGTCCGTCCCGGCGAAGCGCGGTCGCCGCTTCGTCTGCCGTGAGACCCGCCGCTTCCCGGACCATGGCCGAGCCGGTCACCGGCCCGCTGCCTCGCGGGCCACGATCACCGGGCACAGCGCGTAGGACATCACCGCTTGGCTGGTCGAACCGAGGAGCATCCCGGCGACGCCGCCGCGGCCGCGACTGCCCACGACCAGCAGTTGCGCCCGGTCGGCGTGCCCGAGCAGTTTGTCGGCGGGACGACCGCGCACCACCTCCCGGTGCACACGCACGTCGGGGTACTTCTCCCGCCAGCCCGCGAGCCGTTCGGCGAGGACCTCGTTCGCGCTCTCCTCGATCTCGGACCGCTCCAGGCTCCAGTGCGTTTCCTCGAAGACCGCCGAAAGGAATGCGTCGTCCCAGCAATGCAAGGCGACCAATTCGGTCTGCCGCCAGGACGCTTCCTCGAAGGCGAGCGCGAGGGCGGCTTCGCTGGTCCTTGTCCCATCGACGCCCACGACGACCGGTCCGTCCTGCGGTGCTTCGGATTCCGCGACGTGCGGGCGGATCAGCGCGACGGGGCACGCCGCACGTGCCGCCAGCGCGATGGACACCGATCCGACCAGCACCCGGCCCAAGGGACGCAGACCTTCGGTGCCCAGTACGAGCAGGTCCGCGCCCTCGGCCGCGTCTTTCAGCGCTTGCACCGGGCGCTCATGCCGCAAGACGAGTGAGACGTGGACGTCCGGAGCGATCTCCCTGGCGACATCACGGGCTTGCCGCAGGAGCCGATGTCCGCGCATCCTGATCATTTCCGCGAGATCTTCCCGGGTCGGCATCGGCCTCGGATGACTCAGCGACTCGTCGTCGATCGCGTGCACCAGCGTGAGTTCCGCGTGGCGGCGTCGCGCCTGATCCGCCGCCCAGCGGACGGCCTTGATCGCGGACTCCGAGCCGTCCACACCGACGACGACCCCGTGCCCCGAATTCTCCGGCATAACGGTTCACCCCATCCTGATTCGGCAACTGCCTTGGACGTTAGGAACTGACGCGTCAGGAAGGCAGCGGCGTTCGTAACCAGAGGACGGGACCTTCGACCTATCAGTCTACTGTGGACGGACGAGACGGCAGCCGGACCACCGCGTCCGCGAGACCGTCCGTGATCACCCGTCGCGCCCCCGCCGAGTCGAGGAGGTCCGCGACGGCGCGGTTGTCGGCGAGATAGGTGGCGGTGAACTCGCTGAACCCGTGCCGCGACGCCGCTTCCGCCAGCTTCGTGACCAAAGCCGACGCCAGCCCGATCCGGCGCCAACCGGGCTTCACCACGACCGCGATTTCCGCGACCCCAGGCTGGGGCGTCGCCTCGTACCGCGCGATCGCCACGCCCTTCCCTGCCTCGTCACGGGCGACAATCGCGTAACGGCGATCGAAATCGAGCTCGGTCAGACGCGCCAGCAAGCGCGGCGTCACCTTCGGAGGCGGCCCACAGAACCGTCGGTACAGCGTCTCCCGATCCGCTTCGACGAGCGCCTCACCGAGTTCTTCGGCGTCGGCCGGACTCACACGGGTCACGAAGACGGTCCGGCCATCGCGCAGGTGCACCGGCTGTCCGTCCATCGGCTCAGCGTAGGACCGCGGACTTTGCGGCGATACGGCCGAAGAGGTCATGCCACGGGGACCAACGTCCCTCGCCTTCCGTCCGGTCGTCGACCGACGTCGAAACACTTTCCGAAGGGTCAGAGCGCTCAAACGTGTCTTGTCGGACGAGGTGTCCTGAAGGCCACCTTGGGGACGTTGGATTTCTCAAGGGTGGCCTTCAGGACACCGCTTCTGTCCAGGACCGGGCGCGCCACCCGGCGGCTGTGTCGCGAAAGCCACTTTCGGGACATCAGGCGTCGCGAAAGTGGCTTTCGCGACATGCGTCGATATCACGTCGCCTTTGCCTTAATTCCCGAATAGAACCGTCCTTGCCACGCACGACCCCGGCGCCTGTGGACGGGCCGAGGGCCTCCCCGTAGCTGTCAGATCAGCACCCGCTCCCGATCACGAGGAACGACAGCCTGCCAGTCATGCTCGGTACGAAGCCGTTCGGCGACCGCCGCCGAACCCTCGGGTTCGCCGTGCACGAGATAGGTGGTCTTCGGCGGCGCTCCCGCGGTGGCCCACCGCACCAGCTCGTCCGCGTCGGCATGGGCGCTGAAGGCATCGAGCTGGGCCACGTCGGCGCGAACCGTGGTGTAGCGGCCGTGGATCTTGATCTGCCTCGCTCCGTTCGCGAGGCTGCGCGCGCGGGTGCCAGGAGCGGCGTAGCCGACGATGAGCACGGTGTGCCGGTGATCGGGCAGCATGTGTTCCAGATGATGCAGTACCCGGCCGCCGCTCGCCATTCCCGACGCGGAGATGATGATCGAAGGCATCCTGGGCGCGTTGACCCGCATGGATTCCTCCACGGTCCGCAGCTCGGTCAACGAAGGCGGGGTCAGCGGATCGTGCCCGGCCAGTTCGGGCCGGATCTCCGGCCAGTGGTCGCGGAACGCTTCGCGGTACACCCGCAGCGCCGCCAGGGCCATGGGGCTGTCCACGTACACCGGAAGGTCGGGGATGGTGCGCGACCGCATCAGTTTCGCGAGGGCGGCCAGCACCACTTCGGTCCGGTCGACGGCGAACGCCGGGATGAGGACACTTCCGCCGCGCCTGGCCGTCCGCCTGATGACTTCGCCGAGTCGGTCCATGGCATCGGTGTCGTGGTGGACGCGGGAGCCGTAGGTCGATTCGAGTATCAGCGCGTCGCAGGGAGGCCGCGGCGCCGGTGGGCGAAGGAGACTGTGTGCCGGACGGCCGAGATCGCCGCTGAACACGACGTCGCGCCCGTCGGACCGCAACTGTGCCCATGCGGAGCCGAGGATGTGGCCGGCCTGCCCGAAACGCAGCGTCATGTCCTTGCCCACCGTCGTCTCGGCGCCGTACTCGAGTTCTTCGAGAAGACCGATCGCTTTCCGCGCGTCACCCGCGTCGTAAAGGGGCAAGGCCGGCCGGTGCTTCGACCAGCCGTATTTGTTGGCGTGCGCGGCCTCCTCGGTCATGAGATGGGCGCTGTCCTCCAGCACGATCGGCACGAGAGCCGCGGTGCCCGGCGTCGCGTACACCGGTCCGCGCCAGCCGGATCGCACCAGGACCGGCAGGTACCCGCAGTGGTCCAGATGGGCGTGGGTGATCACCACGGCGTCGACGTCGGTCAAGGCACGCGGCAGCGGTGCCCAATTCCGGCGGCGCAGATCGGTGAGCCCTTGGAAGAGGCCGCAGTCGACCAGGACGCGGGAACCGGGTGTTTCCAGCAGGTACTTGCTGCCGGTGACGGTTCCGGCTCCGCCATGGAAGGTCAGCGCGATGGTCACGACGACACCTTTCTCGTGGGAGCTCAGAATCCGGTTCCGAGGATTTCGTCGACAGCGCGGCGCGGGCTCGGCGGTACCAGTCCGGTGGGATAGCCGAAGCGCATGACGGCCTGCGGAAACCCGGGAAGTTCCAGATCCTCGGCCAACGCGGAACGGACCTCTGGCAGGTGCAACGGCTGGGTCAGGACCGAACCGGCCAGACCTCCGTCGACCGCTTCGAGCCAGGTGTCCTGGAGCGCGTGTCCCGCGTGCAGGTGGTCGTATCGGCCGTCGTCGACGGTGAGGAAGACGAGCAGGGTCTCGCCGGCGAGGCGACGCTGCAGGACTCGGCGATCGGGGAGAGCCGTCCCTGGGCGGACCAGTCCCGCCCAGGGAAGCGATCCGGCGGGTAGCGTGCTCGCGGCCAGTCCGACACCATGGCGGTGATAGTGCTCGTCGTGGATGGTCCACAGGGCCAGTTCGCGCTGGTACGCCAGGTCATGCTGATACGCCTCGGCGGCGAATTCGAGCAGATCCGCGACCCGGGAGAGTTCCAGCTCGTCGTGGATCAGCCTCGCTTCGACGCCGCTCTCGGTCGCGGCGGCTATCAGGTCGCCGATCTTCTCCCGCGAGACTCGCCTACCGGAGAAGGGGTGGCGGTAGCTCCCTCGCCGGGCTATCGCCGAGTACCGGTGCAGGTCGACGTCGGACGGCGCCGAACGCCCCGTGGTCTCGATCGCGGCGACGAGGTCCGGTTCGCCGTCCTCCGGGAACATCCGGGTGGTCAGGTCGTAGCCGAGAACGCGGACCGCCAGTTCCACATTGGCGAGGGCGGCACCGCAGGAGATGAGCCGGTCACGGCCTCGGGTGTCGTGCTCGGGCACTTCCAGGTCGCGGCGCTCACGCAGGAGAAGCCTGTCTCCGTCGAGCTCCAGTCGCCACGGCTGGATGTTGTGCACGGAGGGCGCCCGCAGCAACGTCCTCGCCAGTACCTCGGTCTCGGCCCTCGTCCACCCGTTCGCCATATGTCCCGTCCTCAGTCGTCACTCGATCAAGTTCCACGGTGCACCTGTCTCACGGGAACAGAGCAGGTACCGAGGGCACCGATCGCCGGGACCAAATACCCGGTGCGGAGCCTGCTAGGGCCCAAGGTCCCGGTTCGTTGGGACGTCTGGGTGGCTGTATCGGCCGAACTGCACGGGTACCGTCGGTCGAGATGCCGGGACCCCCGCAGGAGGGACGAGATGGCGACCAAGGTGTTCCTCGTGGACGACCACGAGATTGTCCGGCGAGGGCTGGCGGATCTACTCGGGAACGAGCCCGACATCGAGATCGCCGGCGAAGCCGCGTCCGTCTCCGAAGCGCTCGCCCGCATCCCGCAAAGCGATGCGGACATCGCCGTGCTCGACGTGCGGCTCCCCGACGGAACCGGTATCGAACTCTGCCGGGATCTGCTGTCCACCGAGCCGGAGCTGCGGTGCTTGATGCTCACCTCGTACGCCGACGACGAGGCGCTCTTCACCGCCATCATGGCCGGGGCGTCGGGATTCGTCCTCAAGCAGGTGCTCGGGAACGACCTCGTCTCGGCCATCCGCACGATCGCGGGTGGCGGCTCGCTGCTCGACAGCCGGACCACCGCCGCGCTGATGAACCGCATCCGCCGCGAGCGCGACCAGAACGATCCGACCGCCACCCTCTCCGATCAGGAACGGACCGTGTTCGAACTGATCGGCGAGGGCCTGACCAACCGCGAGATCGGCGAGCGGATGTTCCTCGCCGAAAAGACCGTGAAGAATTACGTCTCCCGGATCCTGGCCAAGCTCGGCATCCAGCGCCGGACGCAGGCCGCGGTCCTCGCGACCGAACTCAAGAAGACCGCGGCGCCCCCGCTGTTCGGCGATCAGTGATTCAGCGGGACGCTCCAGACCACTCGCGCACCGCCACCGTCACGGTCGCCGAACTCGGCTTCGCCGCCACACTTCTCCGCTCGGTCGGCGAGGTTCGCCAGACCGCTTCGCCTGCCCGCTTGCGGGATACCGATGCCGTTGTCGGTGACCTCGATGATCAGCTCACGGTCGGCCTCGACACTGATCGTGATCTCGTCGGCGCCGGAATGCCGGACGGCGTTGCTCAGGGCTTCGCGGACCACCGCCTCGGCGTGTTCGTGGAGCGTCTGTGGCACGAGCGTGTCGACAGCGCCGGCGATCCGGACCGAAGGGGTGAGTGTGCTCTCGGTCGTCAACTCCGTGACGGCGTCGAGCAGCCGGCGGCGCAGGCTCTTCGAGGCATCCGAGCCCGAGGTGTGCAGGTCGAAGATGGACGTCCTGATCTCGCGGACCGTGCGATCCAGTTGTTCCACCGCCTGCGTCACCCTGTCCCGGGCCAACGTGTCGGGCACCCGGGGCACGATGCTCTGCAAGCTCATGCCGGTCGCGAACATCCGCTGGATGACGTGGTCGTGCAGGTCCTGGGCGATCCGGTCCCGATCGGCGAGAACGTCCAGCAGCCGCTGATTACGCTGCTTCTCGCCGAACTCCAGCGCGACCGCCGCCTGATCAGCGAACGACGACAGCATCGGGAGCTGATCGGCCTTGTACTGGGCGGAGCCCTTGTCCCTCCCCGCGATGAGGACCCCTCCGACACCGGAAGCGCTGTTCAACGGGATCACGGCGGCCGGTCCCAGACCGTCGAAAGCGGGCTCGGCCTGACCGGAGGAGACCGTACCCAGGTCAGGGACGAGACTGGGCTGACCGGAACCGAGCACCTGATCGATGGCCGGATGCCCGCCCGCCATCGACGTACCCTCCAGAGCGGTCATCCGCTCCCCCTTGAAGACGCTCACCGTCAACGGTTGCCCGACTTCCGTGGCGAGAAGAATCAGCACCTGGTCGGCGGCGGAGAGTTCGCGAACCCTGGCGGCGATCAGATTCAGCGTGTCGGTGACCGAAGCGCCTCCGAGGAGTTCACCGTTGACTTCCGCGACCGCTTCGAGCCAGCGTTCCCGTGTCCGTGATCGTTCGAACAGCCGGGCATTGTCGATGGCGACACCGGCGGCCGCGGCGAGTGCTTGCAGGACGACCTCGTCATCGGCGGTGAATTCGGCGGCGCCCCGCTTCTCCGTCATGTACAGATTGCCGAAGACCTCGTCCCGGACGCGGACCGGGACACCCAGGAAGCTGTGCATCGGAGGATGGTTCGCCGGGAATCCCACCGATGCCGGATGCAGGCTCAGATCCGGGACCCGGACAGGATGCGGCTCCGCGATGAGCAGCCCGAGCAGGCCCCGGCCTTCCGGCAAGTGGCCCATATGAGACCGGGTTTCCGCGTCGATGCCCACGTGAACGAACTCCGACAGCCCTTCTTCGTCGCCGAGCACGCCAAGCGCCCCGTACCGGGCGTCGACCAGCTCGACCGCCGCCTCCACGATTCTCTGCAGGGTCGAGTCGAGCTCCAGCCCGGTGGCCACGGCCAGGACCGCGTCGAGCAGGCCTTGGAGCCGATCGCGGGTCTTGACGATTTCCGACAGCCGTTCTTGGACCTCATGCAGCAGTTCGTCCAGCCGTAGCCCGGTCAAGACCGCCGCGCTCGGTGGCACCTCGTCGGCCGAACCTCGCTCCGGCGGCATTCGATTGCTCCTCCCGGGTCGGCACGGTGGCCAGTCAGTCGCCCCGCACGGCCCCAGCGTTTCACCATGGGCCGCTCCTGCCAAGACGCGCGGCCGTCAGAAAGAGCGATGATCGTCCGGATGCCGCACGACCTCACCGAGTCGGCGGCGGGAGGCGTGCCGGACCGGCCCGTCCGGATAGCCGAGCCGCATGATGAGCTGAGGGGGTCCCGGCAGGTTCAATTCCGCGGTCATCCGCTCGCGGACGGGTTCCTCGTGCAGCAGCTGAGTCAGCACCGACGCGGCCAGACCTCCGTCGACGGCCGCGAGCCAGGAGCGTTGCATGGCCACTCCCGTGGTGAAGTGGCCGGCACGATCGTCATCCTTCGCCCAGAAGATCAAGATGCTCTCCGCGTCCAGCCTGCATGCGAGGGTCCGGACGTCCGGGACCAGGCTGGTCCGGCGGACCAGTCCCGCCCACGGAAGGCCCGCCTTGTCGTAGCCGGGCCGGACCAGGCCGTCACCGACACCGTCGGACCGCCAGTCCCCTGTCCACTCCTCAAGCTCTCTCTGGAGGCCGTCGCGGCTCTGAATCGTTCGGGAAGCCTGTTCGAGCAGTGCCGCGAGGCCGTCTTTGTCACCGGCGCTCAACACCCGGCAGCCGACTCCGCGCGGCAGTTGTCCGATGACCGATGCGAGCATCGACGAGGAGACCGGGATCGCGGCGAACGGGCGACGGTGACTCCGCCTCCGCGAGATGGCGGCGTACGCGTGCAGCTCGCGGCCGGACGGCGGCTCACGGCCCGAGGTGGTCACGACGGCGACCAGCGGTCCCTGTCCCGGAGGCATCTCCACCTCGATGGCCCACCCCAGCACCCGGACAGCCAGCACAAGGTTCTCCAAGGCCGCTCCACAGGAGATGAGCCGGTCGCGACCGGTCGGGTCGTGCTCGGGCAAGGAGAGATCGGTCCGTTCGCTGAGTTCCGCGCGCATACCGGGCAGGTTCAGCGACCATGGCTGGATGTTGTGCACCGACGGCGCACGGATGACGGCTCGTGCCAGGATCTCGACCTCGCTGTCGGACCACATGCGCTCATCCTGGTTCGGCATGTGCCTTCCCCCTCTCACGGAACGCGTCGACGACACTGGGCAGCGTCGGGTACAACGAGCCGGAACCGATCAGCCCGAGAAGGTCCGCGGCTTCCAGATCTTCGCGTAGCTCCTGTTTCACTCTGGCGAGCGCGAACGTGATCCCGCGGTGGCGCAGCTCGCCACAGATCCCGCGCAACGCGTCAGCCGCGGTGATGTCGAGTTCGACGTTGGCTTCCGCGTTGAGAACGAACCACTCGACCCGCTTTTCGCCGTCCAGGGCGGCGAGGGCTCGTCGCCGGAAGTCGTCGGCGTTGGCGAAACACAAGGGCGCGTCGTACCGGTAGATCACCAGACCTGGCTCGGTCGTCGCGTCGGGATAGTCGCCGACATCGTGCATCCCGGGCACGCCCGGGACGAAACCGAGCACCGCACCGTGCGGCCGTGCCAGCCGACGCAGAAGATCCAAAATGGACAACCCGACCGCGGCCAGCACACCGTACAGGACACCCAGTCCGACGACAGCGAGCAAGGTCGACAGGGACAGGACGAACTCGCTGCGGCGGAACCGCGCGATGCGCCGGAATTCCCGGGGATCGATCAGCTTCAACGCCGCGTAGACGACGATCGCCGCCAACGCCGCCTTGGGAAAGCCTTCCAACAACGATCCCGCGAAAAGAACCGTCAGCACGACCGTCGCGAGCGCGGTCAGGGAGTACAGCTGGGTCCGGGCACCCATCGCGGCTGCCAGCGCGGTCCGGCTGCCGCTCGAACTGACCGGAAACCCTTGAAGAAGTCCCGACGAGAGATTCGACGCAGCCAGCGCGCGCAACTCGCGATCGGAATCGACCCGCTCGCCGTGCCTGCCCCCGAAGGCGCGAGCGGTCAGGACGTTGTCGGAAAAGCCGACAAGGGCGATCCCCAGCGCGGGCAGTAACAGGCTCGCCAGATCTGCACCGTTCACCGCGGGGATCCCGGGTACCGGCAGTGAATCCGGGACCGGCCCGATCACCCGCATCCCTTTGTCGGTCAGAGAAAAACAGGCGACAACGGCTGCCGCCACCAGCATGACGGCCAACGGTCCGGGAAACCGCGGCAGCCAATGCTGTGACGCCAGCAGGCAAGCCAGGACGAGTCCGCCGAGGACCAGGGTCGGCCAGTGCGAGTGCCCGATGTTCACGACGAACGAACCCAGTTCCGCGAGCATGCCGTCGCCGGTCACGGGGACACCGGTCAGCTTGCCCAGCTGACTCACGATCATCAACACCGCGATCCCGGCCATGTAGCCGGTCAGTACCGGCTTCGACAGCAAGTCCGCCAGCACGCCGAGCCGGGCCAAGCCGCCCAACAGGCACAAGCAGCCGACCAAGAGAGCGAGCATGGCCGCGAGCGCTCCGTAGCGGGCGGGATCTCCGGCGGCGAGCGGGCCGAGCGCGACGGCCGTCATCAAGGCGGTCGTCGATTCCGGGCCCACCGAAAGCAGCTTCGACGAGCCCAGTACCGCGTAGATCGCCAAAGGCCCGATCACCGCCCACAGGCCGACTTCCGGGGGTAGTCCCGCGACCTCCGCGTACGCCATCACCTGCGGCACCAGGTACGCGGCGACGGTCACCCCGGCCAAGAGATCACCTCGTAGCCAAGCCCGCCGATAGCGGGTGAAGGAAAGCTTCATCGATGCCTCCGGCTCACCGCTGAGTACAACGAAGGCGGCAGGCCCGCGAACAACCTACCCTCTTGTGGGAGAGAGCTTTCCTCGTCGAGGAAACGCAATACCGGCTCGGCCGAGGACCGGTCGAACAATGCCGCGAAGACCCTTTCGAGCTGAGCCGGGTCCCGGGCCACGACGTCGAGAAGCGTGGCGTCGAACAACAGATGCCTCGCTTTGGGTTTCGGTAGATCGAAAGGATGACCGTGAACCGCCAACGACCTCGCGACCGCCGCGCTGTCGGCTTGGATACGCTGGAAGGCGTAGCCGGTCGACGCCTTGACCAGCCCGGCTTTGGTCCCGATGGCGAGGATCGAGCCGCGTCTGCGGTCGGCGGCCGAAGCGGAGAGCGGCAGGGAAGCCGACTCCTCGCGGGTGACCGCGTACTCCCGCACGCCGAGAATCGTGGCGAGGTATTCACGCAAAGCGCTTCGTTGCTCCTGGGGATACGCCACACCCCGTGAGCGCGGCGGCGCGAAGGACGTGTACTCCACCAGAGCTTCTTGAGGGCCGCGTGGCAGGACATAGACGAAGCTCGCGGCGCGCCCCTGGAACGTGCGGAAATCGAAGAAGGTGGGCACGGCCGAATCGAACGCCGGGGCGGCCGTGCGGACGTGCCAGCCGCGGAAGATCAGCCAGCCGTCCACCCTGGCCGGGCCAGGCCGGAGAACGCTGTCGAACACCCAATCCGCCCGGAAGGATGCGCCGTCCACAAGGGCTTCCGCACCCTGACCCGCTTGCCGGATCTCGGTGATCCGCCCGCGGCGGAAGACGACATCACCACGTCTCGCCGCGGCCCTGCCGACCGCCGCCGCCAGATCATCGCCACGGATGAAGCGGTACTTGTACCGGCCGAGGCCGACGATCCGGCTACGTCCGGCCGCGTGTACGCGGAACCGATCGAACGTTCGCGACACCGCCTCGTCGAGGAGCCCCGGCTCAGCGGACCAGAATGCCCAACCCGCGGCCGCGAGCTGACGGCTGCCGTCGTCCACGACGACGATGGGTCCCAGGGATTCCGGTCGTGCCACCAGGTGTGTCACGAGACTGAGGCCGCTGAGTCCTCCGCCGGCGATGAGGATCGTCATCAATCGAGTGCACCGCCTCGTTTCCGCGCGCACCAGTGACCTGAGGCGCACCCGAGGTCCCCGGAATCCGGGACCAACGGCACCGGACCGCGCACGTCCGCCCGGTTAACTTTGGCCGCGTAGGGCCGTGGCGAGCCGAAAGAGCCGATGATGAACCGAACCCTCCGGCTGACCGGACCGATCGTGGTCGGCGCCGACGGATCCACCGGCGCCCGTGCCGCCGCCACCTGGGGCATGCAGGCCGCCGACCGCCACGAAACCTCCCTCGAACTCTGGCACGCGCTGGGAATTCCGGACTACTACCTCGGTAGTGTGCCGCCGTCCGATGAACTCCTGCGCAAGGTCAAGAACCGCGGAGAAACGATCCTTCGCGAAGCAGCGGACACCGTGGGACACGCATCCAGCCCCGCTGTCACGACACATACCGCGGACGACTCCGCCGCGCCGGCGCTGATCGAAGCTTCCGGCACCGCCCGGCTGATCGTCCTCGGTTCCACCGAGCACAGCCGCTTCACCGCCCTGTTCGGCGGATCGGTGACGACCACGCTCGCCGGGCACGCGCACTGTCCCGTCGTGTCGGTACGGGGCCGCACCTGGGACCTGCCCGCGGCGGCGAAACAACCTGTCGTGGTCGGCGTCGACGGAAGCCCCGCCGCCGAAATCGCGATCGCCGCCGCCTTCGACGAGGCTTGCGCCCGGGGAACGGACCTGGTCGCGGTGCACGCCTGGGAGGACGTCTCAGCTTCCCGTTCCTTCGGTGATCCCCCGGGCAACTACGGCTGGAGCGCCTTCACCGAATCCGCTCGACGGATGCTCACCGACCAGGTGTCGAAGTTCCGCGACAGCTATCCCGACGTCGAAGTGCACCAGGTGGTCGTGCACGACGAACCCCGCCAGGAACTGCTGCGCTGGAGCGTCAAAGCGCAACTGGTCGTGGTCGGCAGCCGGGGCCGCGGCGGGTTCCGCGGCCTCCTGCTCGGCTCGACCGGACAGAGCCTGATCCATCACGCCGCCTGCCCGGTGCTGATCTCCCGCACCGCGGATTCCTGAGCACGAAGGAGCGACCCATGTGCACCACCGTTTCCGAGGTCATGACCACCGACCCGATCACGGTCGCGCCGGACACCGGCTACAAGCAGATCGCCGCGCTGATGGCGAGGCGTCGGATCAGCGCGGTGCCCGTCGTCGACGACTCAGGAGCGCCGATCGGTGTGGTCTCCGAGGCCGACCTCCTGGCCCGGTTTCGCGATCCCCGGCCCGCCTTGTTCGCGGGTCACCACGCCAAGGACGAATCACGCAAAGCGAAGGCCTTGATCGCCGAGGACCTGATGACCGCGCCCGTCGTGACGATCGAAGCAGGCGCCTCCCTCGCCGCCGCGGCGATCCGGCTGGCCAAGAAGGACGTGCGACGGCTGTTCGTCGTCGAGGACGCGAAGCTGGTCGGTGTCGTGTCGCGCCGGGACCTGCTGTCCACGTTCCGGCGTCCCGATGAGGAGATCCGTGGCGAGATCGAACGCGACATCCTCGCCGACACCCTGTGGGTGGGCCCCGGACAGGCGTCCGTCACGGTCGCCGACGGCGTGGTGACGCTTCTCGGCAGGCTGGACAACCGCGGCGCGGTCGAACGCGCGGGCACCCTCGCGGGCGAAGTCCCCGGCGTGGTCGACGTCCGGAACCGGCTCGACTTCGTCTGGGACGACGACGTCATCCGGCCCGCTTCCCTCGGCATCTGAGCGGCGGGACCTTCGGCCTGCCCTCGAAGGGATCCGGGCGGACCGAAGGGCCACTTCGCCCGAGGCGTCCGCCTCTCTTGGGTCGCCGACGAGCCGAGCACGATGGGAGTACAGGTCAACAACCCGCGGATCGGAAGCGAGGACCCTCCCATGTCGGCCACGAACAACCCGCAAGAACAGGCTCCCCTCGCTCGCTATGCGGATCTGAAGGACCGGCGGCTCGCTATCACCTTGTCGCGGGAAGACCTCGAGGAAGAGCACGATCGCGATCCCCTGGAGCGGATCACCTGCCGGACCCATCGCCGCTGGCTGCACCAATGCGTGTCCTCGCCGCTCCACGTCATCATCGTGACCGGCCACCGCTGGTGCCGCTCCTGCTCTCTCGCACTCTCCGTCGCGGTCGACGAACTGACGGGGGACGTCGCCTTCTCTTGCCCGGGATGCGGGCGAGCAGCGCCGACCCGGGCGACCCGCCAGCTGATTCGCGCATGCCGCGCGAGTCTCGCCGCGGCACATGACGATGGCCTCGTGTACCCGGGCCTTTCGGCCCCAGAGCCGGCGTGCCGTGTCGTAACACACTCGAATCGACCGTGAACTGCCGACCAGAGGAGAATTCCATGGCCACCACCGAAAGCGGACACCGGCACAACGTTCCCGTCCAGCATCAGGAAGACCATGCCGGCCGGTCGGCCGGTGCCATGAGCCTCGCCGTGCTCCGTGTCGCCACCGGTCTGCTGTTCCTGTGGGCGTTCGCCGACAAGACCTTCGGCCTCGGTTACGCCACCGCTTCCGGCAACGCCTGGGTCAACGGCGGCTCGCCGACGAAGGGCTTCTTGAGCCGGGTCGACGTCGGCCCGTTCGCCGAAACCCTGCGCTCCTGGGGCGGAACCTGGTGGGCGGATTGGCTGTTCATGGCGGGCCTGCTCGGCATCGGTCTCGCCGTCACCTTGGGGGTCGGGATGCGGATCTCCGCCATCACCGGCACCCTGATGATGCTGCTGATGTGGGTCGCCGAATGGCCGCTCGACCGGATGAACACCGCGGGTGAGCCGACCATGTCGACGAATCCGATCATCGAGTACCACGTGATCTACGCCCTCGTGCTCATCGCGCTCGCCGCGACGGCCGCTGGGAACACCTGGGGGCTCGGAGAGCGCTGGACTCGACTGTCCTTCGTGGACAGGAACCCTTGGCTCCGGTGACCGTCCGGGCACCGAAGTCCCGGCACCGTTCACCGGTGCCGGGACTTCGTCCTTCTCACAACCGTCGAAGGTAGTGGTCGGCCCATGGCCGCGGCCGGACGAGCACCCGGACAGCACCCGCGGCCGCCCCTTCCGCCGACACGAAGACCGGGTCGAGGTCGACGTCGACGACCTCCGGCACCAGCTCCATGATCCGGTCCGTTCGCAGGAGCAGCTCAGCGAGTGCGGATCGGCCGAGAGCGCTGTTCCCGCCGAACAGCGCCTTGCTCGCGCGCAGGCTGTCGATGAGCGCTTCGGCGTCGTTGGCGCTGAGTGGCCCCAGCCCGGTCGACCTGTCGTCGAGCAAGGCTCCATCGATACCGCCGCGTCCCAGGACGACGACCGGACCGAAGACGTCGTCGGACTGGCCGCGTACCAGCAGCTCGCGATCACCGGATCGGCGCCGGGTCACCCGGATCCCGAAACAGGCGAGCAGATCCTCGCTGTCCTTCCTGGACAACCAGCCACCGCTCGGATGCGCGGAGAGGTACTCGCCCACGAGCCGGGTCGCCGTCGCGAGATCGATATCGGAGAGATCGGGCAGGCCGCCCTCCCCTGCCTCGAGCCAGTGGGTTCGCTCGGACAGCTTCGCCATGACGGCCGCGGCCTCTTCGACATCGGCGTAGCAAGGAATCCCGTGATACGCGGCGACCGACTCCAGCTGGCCGAGCCGCACGGCGAGGACGGTCTTGCGCTCCGGTCGCGCGACCAGCCCGGCCAGCGGATCACCGACACCGGTGGGCACGCCGGCGACGATCACCGCGTCCACACCTTCGTCGGCCAGGACCTCGGTGACGCACGAGGCGAAGGCGTCGGCCGTGATCGCCGCGCTCGTGTCGAGCGGGTTGCCCACGCTCGCGTGCTCGGGCAGCAGCCGCCGGAGTGTGTCCTGGGTCTTCGGACTCAGCTCGGGCAGGACCAGACCGTTGCGAACGCAGGCCTCCGCACCCAGGACGGCGGCGCCCCCGGCGTTGCTCACGACGACCACCCGTGACCCCGATGGCAGCGGCTGCCACGAGAGCGCGGCGAGCAGGCCCAGGACTTCGGTCACCGTGTCGACGACGAGGACACCCGCCTGGCCGAACAACGCGAGTTTGGTCGCAGCCGAGACCGGCCGTGCGGCGGTATGCGCGGCCGCGGCCCGCTGTGCCGCCGGGGCGGATGCCCCACGGATGGCCACGACCGGCTTCTCCCTCGCGAGTGCGCGGGCGAGCCTGCTGAACTTTCGCGGGTTGCCGAAGGACTCCAGGTACAGCACGGCGATGTCGGTTTCCCTGTCACCGCGCCACCACCGGAGAAGGTCATTGCCGCTCACGTCGTACTTGTCACCGGTCGATACCAAAGTGGACAGACCGAGCCCCAGCCCGGCAAGTGCGTCCATCAGCGCGATCCCGAAACCACCGGACTGGGTCACCACCCCGATCCTGCCTGCCCGGGCGGCACAGCGAGCGAACGTCGTGTCGAGACGGGTCGCCGGAGCACTGTTGACCACACCGAAGCAATTGGGGCCGACCAGCCGGATCCCGTACCTGGCGACGAGTTCGCGGACACGCTGTTCCAGCGGCGTCCCGGTCAGCCCCGCGGTGACGAGCACGATCGCGCGCACTCCTGCCCGTCCGCAGTCTTCGACGACGCCCGGAACGGATTCCGCGGGCACGCAGACCACGGCCAGCTCGACCGTGGCGTCCAAAGAGGACACCGAGGGAGCACTGGGGACGCCGAGGATCTCCGTGGCGTTCGGGTTGACGGCGTACGCGTCGCCGGTATAGCCGGCGTCGAGAAGGTTTCGCAGGATCGCCCTGCCCACCGAGTCGTCACGCCTGCCTGCCCCCACGACGGCCACCGAGGCCGGGGCCAGCACGGCCCGGAGACTCGCCACGTCGGCAAGCCGTTCCCGCTCCTCGATGCGTTCGAGGTACCCGTTGGGCTCGCCGAGTTCGATCTCGACGTCGAGCTCCGGCCCTCCCCTGCCGATGACGTACGGGAGGCCGAGGTCGATGAACACCTTGATCATCCGGGTGTTCTCCGCGAGCACCAGCGCGACGAAACGGTGGATTCCCTGCGCCAAGGCCAAGGACACGAGATGTTCGAGCAACAGAGTACCGACCCCGTGCGCCTGAGCCGCGCGGTCGACGACCAGGGCGACTTCGGCCGCGTCGTCCGCATCGTCCGCGGACCATGGGCGATAGTGGGCGATCCCGATGAGGTCGTCCCCCCGGAATGCTCCGATCCCCGGGCCTTCGATCGCCAACCGGCTCAGCAGATCCAGCCTCCCCGGATGGGCGGTGAAGAAGCGCAGATAGCGGTCACGCTCGTCCAGCCGCTGATGCAGACCCAGGACAGCGTCGAAGTCCTCCACACGCAACCGGCGGACGGTGACCATGTCGCCGTCCGCCAGCAAGGCGCTCGTCCCGGCCGTCATGTCGCCGCCGGATTCCCGGTGACCAGTACGACGGCGACCACGCCCGGCACCGTGCGGACGAGCGCGTCGAGCACCCGGCGTTCGGCTTCGTCCCGGAACTCGCCGGCGATGCTCACGTAACCGCCGTCGACCTCGACAGTCCATTTCGGACGATGTCCGGCGTAGTCACTGACCAGGCCGTGCACCTGTGCGGCGACCGCGTCGTCGGGCCGGACGAGTGGGCGGAGCAGATCACGCCTGCTCACCACACCGACCAGGACACCCTCCTCGACGACCGGCAGGCACCGCAGCCGGTCGGCCAGCATCCGCCTGCCGATCTCCGTGACGTCCGTGGACGGCGAGATCACCTCCACCGGCGTGGACATCAACGCACCGACCGTGATCCCGTCACCGCCCGCCCGGATTCCCCGCAGCGCGTCGAATTCGGTGAACGTCCCCAGCACCCGGCCATCGTGGTCGACGACCGGAAGACCGGCGAATCCCTTCTCTGTCAGCACTGCCACCGCCTCGCGAAGGGATGTCGCGGGTGTGGTCGCCACCGCCGGACTGGTCATGATCTCCGAAGCACGCATCGGAGCCTCCTTGTGATCGTTCTCGGTCAAGCACGTGTGCGCAGGAAGCCCCTGCACGCTTCGAAGAGATCCTCCGGCGGACAAGCCGTGACACGGTCTTCGAGTCCCGGTGGGACGGCGGGGCCACTCGTGTCCCCCGCCGTGGTCATCACGACCGGAACCCTCTTCCGGAGCGCGCACACCACACCGAATTCGCGTGCGGTCATACCGGGCTCGGTACCGCGGACGTCGACGGCGAGATCCGGCCGGTCCTCCTCGTCCAGCGGACAGGTCCCGCCGGGCGCGAGAGCTCGGCACACTCCGGACCGGACATGGCACGGGCTGACCCGGCAGCCGAGGCCCCGCAACGCGCCCGCGATCTCACGGGACTCGTCGAAGGTGGCCTCTGTCAGCAGGATTCTCATCTCTTTCTCCTTTCAGGCCATTCGTTGCCATTCGCGCGCCCACTCGGCGGCACGGCTGCGGCCGAGCGCCGCCCGGCACGCCAGGAAGACCGTCGCGACCACAGTGAGCCAGCCCAGCCACAGCCCCGTGCCGACACCGATGCCCTGGCTCAGGGCATCGGTGTCGGTGACCGGCGCATCCACGGGATGCCCGCGCGCGTCGAGCCAGATCCGCACCTCGTTCCCGGTCACCATCCCGGTATCGACGGTCACCACGCCTTCACGAATCAGGCCACCAGGGCCCGTCCAACGGGCGGCGACCTCGGCCTTCTCCTCAAGCGGCACACCGTCGAGGCGCACGTGCACGGGCGGCGCGTCGGCAAGGAGAACCGCGGTCGTCGCCTGACGGTCCACCGCCTGTTCCGCCGCGCGCTCCCTTCCGTCGGCGTAGGCCGCGGATCCGGCGGCCGCGGCGAACGGGATCGCCAGCAGTGCCAGCAGGACGGCGCCGAGCATCAGCGCGGCTTCGAGCCGGTCGGACCACCGGACGAGTGGATTCCGCCGCGTGATCACGGTGACGATTCCGGGCCGCGCTTTCATGGCTGTCTCCTGTGTCCGGCTTCGCTCAGAGAATCGGACCGGGCTCGTACGCGACAGAGTTCAGCAGCCGGCCGAGCCTGCCTTCCGGAGCTGCGGCGGGCGGCGGGATCACCACCACCGGGCAGGTCGCGTGCCGTAGTGCCGTCTTGCACACCGAGCCGACCAGCAGTTCACGGATCTTGCCCGTGCCATGGCTGCCCAGCACGAGGAGCGCGGCATCCTTCGAACGCTCGACCAGCGTTTCGCCGGGGTCCCCCTGGGGGACGTCGTAGGTGATGTCGAGCCCTTCGTGGGCATCGAGGACTTTGGCGGTCGCGGCTTTCAGCGCCTTCAGATGAACGTCTCTCGCCTCCGCCACAGTCCGGTTGGCCGACGCGTCGTCCAGCATCTCGTCGTGGACCCACACGGTGACCACCTGCAAGGCGGCGCCCTGCCTGACCGCTTGGTCGGCCGCCCAGCGCACTGCCGCGGCAGAACCCGCCGAACCGTCCATGCCGACGACGATCCGGTTCTCCGTCGCACTGTCCGTCATGACGTTCTTTCCCTTCTGTGCCGGTGTTTTCCGAGGTTCTTCGACCACGACGACCGTCTGAGGGAATCCGGGAACATCGTCGATGGCGGCGAGCGCTCCGCGGATGGCGGGAGCGTCGAAAGGCTCGGTGAACGCGGTGCCCTCCAGGCCGTACTCGGTGGCTGCGAGCAACAACCGCTGTGCGACCACGCCGGCCCTGACGAGCTGTTCCCGACTTTCGGTCACGGTGGTGACGAGGAACGCGATCCAGGAGGCTTCCGGAGTCACCTTCCTGGCGATCTGCCTGCCCACCTTGGGCAGATCACGGACATCAGCCGGCGTGAGCACCCGGACCCGGATGCCGCCGCCCTCGGTCGCCTCGGCGACGTCTCGTCCCCACGCCGAAACCGAGGACGGAGCCGGCTTGGTCCGTCGCCCGGACAGCGCGGCGAAACGAGCGAAATCGGCCGCCACGGGGCGGGCCCGGCGCCGAGATGTGAGCCTGGCGATCCGGTCCAAGGCGAGGCCGTCGCAACTCAGATCAGCGAGCGGCGCCCAGCCCAGCATCCTGATCGCACGATCGAGATTCGCCAGTACCGCCCCGCAGACGATCAGCCGCGCACGCCCACCCCGGTCCCGCACCCAGTGGTTGTTCGCGAGGCGCTCGTACAAGTCAAGAGAGTCCTCGTTGACCGACAGCGTCCAGACATCGTCGATCCATCGCTTCGGGACCTGTCGTGCGGCCGACACGAGGATTCGTTTCTCCTCTGTCGACCAGACATGCGCGAGGATTCCGGTGAGCGTCGTCATGGCCGCTCCCCCGCGGTCCTGTCGCGGGTGACGGCTTCGATCGGGCGGCGTGGCGGCTTCACACCCGGATAGCCGTAGCCGAGCCTGAATACGGTCTGAGGATGGCCGGCGCCACCGAGCAGGTCACGTAGTTCGGCGCGTACGGCAGTGATCTCGATCGGCTGGGAATAGAACGAAGCGCTCAGGCCGGCGTCCGTGGCGGTGAGCAGGACCCGCTGCATCGCGCACCCCGCGCGGACCTGCGAGATCGGCGCGTCGTTCGGCGTGGTCAGCACCGCGACCAGCGGGTCCTGCTCGAAGACGCGGGGAGCGCCGCCCTCGTTGACGTACCGCCCCGCGAGCAGGCCGCCCGCTGAACGAGGCCCGCCCGCGTAGGTGGGTACACCGTCGTCCTCGGCGGTCTGCCGGGTCCATGCCCGGAGTTCTCGTTGGAAGGCCGTGTCCAGACCTTGGACGTGGTCGGCGCGGCGGATGAGTCCCGCTGTCGCCTCCAGCAGACCGGCTTCGTCGACCAGGACCAGCCGTGCTCCCTCCTCACGGGCTGCCTCGCGCACGGCGGTCCGGAGGCGAAGTGGCACCGGCTCGTCCGTGAAAGGGTGGCGATTGCTGTATCGCCGGGGAATCGCGGCAGCGAGCCGTCGTTCGGTCGCGGTGGGGCGGTGACGGGGACCAAGCGTGACCCGCGCGAGCAAGGAAGGCCTCGCCCCTTCAGGCGCTAGCTCGACGTCGCTGACTCGACCCGCGGCGGCGATGGCGAGCAGCAGGTTCAGCAACGCCGCGCCACAGGCCAGCCGCGCCTCACGCGCTTCCGGATCGCAGGCGCCGAGGATCCGGCTTTCGTCGAGTACGACGTCGATCGTGTCCGGCGCCAGCTCGAAGATCCACGGCTGGGAGTTGTGCGGTGACGGCGCGCGCACCGCGGCGCGCAGCGCGTCCGCGACGACCGGCGAACGAGTGAGGACCATCGTGCTGCACCTGCCTTTCGACGATCTCAGCGTCTCGCGTGGCGAACGGGGACGGCAGTGGCCGTGGGCCCGGTGTGCCGGGACCTTCGGCACCGCTAGTGCGACGCGAACTCGCGCCATTCCTCCTGCCATCGCGCCCATCGGACCCTGTCGAGCAGCACTCGACCACAGCCGTAACCGGCCAGCACGACTACGATGAAGGCGAGCCAAAGGCCGACTCCTGTCCCGACACCGAGGAGGCGGGCGTCGAGACCGGTGAGGGGTGCGGCGACCGGGTTCCCCGACTCGTCGAGCCAGACCGGGACCTTCGCACCGGCTCGGGTCCCCCGCGTCGCCTGGACCTCGCCGACTCGGCTGTCCCCGTCACGGGTGACCCACGTCGCCTCGGCAGGCGAGGTGTCGTCGGCAACGCCCGACCGGCCCTCGATGGCGATGGGCCCGCCGTCCTCGAGCAGGGTCGCATCCGCGCGATATCTGGTGGCCTGCTCGGTCGCCGCCTGTTCGGCGCGCGCCGCGAACACCCCGGAAGCCACCACCGCGGCGACCGGCAGGGCGAGGACCACGAGGGCGACCGCGAGAAGCACCGTGAACGCTTCGATGCGATCTTCGCGGCGAGCGAGCGGGTTTCGCCCTGGATGGACCATGTGCCAGGCTCGCGACCAGCGAGACGACGTGTTCATGACCTGGACCTCCGCTGCGGATCGCCGGGAACGTGTTGTCGCCACCATCACTCGGCGACACCCCCTGGCAAGAGAGGCGACGGTCCCGTCAGGCCGGGACCTCCAGCCGTATTCCGGGTCCACCCGGCGGATCGAGACTGGCTTCATGCGAGTACGTGACGTCATGACCACCCCGGTCATCGCGGTGACGCCCGCGGCCACGATCGGCGAAGCGATCGCCGTGCTGACCGGCAAGGGATTCACTTCGCTGCCGGTCGTCGGCGACACCGGCGAGCTGCTCGGCGTGCTGGTCGAAGAGGACCTGCTCCGGGCGCGTTACCTTTCCGACGGCGATCCGGACAGCGGCGTCATGCTCAGCGGGCGTACCAAAGTGAGCGCGCTGATGCGGCGACCGGCGGCCGGTGCCCATCCCGATGACGACCTGGCGGATCTGGCGGCGAAGATGCTGGAGCGCCGGCTCCGATCTGTCCCGGTCCTCGAAGACGGCCGCGTGATCGGCGTCATCACCTGGCAGGACCTTCTCCGTGCCGGGCCTTCCGCGCAAAGGAATCAGCCATGAACACGAATCCTGACAACACCCGCCACCTTCTCGTGGGCGCCGACGGCTCGGCCGAGAGCGAGGAAGCGATCCGGTGGGCCATCACCGAAGCCACCGCCGTCGGCGACAAGGTCGAGGTCCTGATGATT
The DNA here is from genome assembly GCF_044547565.1 of Amycolatopsis sp. NPDC052450. Taxonomy (NCBI): domain Bacteria; kingdom Bacillati; phylum Actinomycetota; class Actinomycetes; order Pseudonocardiales; family Pseudonocardiaceae; genus Amycolatopsis; species Amycolatopsis sp. NPDC052450. Next base: position 279,222 of record NZ_JBIUAQ010000004.1, on the reverse strand, counting down.
CTGCCAAGGGAAGAACTCCTTCCCGGCACGTCGTTCGCCCTCCAGCCACACGGCAGGGTTCCGGTGAGGAAGAACTACTCGCTCGACGACGCGGTCGCACGGATCCAGAGCGAGCTTCATGCTGACATCGAGGTGAAAACCTCGCTGCGGCAAGGGAACCCAACGTCGGAACTGCTCGCGGCGGCGCGCGACGCAGACCTGCTCGTGCTGGGCACGGGCACGAAGAGCGCGGTCGGCAGACTCGTCTTCGGCAGCGTGTCCACGGCCTGTATCAGGCACGCGACGTGTCCTGTCGTGCTGGTGTCGACGCAGGCGGTTCATCGGTTCAGCGCGACCGCTTCCTGATCTTTCGGCGGTCCGTGAAGGGCTGGCCTCCTTGAGGGCTCTGGGTCTCTCAAGGAGGCCTTCACGGACTCGGCGCGCCCCTATACGTGTTCCACCGAGAGAACCGCCTCGGCATCCCGAGCCAGTTCGACGTCCTCGCCCGTTGCCATGGCGAAGACGGTCACCGGCGTGTCGTCCGGGCTGATCACCCGATCGCCGTCCCCGAGACAACGAGCCGGATCGACAGCGATCTCGAAGACACCCAGCCTCCCGGCCAGGCGCGCGATCAGCTCCGGCTGATGCTCGGTGACCCCGCCGGTGAACACGACGGCGTCGATCCGGTCGAGGCTCGCCGCCATCGCGCCGATCTCTCGGCGGATCCGGTGCAGGTAAACGGCGACAGCCGACACCGCGTCGGGATCCCCGGCCGCCTCACGGGCCAGGACAGCGCGAAGGTCCCCGTTCGTCCCACTCATGCCGGCGAGACCGGAACGGTGATACAGCGCGTCTTCCATCTCGTCGACCGACATCGGCGCCGCTCGCATGATGTGCAGCACCAGCCCCGGATCCACCGAGCCGGACCTCGTCGCCATCGCGGGCCCTTCCAACGGTGTGAAGCCCATGCTCGTGTCCACGCTCCGGTCACCACGGATCGCGGTCACCGAGACACCGGCGCCGAGGTGGCAGCACAGGAGCCGCGGCTCCTCGACACCGAGGAGTTCCGTCACACGGCGCGCCGCGTGACGGCACGAAAGGCCGTGGAAACCGTAGCGCCGCAAGCGCCCTTGACTGGTCCATTCCCGTGGTAGCGCGTACCTCGACGCTTCTTCGGGGAGGCGCGAGTGGAAGGCCGTGTCGAACGACGCGATCACCGGCAGGCCAGGACGCAGCCGGAACACCTCCCGTGCGAGGCGGACGGCCTGTGGCTGGTGAAGCGGCGCGAACGGGCTGAGCTTTTCGAGCGCGTCGACTACGTCCTGGGTGAGCCGGACCGGACCGGTCCTGGAACCCCCGTGCACGAACCTGACGGCCACGGTGTCCACTGTGGACCACCGATCGAGAGCCTGTCGCGCCGCGTCGTGTGCGTCGTCCAGGCTCACGGCGGCCCAGCCGACCGGCCTGCCGTCGGCGACCAAGGACGATTTGAGGCTCGAAGAGCCGGGATTCAACGACAGGACACGCATGAAGACTCCTTCGGGCACAAGGTTGCCGGGCGGGTGCGCGCTGGGGGTCGGCGCGCCCGCCCGGCCGGGGATGGTCAGCCCTTGCCGACCTCGATCTTGACCTGCTTCTCGTGCGGCTTGTCCTCGACCGGCATGGAGACTTCGAGGATTCCGTCCTTGTAGGACGCTGTGACCTTCGCCGTCTTCGCACCGGAAGGCAGGGAGACGGTCCGGCTGAACTTGCCGTAGTAGAACTCACTGCGGCCGTGCTCCGCGGTCGTCGCCTCGCGTTCGGCGGTGATCGTCAGCAGACCCTCGTGCGCGGTGACCGAGATGTTCTTCTCCGGGTCGAATCCGGGAAGCTCGGCCCGGACGAGGTACTTGCCGTCCTCGACGGACTCTTCGATCCGCACTGGGTTGTGTTCGGCGAACGGCCACGGGTTCTCCAGCCAGGCCGCGATACTGGGCAGGGTCATGCGCGAACCGGGTACGAGGGTTGTCATATCCGTACTTCCTTTCCTTGTCATGCTTCCCAAGTCCAGTCACGGATTTCGGGAAGATCCTCACCGTGTTCGACGATCCACCGGTGGTGCCGTTCGCGCGCGTCCGTCATCCGTTGCCGGACGGCGCCGGCACGGGCGACAAGACCAGGCACCCGGTCGATCACGTCGGTCACGAGCTGAAAACGGTCCATGTCGTTGCGCACCAGCATGTCGAACGGTGTCGTCGTGGTTCCGTGCTCGATGTACCCGCGCACGTGCATGTCGTCATGGTTCGCGCGCCGGTAGGCCAGCCGGTGGATCAGCCAGGGGTAGCCGTGATAGGCGAAGATCACCGGGCGGTCGGTGGTGAACAGCGCGTCGAATTCGCGGTCGGTCATCCCGTGTGGGTGTTCCGCGGCGGGCTGGAGGCGCATGAGGTCGACCACGTTCACCACTCGGACCGCGAGTTCGGGCAGGTACTCCCGCAGCAGCTTGGCCGCGGCGAGCACCTCGACCGTCGGCGCGTCGCCGGCACAGGCGAGCACCACGTCGGGTTCCCGATCCGGATGCGTGCCCGCCCACTCCCAGATCCCGGCGCCGCGCGCACAGTGCACCGCCGCCTCTTCTTCGTCGAGCCAGACGGGGCTGTCGTTCTTTCCCGCGACGATCACGTTGACGTAGTCCCGGCTGCGCAGGCAGTGGTCCGCGACCCACAGCAGGGTGTTCGCGTCCGGCGGCAGGTAGACCCGGACGACCTCCGGGCTCTTGTTGGCGACATGGTCGACGAAGCCCGGATCCTGGTGGGAGAACCCGTTGTGATCCTGTCGCCAGACGTGGGAGGTCAACAGATACGTCAGCGACGCGACCGGCCGCCGCCACGGGATCTCCCGATGCACCTTGAGCCACTTGACATGCTGGTTGAGCATCGAGTCGACGATGTGCACGAACGCCTCGTAGCACGAGAAAAGCCCGTGCCGGCCCGACAGCAGGTAGCCTTCGAGCCAGCCCTGGCAGAGATGCTCCGAAAGCACCTCCATGACCCGGCCGTCCGCGGCGAGATGGTCGTCGACGGGTTCGATCTCGCACAGCCAGGTCTTGGCCGTCACGTCGAACACCGCGTCGAGCCGGTTGGAAGCGGTCTCGTCCGGCCCGAACAACCGGAAGTTCGCCGCCCTCGCGTTCAGCGCGAACACGTCCCGCAGCCAGCGCCCGAGCACACGCGTCGGTTCCGCGGTCGCGCCGCCTGGCCGGACGAGCGGGATCGTGTGCGGCGGCACCGCCGGCAGCTCCAAGGGCCGCAGCACGAGGCCGCCGTTGGCGTGCGGTGACGAGCCCATCCGGAGATCGCCGCGCGGGATCAGCGCGGTGACCTCGGACGTCGGTCTGCCGTCCTCGTCGAAAAGCAGCTCCGGCCGATAGGAACGCAGCCATTCCTCCAGCTGCCGGAGATGCTCGGGGTTTCCGCGCGCGTCCGGGATCGGCACCTGGTGCGAACGCCAGGTGCCTTCGACCAGCACTCCGTCCACAAGGAATGATCCGGTCCAGCCCTTGGGGCTGCGGAGCACGATCATCGGCCAGCTCGCCGAACCGGTCGGCCCGCCCGCGGACCGGGCCCGCACCTGGATTCCGTCGATCTCGTCCAGCGCGCCGTCCACCGCCGCGGCCATGACCTGGTGCATGACAGCCGGATCATCGCCCTCGACGTAACGCGGGGCATACCCGTATCCGCGCAGCAGCTCGTCGAGCTCGGTTCCACTGATTCGCGAGAGCACGGTGGGATTGGCGATCTTGTAGCCGTTCAGGTGCAGGATGGGCAGCACCGCGCCGTCGCGGGCCGGATTGAGGAACTTGCCCGAGTGCCAGCTGGTGGCCAGTGGCCCGGTTTCCGCCTCGCCGTCGCCGACGACGCAGCCGACGACGAGGTGCGGATTGTCGAAAGCGGCACCGAAAGCGTGTGCGAGGGAGTAACCGAGCTCGCCACCTTCGTGGATCGAGCCCGGAACCTGCGGAGCCACGTGACTGGGCACCCCGCCGGGGAAGGAGAACTGCCGGAACAGCGTACGCAGACCTCTCTTGTCGTAGGGTACCTCCGGCCACGCCTCCGAGTAGCTGCCCTCGAGCCAGGTGTTCGCGTAGAGGGCCGGGCCACCGTGACCGGGTCCGGTCACGAACATCGCGTTCAGGTTCCGCCGCACGATTGCCCGGTTCAGGTGGGCGTAGACGAAGTTCAGTCCTGGAGAGGTACCCCAGTGGCCGAGCAGACGTGGTTTGACGTGCTCGGGCTTCAGCGGTGATTCCAGCAGCGGATTGTCCATGAGGTAGATCTGGCAGGCGGCGAGATAGTTCGCCGCCCGCCACTGAGCGTCCACTTGGGACAACTCGGTCGGGGTCAGCACCGCGGGCGCTGCGGGAGCACCGAGAACAGTCACCGCGACTTCTCCGGCCGGACCACCAGCACCGGGCACTCCGCGTGGTGCGCGAGCGCCTGGCTGGTCGAGCCGAGCAACTGACCGGTGAATCCGCCCCGGCCCCGGCTGCCCACGACCACCAGCTGCGCTCGGGCACTCCACTCCAGCAGGGCATGCCGCGGCCGGTCCTGGACGAGAACCGGCTCGATCTTGACGTCGGGATACTTCTCCTGCCAGCCCGCGAGCCGCTGCGCCAGCAGCCGTCGTTCCTCGTCCTCGATCGACTCCCACTGCACGACAAGCCGGGCCATCCCGTAGGCGTCGTCATAGGTGACGTCCCGCCACGCGTGGACCGCGACCAGGCCGGCCTTCCGCCACGCGGCCTCTTCGAAGGCGATCTCCAGTGCGCGCTCGCTCAGCGGGCTGCCGTCGATCCCGACCACGATCGGCCCCTCGGCCGGATACGCGGTGGTGTTCTTCCGGCCCCGCATGACCACCACGGGACAGTGGGCGTGGGCGACGACCGCCGACGCCGTCGAACCGATCGTCATCTCGCCGAAGAAGCCCTTCCCGGTACCGCCGACGACCACCAGCGCCGCCGACTCCGACGCGTCGATCAGGGTGGGCACCGGAGAGTCCGCCGGCATCCGCGTGTCCACGTCCACCCCGGGTGCCACCGAATGCGCTTGCCCGGCGGCCTCCTCGAGAACCCGCTGACCTTCCTCGGCGAGGAGGTCGTACCAGGGCGTGGGGCCCGCCAATCCGGCTCCGTAAGCCAGCTTGTCGACGCGCAGCGCGTGCACGATGAGCATCTTCAGCAGTCGTTCTTCGGCAACGGCGGCGGCCCACCGTACAGCCGCCCTTCCCGGCTCCGTCCCGTCCACCCCGACGACGATCTTCCGGTCCGCCGCGTTCATCGTTCGTCCTCCTGATAGGTCACTTTCGCTTCCACGACACCGGGAACCGCCTCGGCCAGCAGTTTGGCCACGTGGCGATCGGTGTCGCTGTCGTAGGCATCGCCCACCAGCGCGACGCCGTCTCGTACTTCGACCGTCCACCGGCCAGGTCCGCCGTAGATCGTCAAGTGATGGCGGACGTCCGCCGCGATCGCCACGTCGGAACGGGCGAAGGCACGCACGAAGTCGCCTCGCGTGAGGATTCCGACCACCTTCGAACCGTCCACAATGGGCATCGCGCGGATCCGTCCGTCGAGCAGAGCCCTGCCGACGTCTGCGGCATCCGCGCCGGTGCCCATCCCCGTGGCCGGTGCCGTCATCATCTGAGCGACGGTCAGCCCCGGCCTCGGCCGCGCTTCGTGGTCCGGGCCCGAGCGGACGTCGTGCGGGAACCGGTTCCTGATCAGATCGGCCTCGGTCACGATGCCGATCAGCCGGTCGTCCTCGTCGACCACCGGCAACGCGGTGAAACCCTTCTCCGCCAGCAGCTCGGCGGCATGTTTCGCGGTGGTCCCCGGTGTCACCGTGACGACCGGGGCGGACATCAGGTCCCGTGCTCGCATGCTGAGCTCCTCACTCGTTTTCCCGTCCGGTCAAAGCCGGACGAACGACCGCCACCGGGCATTCCGAATGCGCGACCAGCGCCTGACTTGTCGAGCCGAGCAACATCCCCCGGAACCCGCCGCGGCCTCGCGACCCGACAACGAGCAATTGCGCGTGTTCGCCGAAGCCGAGCAGCGCGCGGACCGGACGGCCGCGGGCGACCACCGTCTCCACAACCAGGTCCGGGAACTTGGCCCGCCAAGGCGCGAGTTGTTCGTCCAACGCCTGTCGCTCCGCCGACTCGATCGCGTCCGGGTCGACCGTCAAGGCGTGTGCCCTGGCCGATTCGTGGTCTGTGACCTCGTTCCACACCCTGACCACGATCAGCTCCGTGCCGCGCAGCGACGCTTCGTCGAAAGCGAAGGCCAAGGCCGCGTCGCTCGACTCGGAACCGTCCGTGCCCGCCACGACGGGACCGGTCTCCGGTGGACCGTCTTCCGGCTGCTTTCCCCTCGCGACGACGACCGGGCAATGCCCATGCTGTGCCAACGCCACCGCCGTCGAGCCGACCAGCAGACCGGTGAAACCACCGAGGCCGCGGGAACCCAGCACGATCAAGCTCGCCGCCTGCGATTCCTGGATCAGTGCGGCCACCGGAGCCCATTCCCGTGCGGCGGACTCGACGATCAGATCCGGGTAGCGCTCGGCCACCGCGTCACAGGCTTCGGCGAGCCATTCCGCTCCTCGTGCCTCGAACGCCGACCGGAGCGCCTCCGCGGACGGCACCACCGCGGGCACCCTCACCTGAGGGACCGCGTACACGTGGACCAGCCGGAGCCGCTTCCCCCTCTTGACGGCCTCGGCCGCCGCCCACACCGCGGCCCGCCGGGCGGACCCCGAACCGTCGATCCCCACGACGACCGCGCCTTCAGCCACGCTCGGCATGACCACTCACCTCTTCCGTCCCGGCAGACTTCACAGCGGCGGCGATTTCGCCCGCCCAAGCCCGCACCGTCGGCCAATCCCGGTGGTCACCGTCCTTGACCCGGAGCGCCGTCACGACCGCTCGCTCGGTGAACCGCAGCAGACTCCGGTCGATCCGGCCCGCGAACACCACGTGCCCGCGTGCCCCGGACGACACCATCAGCCGAGCCACGTCCACGGGGTCCTCCGCGGGCTTCGGCGGTGTCCCCACCGGGCCGCTGGAGAACAACCACACGTCCTTGGTCCTGAGGACTTCGGCGTGCTCGCCGACGAGGTCTCTCGCCTGCTCGAGCCATTGCCCCAGATACACACCGCTGCCCACCAGAACGACGTCGAACGCATCCACCGACGTGACGTCCTCGGCCCGCGACACCCGCACGGTCGCGTGACCGCCCAGCTCCGATGCGAGGGCTCGGCCGATCTCCTCCGCGATCTCCCAGGTCCCGCCGTGGCGGCTGGCCGCCGCTACGAGGATCTTCATGTCGTTCTCCCGTCTGGTCTCTTCCCAGCTTCGACCAGTGAGGAGTTCAGGAGGAGAGACGGAAGTCCCGGCGGGCCGGGCCCACAGTCCCGGCTTGATCGCCGAAACGGCACAGCTGCGTTGGCGAGGACCTTGGTCTCTACCCCACGCCGCGAACACGGCAGGACTCTGGATGTTCGCGAAATCGGGAGGGACCACTCATGCGAACACTCGTTGCACACCTTGCCGCGGTGACCATTCTGGTGTCGGCCACGACCATCGGACTGTCGGACGACGCGGCAGTGGCCAGCACGCGGTATGTCGACCTCGGCGAGGTCTCCGGCGTCATCGACTCCTACGCCATGGACGTGAACGACCACGGGCTTGTGATCGGCTCGAGCAGGAAGAGCCCGGAGGATTCCCATGAACCCACCGTGTGGGAGCGCGACGGGCGACGCATCGTCCTGCCGGATCTGCCGGACAACGCCGATTCGACCTACCCGAAGGCGACCAACGGCCGGAACGAGATCATCGGCCAGGCGCCGACGACGGACGGTCGGATCCACGCGGTGCGTTGGACCTCCGACCACCGGATCACCGACTTGGAGTTCCTGCCGGGCACCACCGGACTCAACGCGAACGCGATCGCCGACGACGGCACGATCATCGGCTACGCGATCCCGGGTATGCGCCCGGCTCGCTGGGACCGGACCGGCCGGGTCAGCGAACTGACCGGCCCACCCGGTCTGCGGGACATCACGGCAACGGCGGTGAACGACCACGGACTCATCGCGGGATACGGTTTCGGGGAGGCTTGGAAGACACAGCCCATGCTATGGAACTCGTCCGGACAGATGCGTGCGTTGGCTTTGCCGTCCGGTATGACGACGGCCATCACGGCAGGGCTGAACAATCGAGGGACCGTGGTCGGCGGGAGCGGCGATTTCGCGCTCGTCTGGGACCGCGGCGGACGTCCCGCCGTGCTACCGAATCTTCCCGGAGAAACCTCATCCGCCACGGCGATCAACGAACGCGGAACCGTCCTCGGGTACTCGAGCGCTCCCAGCAGCACGACCGCGGTCCGCTGGACCCATGGCCGGATCTCCCGGCTCGCGCTCCCGCCCGGGAGCATATCGACCCACGCTCGCCGGCAGAACAATCACGATATCGTGATCGGTGGCGCCGCGATGGGCCCGAGACAGGATGTCCCGGTCTGGTGGGATCGCGACGGCGCGGTGCACATCCTCGACTGCCCTCCCGGCACCTACTCCTGCACGGTCGATGCCGTCAACAATCACGGGATCGCCGCCGGGCATGCCTTCGTCATTTCCCCACTGGGTGGGGCGAGCCACGCCCTGTTGTGGAAATTGGGACGGCGTTAGCCGATCGAGCGGCCCTCGTGAGTGACGATTCGTGTTCTGACCCGAATCGCCACTCACGACCTCCCACGGTCATTCCGGAACGTCGAGCAACGCCCGTGCGCTGAGATCGCCTTCGATCACGGAACCGGCGACCGCGCTCAACTTCAGATTGTGGCGACTCGCGTAGCCGCGGAGCGCGGCAAGCGCGGCGGCCATGTCGACGGCGAGATGTTCGGCGACGAATCCCTTCGCCTGCTCGACCACGATGAGACTCTCCAGGGTTGCCTGAAGCTGCTCGGTCACGAACTCATAGTGGCGAACAGGACGATGCTGGAACAGGCCGATCGTCGCGACGTCCGCCAACGCCTGAGCGGCCCGGAGGTCCCTCACACCGAACTCGCCGCGATTCCGGCGGAGAATGTTGAGCACCCCGACGGCCTCGCCTCGTAGGCGCATGGGAATCGCGGCTACTGCGGCGAACCCGGCATTGGTGGACGCGATCACGAACCTCGGCCACCGGGCAGGCGCGGCGTGCAGATCCGGCTCCTCGACCCGCGCACCGGATCGGAAGGCATCCAGCGACGGGCCTTCCTCTGCCTGGAGGTGGAACAACTCCGTCAGCCGTATCCGCTCTTCGGAAGTGGCGACCAGTTGCAGCGGACCGTGCTGAGTCGTCAGCAGCACACCCGCCGCGTCCGCGTCCAAGAGCTGTGTGCACCGTTCCGCCAGCAGGTGCAGGAACTCGATGACATCGAAGTCGCCCAGCAACGTGCCAGCCAGCTCCGCCAGCGCGTCAACGATACGGTCTTCGATCATCGGAGCGTCCTTGTCATCTGATCCGTAAGAGGTCCTTGAGGAACGGGTGTGAGAGTCATGTCGGCTCCTTGAAGGGAGCGAAACGAATTTCGCGAGCCACGACCGCGGCAGCCAGATCGCTGAGCGTTCTCTGTTCCGCGAAGGCGCGTGCTCGCAGACTGGCCAGCGCGTCGCGTGCACTGACCTCCAGCTGAGCGGCGACCATTCCGGTCGCCTGGTGCACCTGCGCGCTGTGCAACGGCAAAGCTTCGATCCAGGGAGCACCGTCCGGACTGAGCAGTCCCGCGTGTTCGTCCAGCAGCATCCGCAGCGCCAATTGCGCGAACGCCAACGCGTCGATCAAGCTCGCGGGGCTCAGCGCAAGGGCCTCGGCCCTGTGCAGTGAAAAAGCGCCGAGCACGATCGAGCCGATCCGTAGAGGCAAGGCGAACACCGCATGGGCACCCGCTTCCACCGCCAGGGGCGTGAACAAGGGCCAACGACTTTGAAGTTCCGGAGCGTCGAGATCGGCGGCCAGAACGGCGATGCCCTCCCGACACGCGTCCACCGACGGCCCCTCCTCGACTGTGTTGTGCAATTCGGCCAACTGCTCCGCTAGCGGACTCGTCGCACAGCGGGTGTCGGAGACCCCTCGGGGCGTGTCGATCGTCAAGGCCACGCCGTCCACCTCAAGCCGCCCGACAGCCGCCTCGCACAGCGTAGTCGCAGAAAGTGGGCGCCCCAGGGAGGCGGCGTGTTCCACAGCCCAAAGCAGTACCCGAGGCAGCGGGCCGCCGTTGTCGCCGGTCATCGTCACCGCCTCATTCCACCTTCGGGTGAACCACTCCACGTCAGAGCGGCTATTGAAGCAGACCCCGACGGGTTTACCGGGCACGGTGAGCACGGAGCAAGCCACGCCACAGGTCCGACGCGGTCGTTAGCCTGTTCGAGGGAGGACCTTCGTCTCTACGGCGCCCTCGTCGCCGAGCAGATCATCGGTGGACCGAAGGACGACAAGGGAGACGATCATGACGGTACGGCTCGGGATCAACGGCTTCGGCAGGATCGGGCGAGACATCCTCCGGTGCGTACTGGAGTCGCCGGAGAGTCCGATCGAAGTGGTGGCGGTCAACGACATCACCTCGCCCGAAATGCTGGCGCACCTGCTGGTCCACGATTCCACCTACGGCAGGCTCCGGACACCGGTCGACATTGTCGGCGGCGAGGCTCTCCGCGTCGGCGACCACCTCATTCAGGTCACGGCGGAGGCCGATCCTGCCCGGCTGCCGTGGGGTGGGTGCGGCGTCGACGTCGTCATCGAGTCCACCGGCAAGTTCCGGACTCGCGAAGCCGCGGGCGTACACCTGGCCGCCGGCGCGCGAAAGGTCGTGATCTCCGCGCCGGGCAAGGACGTCGACGCGACGATCGTGCTGGGCGTCAACGAAGGCGACTACGACGCCGAAAACCACCACATCATTTCCAACGCGTCGTGCACCACCAACTGCGTCGCGCCGATGGTGAAGGTGCTGCACTCGGCTTTCGGTATCCGGCGCGGCCTGCTCACCACCATCCACAGCTACACCGGCGACCAGGCACTGCTCGACCGCCCGCACAAAGACCCGCGCCGGGCCCGGTCTGCGGCGGTCAACGTGGTACCCACCAGCACCGGCGCCGCCAAGGCGATCGGGCTGGTGATCCCGGAACTGGCCGGCAAACTCGACGGCGTCGCCGTGCGCGTGCCGGTCGAGGACGGCTCGCTGACCGACCTCACCGTCGAACTCGAACGCCCGGTCACCGCGGAGCAGGTCAACCACGCGTTCGCCGAGGCCTCGGACGGTGCTCTCAAAGGGATTCTGCGCTACACCGAAGCACCCATCGTGTCCCGCGACATCATCGGCGACCCCGCCTCGTGCGTGTTCGACGCCCCGCTGACCAAAGCCGACTCGCATCTGGCGAAGGTCTTCGGCTGGTACGACAACGAATGGGGCTACGCCACCCGCACAGTGGAACTGGTCGAGCTGATCGCACGCAGCCTGCCGCCGCGATGAAGCGGCTGGGTGTCGCCGGCGCCCTGGTGAGCGGGACCTATCGTCCCGGTGACGTGGAGATCGACGAAGACTCCGGCCGGGTCGCCGCCGTGGGGCTCTCCCGCCCCGGTCGCGGCCTGGCCATCCCCGGATTGATCGATCTCCAGGTCAACGGGTTCGCCGGGGTGGACTTCCTGAACGCGGACGCCGACGGCTACGTGCGCGCCGGCATCGCGCTGGCCCGAACCGGCGTCGCGGCCTATCAGCCGACACTGATCACCGACCGGCCCGACCGGACCATCGGAGCGATCGCCACCGCAGGCAAGGCTCAGCGTGTGCCCGGCGGGGCGCGCGTCCTCGGTGTCCATCTGGAAGGTCCGTTCTTGTCCCCGGAACGGCCTGGTACCCATCCCGTCGAGTACCTGCGCACTCCGGATCCCACGCTCGCGCAACGGCTGCTGGACGCCGGGCCGGTCACGCAGCTGACCCTCGCTCCAGAACTCCCGGGCACTGTGGAGCTGGTCGACCTCTGTGTGCGGTCCCGTGTCCTCGTGTCCTGCGGACACAGCGACGCCACCGCCGCGGCCACACACACCGCGGTCGATCACGGCGCCCGGCTGATCACGCATCTTTTCGACGCGCTGCGTCCGTTCACCCATCGTGACCCCGGTATCGTCGGTGCCGCACTCACCCGCCGTGAAGTGACCATCGGCCTGATCGCCGACCCCAGCCACCTGGCTCCCGAGGCGATTCTCCTGGCGTTCGGGGCAGCGGCGGACCGGGTCGTCCTGGTCACCGACGATCTCGCCGCCGGAGGTTGTCCGGACGGCCACTACCGCCTTGGAAGCGTCGACTTCGAAGTGTCCGACGGCGTCGCCCGCCGCGCCGACGGCACTCTGGCCGGTACGACCATCACGTTACTCGAAGCCGTCCGCCACGCCTGCGACATCGGCATCACCACCGAAGCTGCCGTCAACGCGGCGACCCGCACGCCGGCCAGGTTGTACCCACGGGCCGGCCTCGGTCTGTTGCGGCCCGGTGACCGCGCTGATGTGCTGGTCCTCGACGACGCTCTGCGGATCCGGAAGGTCCTTCTCCGAGGAATACCGGTCGAGCATCAGGCGCCGGCCACGGACCGGACACACGAAAGGTACCGATTCTCGTGAAGAAGTCCTGGTGGATCGCATCCACAGCGGGGGCGTTGGTGGTCGTCGCGGCGGTGGTCCTGGTCGTGCGAGAACTGTCCGGCCCGACCAACGGGACTGACCCGGATCCGGCTCCGTCGTCCAGCGAGGCCGCCGCGCCTGATCGCCGGTCGGTACTGGCGGTCAAGATCGACAACGTGGCTGCCGCACGCCCGCAGACCGGTCTGAGCGCCGCGGACCTCGTGTACGTGGAACCCGTCGAGGGCGGACTGACCCGGCTGCTGGCGCTCTATCGTGGCCGCCCGCCGACGGTGATCGGCCCGGTGCGGAGCGCGCGAGCCACCGACCTCGGCCTGCTGGCCCCATTCGGACGCCCCGCGCTCGCCTATTCCGGCGCCGCGCCGGAGCTGCTGCCGGCCCTGCGTTCGGCATCGCTGACGAGCGCTTCGCCCACGGAAATCCCGAACGCGTACTTCCGCGCCGACTCCCGGCCGTCACCGCACAACCTCTACCTCCGCCCGCAACAGGTCCCCGACGGTGAGGTCGCTCCGGAAGGAGCGTTTCCCACGACGGGCGCAGCACCGGAATCCGGCACGGCGGCCGCCACCGCGGCGATCCGCTATCCGGCGGCCGCTTTCACGTTCACCTGGTCGGTGGACATCGGCAGGTACCTGATCGGTCTGGACGGCTCACCACTCACCTCGGTGGACGGCGGCCAGGCCGCCGCGGCGACGATCGTCGAACAGCGGGTCGCCGTCCGGCTCGGCGAACGCGGGGAGACCGGCACGGTGCCCAACTCCTCCATCGCCCAGACGGTCGGCACCGGGCAGGCGACGATGTGGCGGGACGGGCAGCGGTTCGCGGCCACTTGGGACCGAGCGACGGCAACGGCACCCACCCGGTTCACCACCGCGTCCGGACAGCCGCTTCCGGTGTCCGACGGTCCTTTGTGGATCCTGCTCGTTCCCGCGTGAACGACGCGTGGTCAGCCCGCCCGCAGCACGGCCGCGCCGTTGACCCGGTCCGCCGCCAGATCCGTGAGCGCCCGATCCGCCCCGTCCAGTGGGTACGGCACCGTGCTCACCTCGAGGTGGTGGGTACCCGCGAACGCCAGGAACTCCCGCGCCTCGGCGCGCGTGTTCGCCGTGACGCTGCGCACCTGGCGTTCCTGGAAGAGGTGCCGTTGATAGTTCAGTGACGGGATGTCGGAGAGATGGATCCCGGCGAGGGCCAGTGTCCCGCCTCGATCGAGAGCCTCGAGGGCGGGCGGAACCAGTTCTCCGACAGGCGCGAACAGGATCGCCGAGTCCAGAGGTTCAGGCGGTGGCTCGGCAGCCGCGACCGCCGAGGCCGCCCCGAGAGCCAAGGCCAGCTTCCGGGCTTCCTCGCTGCGTGTCATCACGTGCACGGTGGCGCCTCGGGCGATCGCCACCTGGGCGGTCAGGTGGGCACTTCCACCGAACCCATAAATCCCCAGCCGACCGCCCTCGGGTACTTGCGCCCGCTCCAGCGCGTGGTAGCCGATCAGCCCGGCGCACAACAAGGGCGCGAGCTCGTCGTCGGTGTACCCCTCGGGCAGCGGAAGAGCGTAGGCGGCCGGTACGACCGCGAATTCGGCGTATCCCCCGTCTTCGTCCCAACCGGTGTAACGCGACTCCGGACACAGGTTCTCCCGGCCGCGAAGGCAGTATCGGCACCGGCCGCAGGTTTCCCGTAACCAAGCGATTCCGACCCGGTCGCCCGTCCTCAAGCCGGAGACGCCGTCCCCCACGGCGACCACCTCGCCGACCACCTCGTGTCCCGGAATCACCCCAGCCCGATGTACCGGCAGGTCACCCTCGGCGACGTGCAGATCGGTGCGGCAGACCCCGCACACCAGCACCTTGACCAGCACCTCGCCGGCGGCCGGTCGCGAGACCGGGACCTCCACCCACTCGAGCGGGCTCGAAGCCATCGGCCCGGGCCGGGCGACCCGCCATGCGCGCATCTTCACGAACCGCCTCCTCCGTCGGAAAGTCCTCCGTCCAGGATCATGCGCCTTTCGGCCACGGGGAAGGACCGAAGGTCACTGCCGCGCGGCGAGCCGAAGCCTCACCGTGGAAGCGGAAGGGAGAGGAAAACCATGACTGTGCAGAAAGAAGATCAGCAAATGACCGAATCCGCGGCGCCGAAGAAGCCGAGCGAAGTGTTCACCGAGAAGGTGCACCGGCTCGTCCGCGAGGGCAACGTCCGGCGCATCGTCGTCAAGGACACCCAGGAGCGGGTGATTCTCGATGTCCCAGTGAACGCTGGCCTCGTCGCCGCGGTTTTCGCCCCGGTCGTGACCGCGGCCGGCGCGATCACCGCGCTCGCGGGCCCCTGGTCCATCGCGGTAGAACGCCGCGGCGACCCGGCGCCGGAAGAGAAACCGTCGTGAAACCCGTTCGATTCTGGGTCGGGTTGGTCCTGGTCACCCTGGGCGCGTTGGGGATCCTCGACGCGACCGGCGTCCTCGAAACCGGCGGCTTGCTCAGCGCGTGGTGGCCGGCCTCCCTGGTCGGCCTCGGCATCGTCGCGATGCTGTCCCAGCGGCGGATGTCGATCGGACCGGCCGCTGTGACGGTGATCGGGCTCATCCTGCTCGCGGGCACCCTGGACCTGGCGGAAGGCGGCCTGTGGTGGCCTGCCATGCTGGCAGCGGCGGGATTCGCCGTGCTCGCCGGACTGCGCCGGGAGCACGGCACCAGGACACCGCTCGTGATGTTCGGCGGAGCGACCACCAGAGAACAGTCCCGCCACCTGCGGCACACCGACGTCTCGGCGATCTTCGGCGGTTCGACACTCGATCTTCGTCAAGCCCAGATCGACGAGGGAGCGACGGTGGACACCTTCGCCTTGTTCGGCGGCGTCAAAGTCCTGGTACCGCGGGGCTGGCGGGTCTCGCTCGGCGGTCTGCCGTTCATGGGCGGCCTGGAGGACAAAACCGACGGAACCGGTGATCTCCCGGCGGACGCTCCCGTGCTCGCCGTGAACGGGACCGCGATCTTCGGAGGCGTCGAGGTCACGAACACACCGGAGAAATGACGAAGTGACCGCGCGGTGCCGTCGCGGCCCAGATGTCGCGCCGGTACCGCAGCAGCCGAGCCTTCACGTGCTCGCGATCGGCTCGCGGCTCCGGCGGAACAGGGATGGTGGACGCGCCACCGGCGGCTTGAATCGCGGTCACGAACCGGCCGACCGCGCCCGATGATGGCACGAGTTCGCCCCCGAGGTAAGCGAGCACCAGCAGGTCCTCGCCGGAATGGGTCTCCATGGCGAAAGCCCAGCCGTGGCGCTCGTCCCACAACAGGGCTGTGTCCCGCTCCGGCCGGCGGGGCAACCGCTGGTCCAAGGCGACGTAGGCCGACGCGGGGTGATCGAGATCCATGGCGCACGACTCTTTTCCCACGCCCACCGCGGCGCTCACCGCGACCAGGTAGCCCGCCAGTCCGCACCGCAGGTCGTGGTCGAGTTCGATTCCGGTCAGCAGGGAAATCACCCTCCGTCGAATCTGAGCTTCACCGGCCACTTCGGACCGGCCTCGCCAGACCGTACGAGTTCGCCTCCTCCGAGGATGGCGGCATTAGGCCCCTCGGCGAAGGACTTTCGTCCCTCGTGACGTCGACGCTGAGTCCATAACGGACAAAGGGCACGGCGGAGATCGCGCCAGGCATCCGGCAGCGCGGCCACGCATCGATCGGCGATCGCCGTCTCCTGCGCCCGCACCGCCGCCAAGGTACCGTCCGCGACCTCCAAGGCACTCAAGAGTTCGCGGGCGACGACCGCGTCTTGGAATTCCCCGAGAAGGTCCTGGAAGGCACGCACTGCCGGCTTGGCGTCGACCGGCAGCGCCTCGGCGCCGGCCTCCAGCGCGTACCGCAGCCGCTTGGCCGCTTTCCGTACACCGTGAACGGCGCGGTCACGTTCCGGACCAGCCGGTCGCGCGGCGACCCCGGACACGCGAGCGGCGACCTTTTCGGCCACCGCACGAGCCAGGTGAGGAAGTACCCGTTCGGCGGGTCGCCGGGCCACTTTGGGCCACTGCTGCCGGGGCTTCTCGCTCAGCACCACCTCGAGGACGTCCAGGGCGGTGAGCAACTGCAGATACCGACGGCCGTCGAGCGCGCGCCGCGCCCGCTCCCGCGCCTCCTCCGAGAGTACGGCGAAGCAGGCATCTGTCCGCTCCTCGGCCCAAGGCCGTGAACGTGCCCACTGGACCTCGACGTCCCGCGCCGGGCCGAGTTCCCCGCCGAGCCAACGCAACTCGTCACTCAATGCCTTGAGAAGTCTCCGGCCGCCCAGCACCCGGGCATAGGCGGAAAAGACGCCTCGCAGCCGCCGAGTGGCCACCCGCATCCGATGCACCGCATCCGGCTGGTCCTGCCGCGCGCCCAGATCCGCGGCGGCGAGGGCCGCGATCTGCGCACGCAGGTAGCGAAGGACCACTCCCCGTGCGGAGTCGTCGGGAGGGCGAGGCGATCGCGCGATCCGGTGATCGAGCACCGCGTGGAGTTCGGTCGTCCCACCGACGCGCGCGACGGCCACCAAGTCGTCATCCCGGGTATACGCACGAACCAGCCGGGAAAGGGTCGGCGGGACGGCCAGTCCTGAACCAGCGAAGCGGATCGGCCCGTCGGGCGTTTCGAGGCACCACGATCCGTTGTCGACACTCAACGTCAGGTCATTTCCGAGCAGGCGAAGAGAAACCGTGTCGAAGTACACGGTATCGGGTGCGGTCGCGACGGTCGCGCTCATGGACTTGCCTCCTTCAGGGTCGCCGCGTGGTCCGGGACGTAGGTCTGCAGCAGCCGGTCGGGGCGGCAATAGCCGTTCGATTCCGGACGCGAGGGGAGCGAAACCGCCTCATGGACGACGTCGTGGTAGGGCACACTCGCGAGAAGGTGCGAGATCATGTTGAGCCGCCCACGCCGCTTCTCCTCGCTTTCGACCACATACCAAGGAGATTCAGCGGTATCGGTATGCACGAACATGTCGTCCTTCGCCCGCGAGTACTCCTCCCACTGCGTCACGGACCGCAGGTCCATCGCGGAGAGTTTCCAGCGGCGCATCGGATCGTCGATCCGGCTTCGGAACCGCCGCTCCTGCTCGTCCCGGCTGACCGAGAACCAGTACTTGCGCAACAGGATGCCGTCGTCGACCAGCAGCCGCTCGAAGATGGGGCACTGCGCAAGGAACCGCCTGTGCTCTTCGGGAGTGCAGAAACCCATCACCCGCTCGACCCCGGCACGGTTGTACCAGCTGCGGTCGAACAGCACGATCTCACCGGCAGCGGGCAAGCACTCGACGTAGCGCTGGAAATACCACTGCGTCCGTTCACGATCGGTGGGCCTCGGCAGAGCCGCGATCCGCACGACGCGCGGGTTCAGATGTTCGGTGACCCGCTTGATCGTGCTGCCCTTCCCCGCCGCGTCCCTGCCCTCGAACACCACCACCAGCCGGGCGCCCTCGTGCCGCACCCACTCCTGAAGCTTGACGAGCTCGGCCTGCAACCGCAGCAGTTCCCGTTCGTACACCACGCGCGGGATCCGCGCCTTGCCCTTGCCGGCCATGCCCTCAACGGTACGAATCCAGGCGGCATCTGGCTTCCGCCGTACGTCGACGGTGGAGAGGTCTTTGGTCATGAGCGACCAGAGACAGCGGAAGGGTCGAAGGACCCTCGGCTCCGTCACGCCCAGTGGGGCCGTTCGCCCCTGTGACCGCGACTCGGAGACGGCGAGCATGAGAACGGTCCGATCCGAGGAGGAAAAGCGATGGACCAGAACCTGCCCGACGCGTACACGGTGAGGGCGGCCATCGCACTGGCTGTACGCGCCCCCTCGGTGCACAACAGCCAACCTTGGGACTGGCGGTTCCGCGGCCGCACGATCGAACTGCGCGCGGACACCGGCCGCAGGCTGCGGCAGGCCGACCCCGAAGGTCGCGATCTGCTCATCAGCTGCGGGTGCGTGCTCCATCACTTCACGATCGCGGCCGCCGCGCTCGGCTGGGCCGCCCGCGTCGACCGGATGCCCGATCCCGACGTGCTGGCCCGGATCGAACTCTTTCCTCGTGAACCGCGTGAAGAGGACATCGCGCCGGCCACGGCGATACCTCGACGCCGGTCGGATCGCCGCCGGTATGCCACCCGGCCGTTGACGGCCTGGGAGGTGGACCGTCTCATGAGAAGCGCGACAGACCACGACGCGACGTTGCGCTTCGTGGACGGTGCCCCACAGCGTTCGGCGTTGACGGCCGCGGCGGTGGAGGCTCGGGGCCTGCACCGGGCCGACCCGGACTACGGAATCGAACTCGCGTCCTGGAGCGGACGGCGGTACGCGGCAGACGGCGTACCCGCACGAAACGCCGTCCTGACCACCGCGGCACCGCTGGTACGAGACTTCTCCGACGCCCTGCTCGCCGACACCGACGCCCACGATGGCGCCGCGCTGACCGTCCTGTCGACTGTGGACGACACTCCGCTCGACAGGCTACGGGCAGGCGAAGCCGCCAGCGCCGTGGTGCTGACGGCGACCCGGCTGAACCTCGCGTCCTGCCTGGTCACGGAGCCACTGGAGCTGACCTGCACCCGTGGGCTGGTCCGCGATTGCGTCGTCGCCGAGGGAGCCGAGCCGCAGCTCGTCGTGCGAATCGGCCACCTACCCGACGGCACTCCCCCACTCCCCGCCACCCCACGACGGCCGATCGCGGAAGTCCTGCGACCACTGGGCCACTACGGGATCGGCCTGCCGATACCGATACAGCAGCGCGAAAGCTGACACCCCCGCCCACGAACACACCAACAACCCCTGGGAGCACATCATGAACGTCGACGAACTCCTGAAGAAGGCCAAAGACGGCCTCGAAACCAAGATGGTCTACGGCGAGCCGTATCACGCCGACGGGGTCACGGTGATCGTGGCCGCCACGGTCGGCACCGGCGGTGGCGGGGGCGACAGCCGCGACGAGAAGGGGCGCTCAGGCGAAGGTGCCGGGTTCGGCCTGTCGGCCAAACCGGTGGGCGCGTACGTCATCAAAGACGGCAAACTGCGCTGGGAGCCCGCCATCGACGTGAACCGCCTCATGACCACGTTCGGCATGATCGCGGTGGCGGCCCTATTCGCGGCCACCCGTTTCGTGAAGCTCAAGCGGGACACCGAGCCGGAGCTCTCCTGACAGCCAGGTCGAGGCGGCGAGCATCGAGAACCATGCAACCGGCATGGAATCCCAGGAAGCGGCGCGGGGAGAACGTGAACGCCAAGCTGCGAACCGCGCGCGATCTACAGCGTCTCGTCGACCGGATCTCCGAGACGGGGGCACGGTCGCGAGAGCAGTTGCGAGTGCGGCTCGCCACCAACGCCGAGCGGCGAGCTCGTGCCGAGGAGGAGCGTCGGCGGCGGTTGAGTACCGAGATTGCGAAGCGGAAGAAGCTCGCGGAGCAAGAACGTCGTCAGACGCAGCTGCGGTGGCTTTTTCAACGGACGATCTTAAGGCGCGAACACCGATAGAGTTGCCACCCAAACCGATAGCGATTCACGCCATCAAGGTGATCAGACCGTAGAGGCCAAGGTAGGTCCAGTCGATCTGCAGCTCCGATCGTGTCCAGCGATAGATCCGGACGCCTGCTGATTGTCGCCGCGAGCCTGCTACGCGGACCTGTGCCAGGCGAGACCGGCGTGGTGACACAAACTATTCAGACCCGTTCCTCTTCGAAGATCACTTCGTCCACAGTGAACCGCGCGGGTAAGCAGGGCTCGTGCGAAAGCCCCCATTTACTTTCAATCGCGGAGGCCACGACGACGGCTGCGGCGACATCGGCACGGATTCCAGTGATCCGCGAACGTTCAGTGACGTCAAAGGCGTCCTCCGCGGTAGAGAGCGCCCCTGAGCGTCTCAGGCTGGCTCACCAGGTCCAAGAGGTACAGGTATCCCAGGAATCCGATGTCATGTGGCACGTCACCATCGTGGTGCGCAAGCAGCGTGTTCGTCAGGCCGACGTGTCGCGACTTGTTCGAGCCGAACCCGTGGGTAGCGTTCCGCAGCATCTCAAGGTATTCACTGGCCGCGTCCTCCAGGTTCAATTTCCCCGTCGCCGCGCCATTGTTCACGACATCGATCTCGTCTCGGCCGAACTGCCGAGCGAGATAGAAGCCGTCTTGGACCTTACGTAAGGCTGTTACAGCACGTTCCGCTGCGGGGAGCAGCACCTCCGCGGCCTCCGCGGAGATCGCTGCACGTAGTCGCTCAAGCGTCTCAGTGGCGAACTGCAGAGAGCAGTGCTTCTCAATCGGCCGGCCAGTAAGACGATGAAGCGTATCCATGACCGAAAAGAACAAGACCCGGCGCGCCGTGAGGTCACGGTGTGCCGCTTGCAGTGAGGTGATCCTTTTGAACAGTTGTTCAACAGTGCTGATGGCCTGAAGGTGCTTCACCGGAACATACCTGCCCG
Organism: Amycolatopsis sp. NPDC052450; assembly: GCF_044547565.1. Taxonomy (NCBI): domain Bacteria; kingdom Bacillati; phylum Actinomycetota; class Actinomycetes; order Pseudonocardiales; family Pseudonocardiaceae; genus Amycolatopsis; species Amycolatopsis sp. NPDC052450. The sequence goes on along the minus strand of NZ_JBIUAQ010000004.1, from coordinate 258,110 downwards.
CCTGGTCGGTGAAGGTCACCGGGTCGGTCAGGACGCCGAAGAGATTGTTGAGCTTCGCTCCCCACCAGTCCAGCGCCGTCGAGCAGGCGCCTGGACGGATCGTCGGGGTGGGAACAGACTCGAGCGAACCGCGAATCGGCAGGAAGTGGAGCATCTCCGCCGCACCGTCCTTCGGTGCCACGATGAACCGTCCGAGGCTGTACACCACGATGCCGAACTCGCGCGCGGCGTGCAGGTTCCAGATCGCCGGAGATGCCGCACCCATCAGCGGACCGACATACACGTCGAGAAACGTTGCGCCGTTGAGAAGATGTTCGGATGACGAGAAGATCAGCTGACCCTTGTCTTGCGCCGCTTTGATCCCACTCAGGTCGCCGCCTGTCAGCTGCGTGTCGTACTCCAAGCGAAGTAGCACCCCGGCCATCTTGATCCTGTGCACCAACTCGCTCCGGCGACGGACGACGTGAACGCCCGCGTGGGGAAACACCTGCTCCGGAGCTTCCCCTGAGAAGCGGAAGTCCAGGAGTTCTCCGTGAACGTGTCCGACGATGTCGGGTAGCTGCTCCTGGTCCGCAAGCACTGTCTGTAAAGTCAGCACATTGAAAGCGTCGACGAGCTCCTTGGTAGCCATTGCCCGATCGGCGCGCTCGGACAGGACCTGATGTTCACGCGCGGACAGGGGCCCTCGGAGTCGTGGTCCTGCGAATGTCGCGATCCGATCGAATCGTGCCGGCTTCTGGTGACTCCCGGCTACGTGGTGAACCTCGACGAGACTCGGCGGCACCGTGCGATGGCGCTCTTCGGTCTTTACCAGCCATGTACCCTCGGCCGAGTCGTGCACACGAGCATGTAGGCCGGCGTCGGAGAAGAAGCCGGTGGGGTTACCGCCCCACAACCACGGTGGCAGCTGGACGATAGCGGCAGGCGGTCTCGGCATCCCGACACCCTAGGCCACCAGACGAGAGCCTCTCCAGCAACCTGATCCCAGGTCGCCCACGTGGAGTTGACTAGGCGCCCTAGAATCCCTTCGGCCAGTTGGGGGCGCTTGGGCAGCCACGCACGAAGCAGACGTTTCCTCCAGCATCTCCTTGAGGTCGAGGTCAGTTCGCTTTTGTGCGCCAAGCACCCGCGCCCACGCTTGGTGTCGCACTGTCCGATCCGCCCAGTGCCATCTGAGCAGCGCCTCACTGTGCGCTACAGGCCTATAACACATAAGAATGCAAACCCGCACGGGTGAAACCTGCCCACCTATCGAGTGAACACCGGCGTGAACAGTTCCGCCTACGCTGAGTACAGCGTAGGCGGAACACTCTGAGTCTGACTCGGTCTCCGGTGAAAGAACATGCGAGAGAAGTCGGTCGCGATGGCATACATAGAGGATCGTTGGTGGAAGGATAAACGAAGTCCTTCGACCGGCGAACGTATTCGAGATGGCGCCGGAGTTCCAGTACGCACGAAAACACCCCGCTTCGGCACTGGCCTGCGCTACCGCGTGCGCTTCACCGACCCAGACGGCGATGAGCATTCAAAGTCGTTTCCCGATGGGCAACTTGCTCTGGCTCGCAAGTTCAAGACAAAGATGGAGAACGACCTCTACGCCGGCATCTACATCAGCCCCAGGGCAGGCGACATCAGCTTCGCCGACTTGTCAGTCACCTACCGGCACGGCCGGTCACAGGACGAGTCCAGCAAGGTCTCGCTCGACAGTCTTTTCGACAATCAAATACTGCCATTCCTGGGCAGGAAGAGGATCAGAAACATCGACGTAGCGGTGGTTCGGCAGTGGAAGCTCTGGCTGGCCGAGCACTCCCACATCTCCATCAACTACCAAGCCGATGCCTGGATGACCGCGTCCGCCACACCCGACGCGGCAGTCGAAGCACGATTGATCGGAACGAACCCCTTCCGAAGCAGCCTCCTCTGCCCGCCGCGACGCGTCTTTCATCGAGTGACACCGTGGCCGGCGGCCAAACTACGCGCGATCAAGCAGGCACTTCCCGATAGGTACAGGATAGCCGTGCCGCTCGGCGCAGGCCTCGGCCTCCGTCCAGGTGAAGTGTTCGCCTTCTCGCCCGAGAACATCGACCGCGCGAAACTCACGTACAACTGCGATCGTCAAATCGTGTACTGCAACGGAATTCTGGCCTTCAAACTACCGAAGGGACATAAATCCAGAACGATCCCTATGACCAGAGCTATCATCCGGTTGATAGACGACTACACGGCGGCATACCCGCCCATCCCCGTCACCCTCCCCTGGGCCGAGCAGGACAGGATCCTCACCCGGACTGTCAACCTGCTCATCACCGACGCAAACGACCGGCCGTGGCGGGGGTCCACCTGGGGAGAGCACGTCTGGAAGCCTGCCTTCGAGCAGGCCGAGATCTCCTACCAGCGGCAGCAGGACGGCATGCACGCCCTGCGCCACTTCTACGCCTCATACCTGCTTACCCAAGGCGTCACCATCAAAGAAATAGCCGCCTACCTCGGCCACTCCTCCGAAGCCTTCACCCTCAAAATCTACGTACACCTCACCCTGACCAGCTACGACCGAGCACGGCTCGCGATCGACACCATGTTCCCGCCCGCACCCACCAGACGCAGGATGGCAGGGAACCACGGCCGCCGTATCAAGACGGCAGGCCTGAACCGCCGACGTAGATAGCGGGCAACCAGGCCTGCCGCTTGCTGTTCCGCGAACTATGCTGGCACCCAGGCCGCCAACCGGCACTGGACACGCTGCACGGGCAGATCGTGATCGCACCCGACCCGTCCGGCCGACACGTCATCGATGTCTGCGGAGCCCTCATCCTTCCCGCCGCGGCCCGCCACATGTGCGGCATCGAACCCGACCGGCCTCTCGTCCTCGCCGTCTCGACCCACGAACAGGTGCTCATCGTCCACTCCGGCACGATCGTCGCCGTCTCCTGACCGAGCAGCGACGTAACGGGACTGGATCATGACGCCTGATCCCGCCCAGATCCTCGCTGCCAGCGAACCCGATCTTGGTCCATCCCTGGGCTTACACGGTTGGCATGACACGGCCCGCGTCTCGAGGGCAGACATGACCGGCGTAACGCACAGAACAGCGCACACGACTACAAATCACCTCGTGCCAAGGAGCTCCTCATGATCAAGGGCGTCGTCCTCTTCGCCGCGGCAGCGGTCACTCTCACCGCCTGTTCCGGTCGTGACGCCGGCGATCTCGGTGTCGGTGGCTTGACTCCCGCCCCTGCTTCGACACCCAGCTACACGCCGCAAGGGTCCTGCCCTCCGCTGCAGACCGGACAGTCATGCATCAACGGGCAACTGGTCCAGTCCAGCCCGACCAGCGAAGCTCCGCAGTCACCGCCCCAGGTCGAGTCCAGTCCAGCCAGCGTGGCTCCGCAGTACCCGCCCCAGGTCGAGCAGGCCCGTGGGTCCGCGGAGTCGTATCTCGACTACAGCGCTTTCTCGCGAAACGGCTTGATCGATCAACTGTCCTCGAAGTACGGCGACAGCTACCCGAAGAACGTCGCCACCCAGGCGGTGGACAGCCTGGATGTCGACTGGAACGCGCAGGCAGCCAAATCGGCACAGTCCTACCTGGACTACACCTCGTTCTCCTGCACCGGCCTGATCCAGCAGCTGTCATCGAGGTACGGCGGGCAATTCACCAACGCCCAGGCCAAGTTCGGCGCACACCAGACGAAGGCGTGCAAATGAGGTCCCACCTGTGAACATCGCCGAACACTCCACTCCCCTCGCGCCGCACCTGTCGCCGGAAAGATCGGCCGAATCCACCTAGCCGTCCGGCAACTCATCCCCGCCGCGACCCAGGCTGCCGTACTTGCTCCAGCCTCGGCCACCTCGCACGCGGCGACGACCTCTCATAATCCTTGTCCCTACACCCCGCCAAGTCTGCCGCAGCGCGGTAACTCGCCGTGAGGCCATACGCCTTGAGAATCTCCCTGTTTTTCTACACATCGCGCAGCCTCGCCGCGCGACAACCTGGACGATCTACCGGGGAGATATCTGCCATCCACGGGAACCCGGGGCCACCAACGGGGCCTCTCTGGCCCGCTATAGAGAGTATTCACTGGCCACGGACATCATTCGTCAGCTAACTCATGCTTAGCCTAGTTCGGGGATAGCGGGGAAGTACTTGTAAAGCTTACTGTCAACATGGACTCCACGAACCCTTGGACCGCGTTGAGCGGGCTCCAGACGGAAGCGAGACCAAGGAACGGCGAATGCATGCATTTGCAAGCGGCCCAGAATCTCCCCAGGGATCCATTATGGACGTTTGCGACAGCTAACACAGCAGGTAAAGGTGGCACCAAGGCGACCGCCTACACCCAACTTCGCTCTGTGCGACATGATCCCCAACGCCGAGCACTGGCGGGTCTCCGTGCACGAGGCACAGGAACTGCAGCACGCGATCATGGGATATCTGCCCGGCTACGCCACTCCGCGGATCGTCTGCGACGTTCCGTATGTCGGGAAGCGCTGGGTGCACCAGCTCGCCGAGTACGACCGCGAGCGGGGAATTTCCTACTGGACCAAGAACTACCGCACCGGGATCGAGCACGAGGACCCCGAAGCCTTGCAGCGCAAGTACCCGTACTACGACCCGATCTCCACGCTGCCTGAAGCCGGCCAGCGCTGGTGGCGCGAACAGCACGGATAGCTTTTACATGTGTGCATCCAGCACGAGGAACGCGCGGATCCGCCGGACTTGACGTTGCGGCAAAGGGCAGAACCGGAAGCGTCCCTCACCGTGTGGATTTTGGGACGTCAGATGGCCCGAAATCCACACGGTGAGGGACGGGAGCGCCAGTGAGTCCACACCCTCACCAGAAGCCACCTTTGCCTGACGGTGGCACAAGACCGGCGATCTGCACCTGACCGCCAAGTGCGTGGCTCCGGTGACCAAGTGCCGGAGCCACGCACCTGCCCATGTCCGTGCACCGGCGCACGGGGGGTCGAGTTCGGGGCGCCTACTGCGAAGCCATCCGTTCGCGGAGGCTGCGCGGGCGCATGTCGGTCCAGACCTCGTCGACGTGGTCCATGCACTCCTGACGGCTCCCCCGGTGTCCCGTGGCGCGCCAGCCCTCCGGGATCTCCTTCTCCGACGGCCAGAGGGAGTACTGCTCTTCGTCGTTGATCAGTACCTGGTAGGTGTTTTCGTCAGCCATTCGACTTTCCTTTCGTGTCCAGCATTTCCGTTTTCTCGGGCAAATCCGCGGCGGTCTCGTCGATACGCCGGGGGAACCGGCGCAGCGTCGGGTTGAAGGTGGCGAGAAGGGTGACGACGGCGATCGCGCCCGCGCAGACGAGCACGGCGGTGGCGCCCGGCAACGCGTCGACCAGCCAGCCGCCGAGCGCGGGGCCCGCCGCGGCGGCAAGGCCACCGGTCACTCCCATCACCCCGCCGAGCCGCCCGCGCAGCGCGTCCGGCGTGAGCAGCAGCTGGTAGGTGCTGATGGTGGTGTTGGCGGCGGGCGGGAGGAACGCCATCGCCGCGAACAGCAGGCCCATCAAGTATCCATTGTGGACGAACACCGCGAGCGGGGTGAGCACGGTCAGTGCCCAGAACACACTGATGATCATCACGTACGGGCTGAGCTTGCGGTGCAGGTACGGCGCGGCCAGCGCGCCGAGGATGCCGCCGCCGCCGAGCATCGCGGCCATCACGCCGATCTCGCCCGCCGGGACGCCGCGCGAATCCGCCAGCACGATGATCACCAGGTAGTACGCGCTGAAGAACAGGTTCAGGCAGATCGCGCACACCGCGGTGATCCGCACGTGCGGCTGGCGCCACACCCAGCGCAGCCCCGCGACGATCTCCCTGCCCAGATGCGGGGTCGCCGTCCGGTGTTCGATCGGCTTCGGCGGCAACCGCACGAACAGCAGGGCGACGAAGGCGACCACGTGGGCGATGGCGTCGAAGACGAACGGCACCATCCGGCCCAAGGCGAACAGGAACCCGCCGAGCGCCGTGCCGGACAGTTGCCCGGCGCTCGACCGTGCCGCGTTCATCGCCACCGCCGACGGCACCTGGTCCACGGTGACCAGCCGAGGCAGGCTCGCCTCCTCCGCGGGTTCGAACAGCGCCCGGCACAGCCCCATCACCGCGGCGACGGCGATCATCATCGCCACGTTCGCCACACCCCACCACAGCGCCGCGACCAGTGCGGCGGCCGCGAGGCCCTGCACGGCTTCGCAGGCCAGCATGATCTTCTTGCGGTTCCAGCGATCCACCAGAGCCCCGGCGGGCAGCCCGGCGGCGAGCTGGGCGATCGCGACCGCGCCGAGCACCAGACCGGACTGCGCCGCCGAGCCGGTCACGGCCAGCACCAGCAGCGGGAAGGCGATCATCGACGTGCTGAAACCGGTCTCCGAGATGACCTGCCCGCCCCACAACAGGCGGTAGTCGCGGTTGCGCGACAACAGCGTCGTCATGCCGGCTCACCCCGGACGTCTCGGGCCATCCTGCGCAGGGCCGTGGCGAAGTCCGCGGCGACCGATTCCACGGTCGCCCGGTCGTGGCGGTCCGGGCGGTGGAACCAGGAGAACTCGAGCCGTCCCTCCTGGACACCGCCGACCACCTCCAGCAGATGGCCGCCCGGGTCCGCCGGATCCTGCTCGTGGCCGATCGGCGCGTGCGATGCCCGGTAGAGCCCGGTTCCGGCGGCGGTGTCGTCGCCCTGTCCGAGGTAGTTGAACGAGATCTGTGGGGAGCGCCCGCCGAGCTCGGGGAATCTCCGCCGGCGGAGCGCGCCGAAGCCGAAGCCGTTGCCGGGCACCGCGCGCAGTTGCCTGCGCACGGACTTCACCAGGTCACGCCAGCGTGGCTCGTCCGCGGTGGTGACGTCGAGCGCCAGTGGGAAGAGCGTGGTGAACCAGCCGACCGTGCGGGTGAGGTCGACGTCGTCGAAGATCTCCTCCCGGCCGTGGCCCTCCAGATCCACCGCGACCTGCTCCTCGCCCGTCCACCGCGCCAGCGCCCAGGCCAGCGCCGCGAGCAGGACGTCGTTGATGCGGGTCCGGTAGGCGCCCGGGGCGAGGTGCAGCAGCGCGTCGGTGTCATCGGCGTCGAGCCGGACGGTCACGGCCTCCGATGGGGTGCCGGGGACCGGCGTCGCGCGGTCGACGGGTAGATCGCGGGCAGGCAGCAGCCGCGACCAGTGGTCGCGTTCGTGATCGAGCCCGCCGCCGTCGACGAACTCCCGCAGCCGATGCGACCAGTCGCGGAACGACGTCGTCTTCGCGCCGAGGTCGACGGATTCGCCGTCGGCGGCCTGCCGGTAGGCCCGCTCGAGGTCTTCCAGCAGGATCCGCCACGACACCGCGTCGATCACCAGGTGGTGCGCGGTCAGGAACAGCAGCGGCCCCGGCTCGCGGGCGAACAGCACGGCCTTGAGCAGCGGGGGCGCGGACAGGTCGAACCCGGCGTGCGCCTCGTCGGCGACCTCCTCCATCAGCGCCCGCTGGTCATTTTCGTCCACTGTGGACACGGTTTCGATCCGCAGCGCCGTCGACGCCCCGACGGGGTCGTTGTGCTGCCGCCATTCCCCCTCGACGTGCTCGAAGCGCATCCGCAGCGCGTCGTGGTGTGCGACGACGGCGTCGAGCGCTTGCCGCAGTACCTCCAGGTCCACCGCCGGAGTCAGTTCGACGAGAACGGACTGGTTGAAATGGTGCGGGTTGGCGGTGTGCACGTCGAAGAACCACTGCTGGATCGGGGTGAGCGGCACGTCCCCGGCGACGGCCTCGCGCTCGTCCGGCTCGGCTTCGACGGAAGTGACGACCTTCGCCAGTTCCGCGACGGTCCGGTGCCGGAACAACTCCTTCGACGTCATCCGCCAGCCTGCCTGACGGGCGCGGTGCACCACCTGGATGCTGAGGATGGAGTCGCCGCCCAGTTCGAAGAACCCGTCGTGGGCGCCGACCCGGTCGAGGCCGAGGACTTCCGCCCAGATGTCGGCGAGTGCCCGTTCCACCGGCCCCTGCGGCTCCGTGTACGTCGCCGCCGCCACCGGTGCGTCCGGCTCGGGCAGTGCCTTACGGTCCAATTTGCCGTTGCGGTTCAACGGAAGCACGTCGAGCGGAACGAATGCCGACGGGATCATGTACCCGGGTAGCGAACGGCCGAGGAACTCCCGCAGCGCGGCCGCGTCCGGGGCGTCCGCCACGGATACCAGATAGGCGACCAGACGCGCCTGACCGTCGTCCCTGCGAGCCACGACGACGGCTTCGGTGAGGTCGGGATGGCTCCGCAAGGCGGCTTCGATCTCTCCAGGCTCGATCCGGAAACCCCGGATCTTGACCTGCTCGTCGACACGCCCGAGGTACACCAGTTCGCCGTCGTGCTGCCGGATCACGACGTCACCGGTGCGGTACATCCGCTCCCCCGGCTCGCCGAACGGGCACGCGATGAACCCGGCCGCGGTCAGCCCCGGCAGCTCGAAGTACCCGCGGGCCAGTCCGGCGCCCGCCACGTACAGCTCGCCTGCGATCCCGGCCGGGACCGGGTTCAGCCGGTCGTCGAGCACGTACAGCCGCGTGTTCCAGATCGGATGCCCGATCGGGACCGCGCCCGCGGCCAGTTCCTGTCCTGGCCCGACGCGGTACTCCATGCAGCCGACGGTGGTTTCGGTCGGGCCGTACTCGTTGATCACCACCACGCCGGGATGGTCCGCGCGCCAGGCGTCGGTCACCGAGCCGATGAGCTGGTCCCCGCCGACCACGAGTTCGCCGGTCGGCGACAGATCGTCGTCGTCCATGACGCCGAGGAGCGGCAGATGGCCCGGAGTGGCCTTGAGGAAGGTGGGCGGCCGCTGTGCCGGGCTGCCGGCCACCCGGATCCGGCCGCCTGCGAGCAGCGGGCCGTAGAGCGTGTTCACCGTGAGGTCGAAGGAGACCGACGAGTGCAGCACGGCCGTTCCGCTCAGGCTGGGATACGCCTCGACCGCCCAGTGGAGGAAGTTCAGCAGCCCGCCGTGGGTGGTGATCACCCCCTTGGGTTTGCCGGTCGATCCGGAGGTGTAGATCACGTAGGCGGGGTTATCGGGCGAGGGCCGCACTCCGGGGTCGGTCTCCGGCCACCCAGCGGTATCCAGTACCGCTTCCCGATCGTCGAGCACCGCCAAGGGCCGCGAGTCGCCGAGCACGGCGGAAATCCGTTCCGGTGGGTACATCGGGTCGATCGGGACGTAGGCGGCACCGGATTTGAGCACGGCGAGCAACGCCACCAGCAGCTCCGCCGAGTTCGGCAGCACGATCCCGATCCGGTGCTCCGGTCCGGCCCCGGCCGCGATCAGCCGATTGGCCAGCCGGTTGGCGTGCCGCTCCAGATCGGCGTAGGTGAGAGTGACGCCGACATCGGTGACCGCGGTCGCGTCCGGGGTCCGCTCGGCCTGTGCCCGCACCAGTTCCGGCAGCGTGGCCGCGCCGAGCGGCCGCGCGGTGTCGTTCAGGGTGTGCACAAGGTGGTGCTGTTCGACGGCGGTCAGCAGCGGCAGTTCGCCGAGCGGGCGGTCCGGGGCGGCGGCGACGCCTTCGAGGATGAGCCGCAGCCAACCGGTCAGCCGTTCGATGGTGGCCGGGTCGAACAGGTCGGTGTTGTAGTTGACCGCGCCGCGCAGGCCGCCGTCGTGTTCCTCGAACTGCACGAGCAGGTCGAACGCCGCAGTCGCCGACGGCAGCGCGATCTCCTCGGCGGCCAGCGCGCCACCGGCGGGCACCGGGTCGCCGATGTTCTGCAAGGCCACCATCGCCTGGAAGAGCGGCGTACGGCTGACGTCGCGCTCCGGCTGCACGGCGTCCACGACCCGCTCGAACGGCACGTCCTGGTGAGCGAAGGCGCCGAGGACGGTCTCCCGGACCGACGTCAGCAGCTCACGGAACGTCGTCGTGGCGTCCACTGTGGACCGCAGCACCAGGGTGTTGACGAAGAAGCCGATCAGCCGTTCCAGTTCCGGTCGCTCCCGGCCGGACGTCACCGTGCCCACCGCGACGTCGTCCTGCCCCGACCACCGGCCCAGCAGCACCTGGCAGGCGGCGACCAGCGTCATGAACAACGTGCTGTCCTCGCCACGAGCGAGGCCCTTGAGCGCGGTGACCAGTCCGCGCGGGACGTCGAACGCGTACCAGTCGCCGTTCGTGGTACGCACCGCCGGCCGCGGCCGGTCGGTGGGTGGTTCCAGGGGAGGCATGCCGTCGAGCCGGTCCCGCCAGTAACCGAGCTGATCCGCCAGCAGCTCGCCTTCGACGACCTGCCGCTGCCACACGGCGAAGTCGGCGTACTGGATCGGCAAGTCCGGCAGCGGCGGCTCCGTACCGCGGACGAACGCCGTGTAAAGCGCGTCGAGGTCGCCGGCGAGCACGCCGGACGACCAGCCGTCGGTGACGATATGGTGCAGCGCCAGCGTGAGCACGTGCTCGTCCGGCGCCAGCCGGATCAGCCTCACCCGCAGCAGCGGGCCGGTCCGCAGGTCGAACGGCTGCCGCACCTCGCTTTCCAGCGTCTGGTCCAGCGCGGCCGAACGGTCCTCTTCGGACAGTCCACTCAGGTCGTCCAGTGGCAGTTCCACCGCGTACGGAGCGCCGACGAGCTGGACGCCGCGCCCGTTGTCCGCGTCGAAGGTCGTCCGCAATGCTTCGTGCCGGGCGACCAAGGCGGTCAGCGCGTCGGTGAGCGCCCCGACATCGAGTTCGCCGCGCAGCCGCAACGCCGTCGGCGACACGTACTCCGTGCTGCCCGGTTCGTACTCGTCGAGGAACCACAGGCGCTGCTGCGCGAACGACAGCGGCAGCGGGCCGTCGCGATCCATCACCGGGATGGCCATGCCCGCCGGTCCTTGATCGGCCACCGCGGCGGCGAACCGGCCGAGGACCGGGTCGGAGAACAACGCGCGCGGTGACACGTCCGTACCGAACGTGGCCCGCACGCGCGACACGATCCGCATGCTGAGGAGGGAGTCGCCGCCCAGTTCGAAGAAATTGTCCTCGACGCCGACTCGCTCCACGCCGAGCACATCGGACCAGATCTCGGCCAGCGTGCGCTCGGCGGAGGTCCGCGGTGCCACGTACTTCGTGCCGGTGCCACTGCTTTCCGGAGCGGGGAGCGCACGGCGGTCGACCTTGCCGTTGCGGGTCAGCGGCAACCGGTCGAGCACCACGAAGGCGGACGGCACGAGGTGGCCGGGCACGGCTCGGCGCAGCCAGGCCCGCAGTTCGGTGACGTCGGGTGCCCCGGCGCCGGGTACGACGTAGGCAGCCAGCCGCCGGTCCCCCGGCTCGTCTTCGCGCGCGATGACGACAGCCTCGGCGACGGCGGGATGCCCAAGGAGGACGGCTTCGATCTCACCCGGCTCCACACGGAAGCCGCGGATCTTGACCTGCTCGTCGACCCGGCCCAGGTAGTCCAGTTCCCCGCCGGCCGTCCAGCGGACGCGGTCGCCCGTCCGGTACAGCCGCTCGCCGGGCCCGCCGAACGGGTTCGCGACGAAGCGGTCGGCAGTGAGGCCGGGACGACCGAGGTAACCCCGGGCGAGTTGGACGCCGGCGAGGTACAGCTCGCCGGGCACGCCGGCCGGGACCGGCGAGAGCGTCCGGTCCAGCACGTACACCCGCACGTTCCCGGTCGGCCGCCCGATGACCGGGTGCTCACCGCGGACGCGGCAGAACACCGAGTCCACCGTGACCTCGGTGGGGCCGTAGTAGTTGTAGACGGCCGTGCCGGGCAGTGCCGCCAGCTCACGCCACAACGTCTCACCGGTCGCCTCACCGCCGACCAACAGGGTGCCGGGGCGGTGCGCGCCGTCCAGGAGTCCGCCCTCCAGCAGCTGCTGGAGGTACGACGGCGTGAGGTCGAGCAGGTCGATCCGGTGCTCGTCGACGTAACGGGCGACGGCGCGCGGGTCCATGCGGGTGCCGTCGTCGAGGACGTGCAGCTCGTGACCGTCCATCATGGCCAGCAGACCCTCCCACGACGTGTCGAAGGAGAACGCCGCGGTCAGTGCCGCCCGTGTCCGTTTCCCGGCGGCGTCGCCGATGAAGGAACGGCGGTGGTCGGCCAGCAGGCTCAGGAGACTGCGGTGCTCGACGACCACGCCCTTGGGCAGCCCGGTCGACCCGGACGTGTAAATGACATACGCGGCGTGATCCGCCGCGGCGCCGGGGAGCTCACGTGGTGACGGCCGATCGCACCATGCGCGGACCTGGGCCGGGTCGTCGAGTACGACAGCCGGGCTCGCGTCCCGCAGCAGCCACTCGAGCCGGGTGGCGGGCAGATCCGGGTCCACGGGCAGGTACACCGCGCCCGCCTTGAAGATCGCGAGGATCGCGACGACGGCCTCGGCGGAGCGGGGCAGCACCACCGCGACCACCCGCTCCGGACCCGCACCCTGCTCAGTGAGGTGGCCTGCCAGCCGGTCCGACCGCTCGTCCAACTCCGTGAAGTCCAGGGCGGTGTCCCGAAAGACCAAAGCGGTCTCGTGCGGGGTGCGGGCCACCTGGGTGCGGAACACGTCCAGCACCGTGCCCCCGGGAACGTCGACCGCGGTGTCGTTCCAGTCCACCAGCAGCCGACGACGCTCCACGTCGCCCAGCGGGGACAGCTCGGTGACGCGGCCGTCCGGCTCCTCGGCGATCCGCCGGACCAGCCTGGCCAGGTGCTCCGCCAGTCGCTCGGCCGTCGCCGCGTCGAACAGCCGCGGGTCGTAGGACAGTTCCAGCCCGAGTCGTTCGTGCAGGTACGCGGTCAGGTTCAGCGGGAAACTCGTGGTGTCGAGTGAATCGACGTCCCGCACCACGACACCGTCGCCACCCGCCGCGTCGTCGATCGGGTAGTTCTCGAAGACGACCACACTGTCGAACAGGCCGGTCCCCGGCGGCACGTCGATCAGCGCCTGCAGCTGCGCCAGTGACACGAAGTCGAACCGCCGCGAGTCCACCTGCTCCGCCTGCGCCTCCCGCAGCCAGTCCGCCACGGTCTGTCCACTTCGGACTCGCATGCGCGTGGGCACGGTGTTGATGAACATGCCGATCATCGACTCGACCCCTGGCAGTTCGGCCGGACGCCCGGACACGGTGGTGCCGAACAGCACGTCCTGCTCGCCGCTGTGGTGCGCCAGCAACAGCGCCCAGGCGCCCTGCACCACGGTGTTGACGGTCAGCGCCGCGCGCTTCGCCATGGTGTGCAGCCGCTGTGACTCTTCGGGCGAGAGTTCGACCAGTACCGTTTCGCCCGATTCGGCGCGGTGGGCCTCGACCGGCGGCCGGTCGTACGGCAACGGCGTGGGCGCCTCGAACCCGGCGAGGAGGTGACGCCAGTGGCGTTCGGCCTCCTGGACGTCCTGCTCGGCCAGCCAGCCGAGGTAGTCGCGGAACGGTCGCCGGGACGGCACTTCCGGCCGTCGTCCGCCGATGAGGGCCGCGTACCGTTCGCACACCTCGCCGAAGGCCTGCGCGGTGCTCCAGCCGTCGAGCAGGACGTGGTGCGAGGTCCACACGCACTGGACCTCGTCGTCGGTCAGCCGGGCGATCGCCAGGCGCATCAGCGGCGCTGTCGTCAGGTCCATGCCCGCGGCCAGGTCGTCCGCCAGCAGGTCCGTCAACGCGACCTGCTGGTCCTCTTCGGACAGTCCACGCCAGTCGAGTTGCCGGACCGGGAGCGGGACGTGGCGCCGAACCACCTGCACCGGCTCGTCGACCCCTTCCCACACCACACAACTGCGCAGGATCGGCGTCCGGTCGACGAGCTGCTGCCAGGCTTCGCCGAACAAGACGGGCTCGGCGACACCGGAGAGCCGGAGCCGGAACTGGTCGAAGTACGCCGTCGAACCGGCGTCGACGAGGCTGTGGAAGACCATGCCCGCCTGCAGCGGGGTCAACGGGTAGACGTCCTCGACGTCCCTGCCGTCGCCGGCGATCCGGTCCACTTGGGACTGGCCGAGCCGGGCCAGCGGGAAGTCCGACGGCGTGCGGCCCCCGGCGTCCGGCAGGGCGCAGTGCGCGACGATCTCCCGCAAGGCTTCGACCGTGCCCTCGGCCAGCCGCCGGACCGTGGCCTCGTCGTGCAGGTCGGCGGAGTACTCCCAGGCCAGCCGCAGCCGTCCGTCCTCCACGACACCGATGACGTCCAGCAGGTACGTCCGCGGGCTCGCCTCGGCGATGTCGCGGCCGAGCGACTCGTGCCGCTCCTGGTACAGGCTCTCGCCGGACGGCGCGACATCCCATTGCCCGTGGTAATTGAACGAGATCCGGGGCGCCGGATCGTCTCGCAGCAGGCTCGCCGAGGTTCCGTCGCGGCCGAGATAGCGGAGTGCGTCGTAGCCGACACCCTTGTTCGGCACCGCGCGCACCTGTTCCTTGACCGACTTCAGCTCCTCACCCCAGCCCGCGTCGGGGCGCAGGTTCAGCGCGACCGGGAACTGGGCGGTGAACCAGCCGACCGTGCGGGACAGGTCGAGCCCGTCGACGATCTCCTCGCGGCCGTGGCCCTCCACCGCGATCACCATGCGGTCGCGGCCGGTCCACCCGGCCAGCACCCGCCCGAGCGCCGCCAGCAGGACGTCGTTGACCTGCGTCCGGTACACCGACGGCACCTCGTGCAGCAGCGCGGCCGTTTCGACCCGGCCGAGGCTCGCCGAGACCGTGCGCGCCGAGCCCGCTTCATTGCGACCGGGCCGGTCCACCGGCAGGTCCGGACTCGCGTCGCTGAACACGGTCTTCCAGTGCTCGAGGTCCTCGTCGAATCCGCCCGTCCGGACGTGACCGGCCAGCGACCGTGCCCAGGCGGTGTAGGAAGTACCGACCGGCTCGAGGTCTTCACCCCGGTAGGCGGCCTCGATGTCGGCGAGCAGGACACGCCACGACACGCCGTCCATGACGAGGTGGTGCACGGTGAGGAACAGCCGGGGCGCCTGGTCGCCGGGGACGAACACGATCGCCCGCCACAACGGCCCATCGGTGAGGTTCAGCGAGCTTTGCGCGGCGAGCGCCGCCGCGTGCATCCCGTCCTCGTCCGCGGTGGGCAGCCGAACGATCTGCGGCGCGGTGTCCTCGTCCGGCGCCGGTTCCTGTACCCACTCACCCGCCACCCGCGAGAACCGCATGCGCAGGGCGTCGTGGTGCGTCACCACCCGGCTGACGGCGTCGGACAGGCGCGTGAGGTCCACGTCCGCTCGGAGTCCGATGTGGATGGACATGGTGAAGTGTCCGTCGTCGAGGCCGGTTTCGAAGAACCACGACTGGATCGGCCCGAGCGGTGCCGGCCCGGACGGTTCGGCGGGCACCGCCGACTCAGGCGCCACCCGCGCCTCGACGATCGAACCCAGCTCGGCCACGGTCTGATGCAGGAAGATGTCCTTCGAGGACAGGGAAAACCCCGCCTTACGCGCTTTCGACACGACCTGGATGCTGAGGATCGAGTCGCCGCCGAGGCCGAAGAAGTTGTCCTCGGCGCCGACCTGTTCGACGCCCAGCACCGCCGAGAACACCTGGGCCAGCTCACGCTCGACCGGCGTCCGCGGGGCCACGTACCGGCGGCCCGCCTCGACGTGCCCGTCTGGTGCGGGCAGTGCCCGGCGGTCGAGCTTCCTGTTGGCGTTCAACGGAAGCGCGTCGAGACCGACGAACACCGCGGGCACCATATGCGCAGGCAGGGTGCGGCCGAGGAACTCCCGCAGCACGGTGGTCCCCGGCACCGCGGCGCCCGGCGCCGGGACCAGGTACGCGACCAGCCGGCGGGTGCCGTCCGCCTCGTGGGCCACCACGGCGACCTCGCCAAGGTCCGGATGCGTGGCCAGCACGGCTTCGATCTCGCCGAGCTCGATCCGGAAGCCTCGGATTTTGACCTGCTGGTCGGCGCGGCCCTGGTACTCCAGTTCGCCGTCGTGCCGCCGGATCACCAAATCCCCGGTCCGGTACATCCGTTCCCCCGGTGCGCCGAAGGGACACGCGACAAACCCGGCCGCGGTCAGTCCCGGCCGCCCGAAGTACCCACGGGCCAGCCCGGCACCGGCGACGTAGAGTTCGCCCGCGACCCCGGCGGGCACCGGGTTCAGCAGCCCGTCGAGCACATACAGCCGCGTGTTCCAGATCGGATGACCGATCGGAACCGCGCCGTCGAACGGCTCCTGTCCCGGCTCGACCCGGTACTCCATGCAGCCGACGGTGGTCTCGGTCGGCCCGTACTCATTCACCACCACCGCGGTCGGATGGTCCGCGCGCCAGCCTTCGGCCACCGGCCCGAGAAGCTGATCGCCGCCGACCACCAGCTCACCCGTCGGCGACAGCTCGTCCTCGTCCAGCGCGCCCAAGAGTGGCAGATGACCCGGGGTGGCCTTGAGGAACGTGGGCGGCCGCGGTGAGGGGCTGCCCTCCACCCGAATGTGGCCGCCGGTGAGCAGGGGGCCGTACAACGTGGTCACCGTGAGGTCGAAGGAGACCGACGAGTGCAGCACAGCGGTGCCGCCCAGGCCCGGATACGCGCCGGCCGCCCAGCGGAGGTAGTTCAGCAGTCCGTCGTGGGTGCTGACCACGCCTTTGGGTCTGCCGGTCGACCCGGACGTGTAGATCACGTACGCGGGCAGGCCGGGCAGCGGCCGCACTCCCGGGTCGGTTTCCGGCAGCCCCGCGGTGTCCAGGACCGCCTCCCGGCTGTCGAGCACCACCAACGGCCCGGAATCGTCAAGCATGAACCGGATACGTTCCGGTGGGTACAGCGGATCGATCGGCACATAAGCAGCACCGGATTTGAGCACGGCCAGCAACGCCACCAACAGTTCGACCGAATTCGGCAGGACGACGGCAACCCGCTGTTCCGGCCCGGCCCCGGCCGCGATAAGCCAGTGAGCCAACCGATTGGCGTGCCGCTCCAGCTCGCCGTAAGAGAGAGTGACGCCGCCATCGGTGACCGCGGGGGCGTCCGGGGTCCGCCCGGCCTGGGCCCGCACCAGTTCCGGCAGGGTCGTCTCGTCCAGCGGCCGGGTGGTGTCATTCAGCGTGTGCAGGAGATGGTGCCGCTCGCCGGTGGTCAGCAGCGACAGTTCGCCGAGCGGGCGGTCCGGGGCGGCGCTGACGCCTTCGAGGACGAGCCGCAGCCAACCCGTCAACCGCTCGATCGTGGCGGTGTCGAACAGATCAGTGTTGTAGTTGACCACTCCGTCGAGGCGCCCGGCGACCTCCTGGAACTGGATCATCAGTTCGAAGGTCGCGGTCACCACCGGCGGCGCCAGTTCCTCGACGGCCAGCCCAGGCAGCGCCGGCTTCCCCTCGGGCGTGTTGTGCAGTACCACCATGACCTGGCACAGCGGGGTGCGGCTGGTGTCGCGGACCGGCTGCAGGTCGTCGACCACGCGGTCGAAGGGGACGTCCTGGTGCGCGAAGGCGTCCAGGGTCAGCTCACGGACGTCGCGGAGGAACGCGTCGAACGGCCGGGAAAGGTCCACTTCGGACCGCAGCACCAGGGTGTTGACGAAGAAGCCGATCAGCCCTTCCAGATCGGCGCGTTCCCGGCCGGAGGTGACCGTACCGACCGCGACGTCGTCCTGTCCCGACCAGCGGGCGAACAGCAGCTGGCAGGCGGCGAGCAGGGTCATGAACAGCGTGCCGTCCTGGCGCCGGGAGAGCTCCTTCAGCCGCGCGGTGGTGGCCTCCGGGACGCTGAACTCCAGCAGCGCGCCGTTCTTGGTGCGCACGGCGGGCCGGGGGCGGTCGGTGGGCAGCTCCAGCGGCGGGACGTCTTCGAGGCGGTGCCGCCAGTAACCCAGTTGCTCGTCCAGCATGGCCCCGGCCAGTCTTTCGCGTTGCCAGACCGCGAAGTCGGCGTACTGCACCGGCAGATCGGGCAGGCTGAGGCGTTCCCCGCGGACGAAAGCGGTGTACAACGCGCTCAGGTCACCCATGAGCACTCCGGACGACCAGCCGTCGGTGACGATGTGGTGCAGCACCAGCGTGAGCACGTGCTCCTCCGGTGCCAGCCGGAGCAACCGGGTGCGCAGCAGCGGACCATGGCGCAGGTCGAACGGCGCAGTCGATGCCTCGGCCAGCGCGGTGATCAACCGTCGTTGTCTGTCCTGTTCGGACAGTCCACTGAGGTCGGTGAGCGGCACCCGGACTTCGGACGGCGGATGCACCACCTGGGTTCCGTGCCCGTCGACGGTGTCGAAAGTGGTGCGCAGGGCCTCGTGCCGGGCCACGAGCGCGGTCAGCGCCCGGTCCAGTGCGCCAGTGTCGAGTTCTCCGCGAAGCCGCAACGCCGTCGGCGAGACGTACTCGGTACTGCCCGGTTCGAACTCGTCGAGGAACCACAGTCGCTGCTGGGCGAACGAAAGCGGGGCCGTCAACGCGCCGTTCTCGCGTTCGATGACCGGAATCGCGACCTCGTGCCCGGCGGAACCGGGCAGGGCCGCGGCGAGCCGCTCGGGGGTGGGCGCGGTGAACAGCAGCCGCGCCGGGACCTCCGCCCCGAGCGCGGCCCGGAGACGGGACAGAACACGGATGCCGAGGATCGAGTCCCCGCCGAGATCGAAGAAGTTGTCCTCGATTCCGATCCGTTCGACACCGAGCACGTCCGCCCAGACGCCGGTCACCAGCCGCTCCACGTCGTCGCGCGGGGCGACATACCGGGCGCGGGCGGCCGAGAAGTCCGGTGCCGGCAGGGCGGCCTGGTCGAGTTTGCCGTGCCGGGTCAGCGGCAGCCGGTCGAGCCGGACGAAGGCCGAAGGCACCAGATAGTCGGGTAGTGAACCGGCCAGGAAACGCCGGAGTTCGCCGAGGTCCGGGCTTCCGCCGTCCGGCACGAAGTAGGCCACGAGCCGCTTGCCGTTCCGGTCCTCCCTCGCCACCACAGCGGCTTCGGCGACCGCGGGGTGACGCAGCAGGACGGCCTCCACCTCGCCGGGTTCGACGCGGAACCCGCGGATCTTGACCTGCTCGTCGCACCGGCCGCGATAGTCCAGTGCTCCGTCGCCGGTCCAGCGGACGAGGTCGCCGGTGGCGTACATCCGCGTGCCGGGCGCACCGAACGGGTCTGCGACGAACCGGTCCGCGGTCAACCCCGGACGGCCGAGGTAACCACGAGCCAGCTGGGCGCCGCCGAGGTACAGCTGTCCCGGTACGCCGAGCGGTACGGGTGAGAGCGTCTCGTCGAGGACGTAGGCGCGGAAGTTGCCCAGTGGACGGCCGATCAGCGGGCGCTCACCGGACACCGGCGTGCACACGGCGTCGACGGTGGTCTCGGTCGGCCCGTAGTAGTTGTGGGCGGTCGTCCCGGGCCGATCCGCCAGCTCGCGCCACAGAGCCTCCCCGATCGCTTCGCCGCCGAGCATCAGGTGTTCCGGGCGGTGCGGCCCGTCCAGCAGTCCGGCGGGGAGCAACTGCCGGAGATAGGACGGGGTCAGGTCGAGGAAGTCGATCCGGTGCCCGGTGACGTACCGGGTGAGCGCCTCCGGGTCCAGCCGGGTGTCGTCGTCCACGAGGTGCAGTTCGTGGCCGTCGGCCAGCAGCAGCGGTCCCTCCCAGGACGTGTCGAACGACAAGGCCGCCGTGCCCGCCACGCGCAGGCGGCCGGCGCCGAAGACCCGCCGGTGGTTGGCCAGCAGGTTCACCAGCGCGCGGTGCTCGACCACGACGCCTTTCGGCTTGCCCGTCGACCCGGAGGTGTAGATGACATACGCGGCCTGATCGGGGCGAGGGCCGACGGGCACCGCCGGATGCCCCGTGCACTCGAAGTCCTCGTCCACCACCACGACCGGATCCGCGTCACGCAGCAGCGTCTCGATGCGTTCCGCCGGGAGACCGGGGTCGACCGGCAGGTACACCGCACCCGCCTTCAACACCGCGAACAGTGCCACCACGGCCTCGGCCGACCGAGGCAGCATGACGGCGACGATCCGCTCCGGTCCGGCTCCCCGCCGCACCAGCTCACCGGCGAGTACGTCGACGCGCCGGACCAGCTCCGCGTAGTCCAGCGTCTCGTCACGGAACACCAAAGCGGTCTCGTGGGGCGTCGCCACGGCCTGGCGGTCGAGCAAGTCCACGACGGTCGTGTCCGGTACGTCGATGCCGGTGTCGTTCCACTCGACGAGCATCCGGTGCAGCTCGCCGTCCGTCGTCAGCGGAACCCCGGCCAGCGGCCGGTCCGGTTCGGCGGCGACGGCGTCCAGCAGCACCGCGAGATGGGCGATCAGCCTGTCGATGGTGTCCGCGTCGAACAGCGCCGTGCTGTATTCGACCAGTCCGGCGAGGGCGCCGTCGCGTTCCTCGAACTCGACGGTCAGGTCGAAGTTCGACGACTTCCGCTCGACACCGACGTCTTCGGCCTCGAGTCCATCGAAGGACGGCTTCGCGCCGGAGGCACTGTGCAGCAGCACCATCACGTCGAACAGCGGGCTGCGGCTGGGATCGCGGTCCGCGTGCACGGCGTCGACCAGCCGCTCGAAAGGCACGTCGTCGTGGGAGAAGGCGTCGATCACCGTCTCCCGCACCTCGCCCAGCAGCTCACGGAAGCTCCGCGACAGGTCCACAGTGGACCGAAGCACCACGGTGTTGACGAAGAACCCGACCACCCGCTGCAGTTCCGGCCGGTCACGGCCCTGGACGACCGTGCCGACGGCCACGTCTTCCTGCCCGGCGTAACGCGCGAACAGCACCTTGCAGGCCGCGAGCACGGTGGCGAACAGCGTGGTCTCGCCGGACCGCGCCAGCTCGGCCAGCCGCGCGGCCGTCTCCCGCGGCAGGCGGAATTCACGCACCGCGCCCTCGGTCGTCCGGGTCGCCGGTCGCGGCCGGTCGGTCGGCAGCTCCAACGGGGCGAGCCCGCCCAATCTGTGCTGCCAGTAGGTGAGCCGTTCCGCGAGCACGTCGTCCGACAGCCGGTTCCGCTGCCACGCCGCGAAGTCGGCGTACTGCACCGGCTGCGGCGGGAGCACGGCCCGCTCACCACGGACACCGGCGTTGTACAGCTCGGCGAGTTCGCCGGTCAGCACGCCCATCGACCAGCCGTCGGTGACGATGTGGTGCACACACATCAGCAGCACGTGCTCCTCGGGGCCGGTCTTGCCCAGCCATGCCCGCACCAACGGCCCGCGCTGCAGGTCGAACGGTCGCGAGTACTCCTCGAGCAGCACCCGTTCGAGCGCTTCGGCGTCGACGTCCACCACAGGCAGCGGCAGACCCGCCGGCGGGTGGATGATCTGGACGCCTTCGCCGTCCACCTCGTCAAAGGTGGTCCGCAACGACTCGTGCCGTTCGACGAGCGCGCGCAGGGCTTCGGCCAGGGCCGGGATGTCGAGTTCTCCGGACAGCCGCAAGGCCAGTGCGCTGTTGTACTCGGCGTCGTCCGGGTGGAGCCGGTCGAGGAACCACAGCCGCCGCTGGGCGAACGACAGCGGGAGCGGGCGGTCACGATCCGCGGTGGGGAGCACGTCGGTCCGCGCGGCCGCGCCTGCCATCCTGGCGCGCAGCTTCTCCCGGAGTTCGGCGGGCAGTGCCGCGATTCGGTCGGATCTGGATGACGTCATGGGCGGGTCCTCACAGTTCGGTGGTGGTGTCACCGGAGGCGAGGAGCTCGAGATCCCGCAGGATCTTCTCCTCGACCGTCTCGGCCAGTACGGCCACGGTGCGGGCGGTCAGTACGTCACGCGGGGTGAGCCGGATGTCGAACACCGCGCTCGCCCGGGAGGCGATGTGCAGGCTCCGGATCGAATCCCCGCCGAGGTCGAAGAAGTTGTCCCCCACGCCGACCCGTTCCAGGCCGAGCACCTCGGCCCAGATTCCGGCCACGACACGTTCGGTGTCGGTCTCCGGGGCGGCGTACGCCGGTCGCGTCTCGGCCGGATCCGGCGCGGGCAGCGCACGACGGTCGAGCTTTCCGTTGCGGCTCAGGGGAAGTGCGTCGAGCTGGACGAAAGCCGACGGGATCAGATAGTCCGGCAGCGTCCGGCCGAGGAAGGCCTTCAGTTCTTCCGCGGGCAGGTCGCCGCCCACCAGGTAGGCGACGAGCAGTTTGGCTCCTGGCCGATCCTCGCGGACGATGACCGCGGCCTGTCCGATGGCGGGGTGGGCGGCCAGCGCCGCTTCGACCTCGCCCGGTTCGATCCGGAAGCCGCGGAGCTTGGCCTGCTCGTCGAGCCTGCCGAGGAACCGGACCCGGCCGTCGGCGGTCCAGGCGGCGAGGTCGCCGGTGCGGTACATCCGCGTACCCGGCGGCCCGTACGGAGCGGCGAGGAAACGATCCGCCGTCAGACCGGGCCGGGCGAAGTAGCCGCGGGCGAGTCCGGCGCCACTGATGCACAACTCCCCCGGGACCCCCGGCGGAACCGGCGTCAGGTCGGGACCGAGCACCTGAACGCGCATCCCGTCCAGCGGACGGCCGATCGGCACCACGTCCGGCACTTCGTCCACGGTGGACATCGGGAACGACGTGGCGAAGGTGGTCGTCTCGGTCGGGCCGTAGCCGTCCACCACCCGCAGGCCAGGGCAGGCGCCCAGTACCTGCCGGACGGCGGCGGCCGGGACGACGTCGCCACCGGTCCAGACCTCACGCAGGCCGGTGAAGCAGTCCGGCGCCTCCTGGGCGAGCACCCGGAACAGTCCCGCGGTGAGCCAGAGGCCGGTCACGCCGTCCTCGGCGATCGCTCGCCGCACGGCGTGGGCGTCGAGTTCGGCGGGCGGTGCCACGACGACCGTGCCGCCGTTGAGCAGCGGTACCCACAGCTCGTAGGTGGTGGCGTCGAAGGCGGGTGGCGAGTGCAGGAGCACCCGCTCGTGCGCACCACCGGCGAACCGCCGGTCCGCCGCCAGTGCGGCGACGTCACGGTGCCGGACGGCGACCCCCTTCGGTGTCCCGGTGGAGCCGGAGGTGTACATCAGGTACGCCGCCTGCTCGGGATCGACCGCCACCTCCGGGTCGTGGTCCGGACCTGTGTCCGGCTCGACCACCACGTGTCCCTCGTGGACACGCGAAAGGGTGTCCAGCCAGGTCTCGTCGGTGACGGCGTACTCGACGCCGGTCAGGAGCAGCCGCAGGCGCTCGTCCGGAGCACGGGTGTCCAGGGGCACGTAGACGCCACCCGCCTTGGCGATGGCGAGTTCGGCGACCACGAACGCGCTCGTCCGCTCGGCCGCGAGACCGACCCGGTCCTCCGGCCGGAGCCCGAGCGCGAGCAGGCGGTGCGCCAGCCGGTTCGCGCGCCGGTTCAGCTCCGCGTAGCTCAGGACTTCGCCGCCGGACACGACCGCGGGCGCGTCCGGACGGTCGCGGATCTGTCCGGCGAACACCGCCGGCAGCGAGCGTGCCGCCGGCTCGTCGCCGGTGGCGTTCCAGTCGCGCAGCACGAGCCGTTCCTCGCCCGCGTCGAGCAGCGGCACCCGGCCCAGCGGGCGGTCGCCGTCGGTGGCGAGTTCGCGCAGCAGCAGGAGAAGACGCCCAGCGATGTCTTCGATGGTCGCCCGGTCGAACAGTTCCGGGTCGTAGCCGAGTTCCACCGCCAGCCGCGGTCCCGGCGACGAGACCACGGTGATCGGGAAGTTCGTCGTCTCCAAGGCCGTCAGGTCACGGACGCGCAAGCCGTGCTCAGCGGCCGCGTCATCCTTGATCGGATAGTTCTCGAACACCACGAGGCTGTCGAACAGGTTCACGCCACCGGGCAGCCCGGTCCAGGTTTGCAGCCTGCTCAGCGGCACGAAGTCGAATCCGCGCGCCTCCGCCTGGGCGTTCTGCAGTTCCTTCAGCCATCGGGCCACCCCGGCCGAACGGTCGACGTCGGCGCGCACCGGCAGGGTGTTGATGAAGATGCCCAGCATTCCGTCCACTTCGGACAGTTCGGCGGGCCTGCCGGACACGGTGGCGCCGAACACGACGTCCCGGCGCCCGCTGTAGACCGACAGCAGCAGTGCCCAGGCGCCCTGGACCATGACGTTGAGCGTGAGCCCGTGCCGCTTGACGAAGCCGTCGAGCCGGGCGGTGTCCGCTTCGTCCAGCGAATACGGCAGCCAGGTCGCCGAACAGGTCGTGTGGGTCTCCGCAGGCGCCCGGTCGCAGGGCAGTGGTGTCGGCTCCGCCACGCCGTCCAGGGTGCGCCGCCAGAACCGTTCGGCCTCGGCGTCGTCGCGTCCGCCCAGCCATTCCAGGTAGTCCCGGAAAGGCCGCCGGGACGGCAGTGAGCCTCCGGCGTGGGCCGCGCACAGGTCCGCGAGCACGCCGAACACGCTCCAGCCGTCCAGCAGGACGTGGTGGAAGGTCCACAGCACCTGTGCTTCGGTGTCCGAGAGCCGGGCGAGCGCGACGCGCATCAGAGGGGCGCGGGTGAGGTCGAGGCCTTCCTCACGGTCCTCTTCCAGCAGACGCCGCAGCCGTTTCGCACGTTCGGCTTCGGACAGGTCCGTCCAGTCGAGCCGCCGGATCGGCAGTATGACGTCGCGGTGCACGACCTGGACCGGTTCCGTCAGGCCGTCCCACACGAAGGCTGTTCGCAGCACCGGGGTGCGGTCGAGCACCTCCTGCCACGCGCGGGCGAGCACGTCGAGGTCGGTGACGCCGTCGAGGACGAACGTCGCCTGCTCGAAGTACAGGCCCTGCTCGCTCTGCGACAGCCCGTGGAAGACCATCCCGCCTTGCATGGGGGTCAGCGGGTAGACGTCCTCGACGTCGCGGCCCTCGCCCACCAGCCGGTCCACCTGGGACTGGCCGAGTGTGGTGAGCGGGAAGTCCGACGGCGTCCGGCCGCCCGCGCCGGGTCCGGCGCAGTGCTCGATGATGCCTCGCAGCGCGGCGAGCAGTCCGGCCGCCAGTGCGTCTACAGTGGACTCGTCGTGCAGGTTCGCCGAGTACGACCAGGACACTTCGAGCGCGTCCTGCTCCACCCTGGCCACGACGTCGAAAGCGTGCGTCCGCGTCGCGGCCGCGTCCAGGTCAGCGTCCAGTCCCCCGCGCATGGCGTGGTAGAGGCCGCCGAGATCCCAGTCGAACCGGCCGAGGTAGTTGAAGCTGACCGGTGCCTCAAGCTCCGGCACGGTTCCGGCGACGTGGCGCAGGGCGCCGTAGCCGATGCCACGCCGGGGCACCGCCCGGAGCCGTTCCTTGACCGCCTTGAGCGCGGTGCCCCACTCCGCGGGGGCCTCCAGGGCGACCGGGAACATGCTCGTGAACCAGCCTGCCGTACGTGACAGGTCGACGTCGTCGAACAGGTCCTCGCGGCCGTGACCTTCCAGGTCGACCACGACCTCCCGCTGCCCGGTCCAGTCGGCCAGCACCCGGCCGAGCGCGGTGAGCAGCACGTCGTTGACCTGGGTGCGGTAGACCTCGGGTACATCACGCAGCAACGCCTTGGTCTCGTCCGGATCGAGCCGGACGGTGACCGAGCGGGCCGAACCGATCGTGTTCTCGCCGTCGTGGTCGGCGGGCAGCGCGGCCGGCCGCGGGACGGCCAGCCAGTACGCCAGTTCGTCGTCGAAGCCGCCCGCCTCGGTGTGCTCGGCGAGCCGTCGCGCCCACGAACGGAACGACGTCGTCTTCGGGCCGAGGCCGCCGCCGCGGTACGCGGTTTCGAGATCCTCCAGGAGGATCCGCCACGACACGCCGTCGACAACCAGGTGGTGCGCGGTCAGGGAAAGCAGCGGCCCGCCTTCGCGCGGACGAGACAGGACGGCCGAGAACAGCGGGCCGTTCCGCAGGTCGAAGTCCTTTGTGGACACTTCGCCGGTGTGCAGCACGTCCACCGGCTCCGGTGGCGCGTTGTACTGGTGCCAGCCGTCCTCGGTGCGCTCGAACCGCATCCGCAAGGCGTCGTGGTGCTCCAAAACGGTGGTCAGCGCGGCGCGCAGCGCGGCTTCGTCGACGTCCTCGGCGAGTTCGACCAGAACGGACTGGTCGAACTGCTCGGGCTGGGTCGCGAAGAACCAGTGCTGGATCGGGGTGAGCGGGACGTCACCGGTGACCGGACCCTGGTCGGCGAGGGTGGGCGCCGGGCCTTGCGCGCTCGCGGCGAGCGCCCTGATCGTCGGATACCGGAACAGGTCTTTCGGCAGCAGCCGCAGTCCGGCCCGCCGGGCTCGCGACACCACCTGGATGCTGAGGATCGAATCGCCGCCCAGCTCGAAGAAGTCGGCTTCCACACCCACTTCCTCGACGCCGAGCACTTCGGCCCAGATCTCGGCGAGCGCACGTTCGGCGTCCGTGCCGGGGGCCGCCCACGCGGTCACCGGCAGGCTGAAGTCCGGTGCCGGCAGTGCCGCCCGGTCGAGTTTCCCGTTGACGTTCAACGGAAGCTCCCCGAGTGGGACGAACGCGGCCGGGATCATGTAGTCCGGCAGGTCACGCGCCAGGAACTCCTTCAGCTCGGCAGCGTCCGGTACGTCCGTCTCGGCGACGACGTAGGCCACCAGCCGCTTGACTCCCTGATCTTCACGGGCGAGCACAGCGGCCTGGACCAGGCCGGGATGGGCCGCGAGCGCCGCTTCGATCTCACTGGGTTCGACGCGGAAGCCGCGGATCTTGACCTGCTCGTCGACCCGGCCGGTGAACTCCAGCTGCCCTTCCGCAGTCCACCGCACGACGTCCCCGGTCCGGTACATGCGCTCGCCCGCCCGGAAGGGGTCGGCGACGAACCGGTCCGCGGTCAGCCCGGCACTGCCCAGGTAGCCGCGGGCCAAGCCCTCTCCTGCCAGATGCAGTTCGCCGGGCACTCCGGGCGGCACCGGCCGAAGCGTGCTGTCGAGGACGTAGGCCCGTGTGTTGTCCAAGGGCCCGCCGATCGGCACCACATCGGGCACCTCGCCGACCGACGACATCAGGCGCACGGTCGCGAAGGTCGTGGTCTCGGTGGGGCCGTAGACGTCGGCGACCACCGTGCCGGGACAGGCTTCCAGCACCCGGCGCAACGCGGTGGCGGGGACGGCGTCGCCGCCGGTCCACACTTCGCGCATCCCGGCGAAGCTGCCCGGAGCCTCTTGCGCCACCAGCCGGAACAACCCGGTCGTCAGGAACGCCCCGGTGACCCGATGTTCGGTGATGACTCGGGCGAGCGTGTCGACGTCGAGGTCACCGGGCGGCGCCACCACGACACAACCGCCCGCCAGCAACGGCACCCACAGCTCGTAGGTGGAGGCGTCGAAGGAATGCGGTGAATGCAGCAGCACCCGCTCGTGCGCTCCGGTCCGGAACCGCCGGTCCCAGGCCAGCGCCACGACGTCGCGGTGGCGCGCCGAGACTCCCTTGGGTGTTCCCGTGGAGCCCGAGGTGTAGATGACGTACGCCAGGTTGTCCCGATGAGGCGTCGGAAGGCGGCGCGGCGTGGACGGCTCGGCGTTCTCGGTGTCCTCGGCGAGCAGGACCGGCCCGGCGTGGAGTGACCGGGCCACCGGCTCCCACTCCCGGTCGGTGACCAGCGCGGAAACCCCGGAGAGCAGGCTCTTCAGCCGTGCTTCGGGCGCGCGGGTGTCCAGTGGCAGGTACGCCCCGCCCGCCTTCACGATGGCCAGTTCGGCGATCACCAGCTCGGGCGCGCGCTCCATGAGCACGCCGACCAGCTCCTCGACCCCGATGTCCAGCCGCTGCGCCAGCCGGTCCGCGCGAGCGTCCAGCTCGGCATAGCTCAGCTCGACGCCGTCGGCGGTCAACGCCGGCGCGTCCGGCGTCCGCCGCACCTGCTCGGCGAACAATTCGCCCAGCGTGCGCTCGGGAACCGCGCTCGTCGTGTCGTTCCACTCGACGAGCACCTGCCGCCGTTCGGCGTCGGTGAGCAGGTCGATCTCGGCCAGCGGCCGGCCGAGGTCCTCGCCGAGACTCCGCAGGACGCCGGTCAGCTGCCGGGCGATCCGCCGCGCCGAAGCCGCCTCGAACAGATCCGGGTCGTAGCCGAGGTCGATGGACAACCGCTCGCCCGGCGAGGCGACCACGCTGAGCGGATAGCTGGTCGTCTCGACCGCGTCCAGCGCCCGCAGCCGCAAGCCGTGCGCGGTGGCCGCTTCCTCGTTGATCGGGTAGTTCTCGAACACCACCAGGCTTTCGAACAGGTTCGCGCCGGCGGGCACCCCGCTCCAGCCCTGCAGCCGGGTCAGCGGCAGATGTCCGTATCGGCGGGATTCGACCTGGCCCGCCTGGAGGTCGCGCAGCCACGCCACCGCGCTGACCGCACCCGCCACGGTGACCCGGACCGGCAGGGTGTTGATGAAGATGCCGGCGATGTCGTCCGCTCCCGGCAGGTCCACCGGCCGCCCGGAAACCGTGGTGCCGAAGCAGATGTCGCGGTCACCGGTGTACCGGGCGAGCAGCAGCGCCCACGCGCCCTGCAGGAGCGTGTTCAGCGTGAGCCCGGCACTCTGCGCGGTCTCACGCAGTCGTGTGGTCTCGTCCGCGCCGAGTTCGACGGTCAGCCAGTCCGACGAGCGGGTGGTGTGCGCCTGGGCTGGCGGCCGGTCGAACGGCAACCGCGCGGGTGCGGTGAGGTCGCCGAGCACGGTCCGCCAATGCGTTTCGGCGAGCCGGTCGTCCTGGTTCGCGAGCCACTCGACGTAATCGCGGAACGGACGGCGGCGGGGCAGGTCCTCGGCTTCCCCGTCGGTGAACGCGCCATGGCAGGCGAAGACGTCGGACAGGATCCCGAACACACTCCAGCCGTCGAGCAGCACGTGGTGGAACGTCCACAGCACGCGGACTTCGGTACCGGACAACCGCGCCAGCGTGAGCCGCAGCAACGGCACGACCGTCAAGTCCATCCCTTGGGCCCGGTCGCGGTCGAGGACGGCGCGCCAGGCGGTCTCACGCTCCACTTCGGACAGTGCGCGCCAGTCAAGGTGGGTGATCGGCACGGTTACGTCACGCCCGACCACCTGCACGGGCTCGTCGACGCCCTCCCAGACGATGCGCGTGCGCAGTACCGGCGTCCGGTCGACCACACGCTGCCAGGCCCTCGCGAGGATGTCCGGATCGGTGACACCGTCGAGGACGAACGCCACCTGCTGGAAGTAGACCCGCTCCTCACCCTGTGACAGGGAGTGGAACACCATGCCCGACTGCATCGGCGTCAGCGGGTGGATGTCCTCGACGTCGAGGGCGGCGAGCCGGTCCACCGTCGCCTGGTCGAGCCGGGCGAGCGGGAAGTCCGACGGCGTGCGGCCCCAGGTACCGGGCTCGGCGCAGTGCGCGATGATCGAGCGCAACGCGGTGACCAGCGCCCCGGCCAGCCGGGCGACCGTCTCCTCCCGGTGCACGCCCTCCGCGTAGTACCAGGAGAATTCCAGTTCGTCGCCTTCGACGCGGCCGACGACGCCCAGCAGATGTGCCCGGACCGAGCGCGGGGAGTCGTCCGATTCGAGACGGCCGGAATCCGCGTCGAAACGGCCGAGGTAGTTGAAGCTCACCTGAGGCGTGATCTCCGGCGCCGTCCCGGCGAGGTAACGCAAAGCGCCGTAACCGATACCGCGCCGGGGCACCGCTCGCAGCTGCTCCTTGACCGACTTCAGCGCCGTGCCCCAGTCGTCCGGGACGTCGAGCGCGACCGGGAACAGCGTGGTGAACCAGCCGACGGTCCGCGACAGGTCGACGCCGTCGAACAGCTCCTCCCGGCCGTGTCCCTCCAGATCCACCAGCACCCGGTCCCGTCCGGTCCAGTCGGCCAGCACCCGGCCCAGCGCGGTGAGCAGCACGTCGTTGACCTGAGTCCGGTACACGTCGGGCACCGCGCGCAGCAGCGCCGCGGTCTCCTCGGCGCCGAGGCGGGTGGTGACCTCGCGCATCGCCGCGGTGGTGTTCGGGCCGTCGCCGTCCACCGGCACGGCCGGCTCCGCGGCTGTGGCGTGCCAATGGCCGAGTTCGTCGTCGAACCCACCCGCGGCGGTGTACTCCGCCAGCCGTTCCGCCCACTCCTGGAAGGAGGTTCCGCGCGGGCCGAGGTCGACGGCTTCTCCGCGTACGGCCTGCCGGTAAGCCTTGTCGAAGTCCTCCAGCAGCACCCGCCAGGACACGCCGTCGACCACGAGGTGGTGTGCGGACAGGGTGAGCCTGCCGGGCGCGGGCAGCGCGGCGCGCAGCATCGCCCGGGTGGCCAGGTCGCGATCCACCGGTGTGTCCAGGACGTCGGCCGCGGGATCGACCGGGGCATTCACCTGCCGCTGACCATGCTCGAACCGCATGCGCAGCGCGTCGTGGTGTTCGAGCAGCGCGGCCAGCGCGGTGCGCACCGCGCCCGGGTCGGCCGGAGCCGGTAGCTCGATCTCGACGCGCTGATCGAAGTGCCCGGGATCGTCGTTCTGCGTGGCGAAGAACCACCGCTGGATCGGGGTGAGCACGACGTCGCCGCTGATCGGGCCCCGGTCGGCCGTTTCGTGGACGTCGCCCGCCGAGACGGCCAGTTCGGCGATGGTGCGGTGCGTGAACAGGTCACCGGGCAGCAGATCGAGTCCGGCCTGCCGGGCGCGGGACACCACCTGGATGCTGAGGATCGAGTCTCCGCCGAGCGCGAAGAAGTCGTCTTCGGCGCCGACTCGCCCGACCCCGAGCACCTCGGCCCAGATGTCGGCGAGCACGGTTTCGCGGCCCGGCCGCGGTGCCACGTGAGCGGTAGCGCGCTGGGTGTCGAAGTCGGGTACGGGCAACGCCCGCCGGTCCAGTTTCCCGTTGACGTTCACCGGAAGCCGCTCGAGCGGGACGAACACCGCCGGGACCATGTAGTCCGGCAGGGTGCGGCCGAGGAACTCCCGCAGTTCGGCGGTGTCCGGCACGCCGCTCTCCCCGACGACGTAGGCCACCAGTCGTTTGACGCCGCCGTCCTCCCGCGCGACTACCGCGGCCTGCGCCAGTGCGGGATGCGCACCCAGCGCCGCCTCGATCTCGCCCAGCTCGACCCGGAAGCCGCGGACCTTGACCTGCTCGTCGACGCGGCCGACGAACTCCAGCTGCCCCTCCGGCGTCCACCGCACGATGTCCCCGGTGCGGTACATCCGCTCGCCGGTGCCGAAGGGGTCGGCGACGAACCGGTCCGCGGTGAGACCCGGGTTCGCCAGGTATCCGCGAGCCACGCCCTCACCGGCGATGTGCAGCTCACCGGGGACCCCCGGCGGCACGACGGACAGCCCGGCGTCGAGGACGTAGGTCCGCGTGTTGTCCAGCGGTCCGCCGATCGGCACCACGTCCGGCACTTCGCCGACCGACGACATCAGGCGGACGGTCGCGAAAGTGGTCGTCTCGGTCGGCCCGTAGACGTCCGCGACCACGGTGTCCGGACAGGCTTCCAGCACCCGGCGCAACGCGGTTGCGGGCACGGCGTCACCGCCGGTCCACACCTGCCGCATCCCCGCGAAGCAACGCGGATCCTCCTGCGACACCAGCCGGAACAACCCCGTGGTCAGGAACGCCCCGGTGACCCGGTGCTCCACGATCATCCGGCGAAGCGTCGCGACGTCCAGTTCCCGTGCCGGCGCGACGATCACACAGCCGCCGTTGATCAGCGGCACCCACGTTTCGTAGGTGGAGGCGTCGAACGAATGTGGTGAATGCAGCAGCACCCGCTCGTGCGCCCCGGTCCGGAACCGCCGGTCCCGGGCCAGCGCCACGACGTCACGCTGCCGTGCGGCGACCCCCTTGGGCGAGCCGGTCGAGCCCGAGGTGTAGATGACGTAGGCGAGCTGGTCGCGATCGGCCGGGACACCCGGCGCCGTCGCGGGTTCGCCGGCGGCGTCGTCGACCGTCAGCAGCTGTCCACAGTGGACTTCCTTGGCCTGCGGTCGCCGTGCCGTGTCGGTGACGACGATCTTCGCCTCGGCCTCGGTCAGCAGCAGGCGCAACCGGTCCGCCGGTGCCCGCAGGTCCAGCGGCAGATAGGCGCCACCCGCCTTGATTATCGCCAGCTCCGCCACGACCAGGTCGGCCGAGCGGTCCATCAGCACCGCGACCCGCTCCTCGGCACCGACGCCGTGTCGCAGCAGCAGGTGAGCCAGCCGGTTCGCCCGTGCGTCGAGTTCGGCGTAGGTCAGGGACCCGGTGTCGCCGTCCACCGCGACGGCTGCCGGAGTGCGCCGTACCTGAGCTTCGAACAACGGCGTCAGCGCGGCGTCCGGCAACGTCGTGCCGGTGGCGTTCCACTCGTGGACCACGCGGTCTTCCTCGGCTTCGGTCAGCATCGTGATCGCCGAGACTCCGACGTCCGCCATGCCCCGCAGCAGCACGTCCAGATGGGCGGCGAGCCGTTCGGCCGTTCCGGCGTCGAACAGGGCCGGGTCGTAGCCGAGCACCAGTGAAAGCCGGCGTCCCGGATAGACGACGACGCTGAGCGGGTAGTTGGTCCGCTCGGCCGCCTCCAGCTCCCGGACCCGAGGCCCGTCGGAGAGTTCGTCGATCGGGTAGTTCTCGAACACCACGATGCTGTCGAACAGGTTCGTCCCCGCCGGGACACCGCTCCAGCCCTGCAGCCGGGTGAGCGCGAGATGCCCGAACCGGCGTGAGGAGACCTGCCGGGTCTGCGCCTCCCACAGCCAGTCGACCAGTCCGGCACCGCCGTCCACGCGCATCCGCACCGGCAGGGTGTTGATGAAGATGCCGGTGATGTCGTCCACCCCGGGCAGCTCGGACGGTCTGCCGGAGACGGTCGCGCCGAAACAGACATCCCGCTCGCCGCTGTAGCGCGACAGCAACAGCGCCCACGCACCCTGGACGACGGCGTTCACCGTCAGCCGATGGCGTTTCGCGAACGCGTACAGCCGGTCGGACGCGGCTTCGTCCAGCTCGGCGGCCACCCGGTCGGCCGAGCCGGTCGTGTGGCCGCGGGCGGGCACACGGTCGTACGGCAACGGTGTCGCCGCGGCCAGCTCGGCGAGTTCGGCTCGCCAGTACTTCTCGGCGGCCCGATCGTCCTGGCGGGCCAGCCAGGCGAGGTAGTCGCGGAACGGCCGTCGTTCGGGCACCGCCTCCTCATCGCCCCTGGCCAGCGCGATGACGTCGGACAGCACCTGGAAGACACTCCAGCCGTCGAGCAGGACGTGATGGAACGTCCACACCACGCGTACGGCGTCACCGGGCAGCCTGACGACGACGAGCCGGGTCAGTGGCGCCCGTGCCAGGTCGAGCCCTTCCTCGGCGTCGGCCTCCAGCAACCGCCGCAGCGCCTCCTCGCGGTCCACAGTGGACCGAGTGGTCCAGTCGAGATGGGTGATCGGCAGGGTGACGTCGCGTTCGACCAGCTGCAGCGGGGCGGGCACGTTCTCCCAGACGATCCGGCTGCGCAGCACCGGCGTCCGGTCCACCACCCGCTGCCAGGCCGCACCGAGCCGCCGCGGATCGGCGACGTCGTCCAGGACGAAGGTCAGCTGTTCGAAGTAGACCCGGGTGCCGCCCGGCGCCAGGGCGTGGAAGACCATCCCCGCCTGCATCGGGGTCAGCGGGTAGAGGTCCTCGACCGCGCGGCCGTCGCCTGCCAGCGCGTCCACCTGCCGCTGGTCCAGCGCGGCCAGCGGGAAGTCCGACGGTGTCCGGCCGCCCGCGCCCGGCTCGGCGCAGTGCCGGACGATCTCCCGCAACGCGTCGAGGAGCGCGTTCGCCAGACCCTCCACTGTGGACTCGTCGTGCACGCCCTCGGCGAAGAACCAGTCGAACTCCAGCGCGCCGCCGTCGATGCGGCCGACGACGTCGAGCAGATGCGGCCGGATCTCCTCCGGGGCGACGTCCAAGGTCAGTTCGCGGCCCGGCGCGGCGTACAGGCCGCCGTCGGCTACCGGTGGGTCGAACCGGCCGAGGTAGTTGAAACTGACCGCCGGGGTGATCTCCGGCGCCGTCCCGGTGAGGTAGCGCAGGACGCCGTAGCCGATGCCGCGACTGGGCACCGCCCGCAGCCGCTCCTTGACCGTTTTGAGCGCCCGGCCCCAGTCACCACCGGTTTCCAGCGCCACCGGGAACAGGCTGGTGAACCAGCCCACCGTCCGTGACAGGTCGGTGTCCTCGAACAGATCCTCGCGGCCGTGGCCTTCGAGGTCCACCACGACCCGGTCGTGGCCGGTCCAGTCCCGAAGGACGCGGCCGAGCGCGGTGAGCAGCACGTCGTTGATCCGGGTGCGGTACACGGCGGGCACGTCACGCGTCAGCGAGGTCGTCTCCGCTTCGGTCAGCCGCACGGTCACCGACCGGGCGGCACCGGCGGTGTTCGGTCCCGCGCCGTCCACCGGCACCGACGTGCCGCCGTCGAGGTCCTGCCAGTAGGCCGATTCTCCGGCGAACCCGCCCGCCTCGGCCCGGTCGGCCAGGCGGCGGGCCCACTCGAGGAACGACGTCGACCTCGGTCCGAGGTCGACGGCCTCGCCCCGGACCGCCTGCCGGTAGGCCAGGTCCAGGTCCTCCAGCAGCACTCGCCAGGACACCCCGTCGACCACGAGGTGGTGGGCGGCCAGTCGAAGTGTCTTGCGACCGTCCTCTTCGGACAGCGATGCCCGCAGCAACGGCCCGCGGCCGAGGTCTGCTTCGGACGGTCCGTCGAGTACGTCCACCGGTCCGGGTGGTGGATTCACCTGACGCCAACGCCCGTTCGCGCGTTCGAAGCGCATCCGCAGCGCGTCGTGCTGTTCGACCAGTGCCGACAGCGCGGTGCGCAGCGCGGCCTCGTCGACATCCGCGGCGAGTTCCATCGACAGCGACTGGTCGAACCGCTCGGGCCGCCGGGTCTGGGTGGCGAAGAACCACTCCTGGATCGGCGTCAACGGCGCCTCACCGGACACCGGGCCCCGCGCGGTCGCTCCGCGCGTCTCGGTGGCCGTGGCCGCCAGCGCGGCCACGGTCTGGTGCCGGAAGAGGTCGCCGGTGCTCAGCGCGAACCCGGCCCGGCGTGCCCTGGCGCCGACCTGGATGCTCAGGATCGAGTCACCGCCCAGGTCGAAGAAGTTGTCCTCGACCCCGACCTCGTCGAGCCCGAGCACCTCGGCCCAGATGCGGGCCAGCACGCGCTCGGGTTCCGTCCGCGGTTCCGTGCGGCGGACGGCCGCCGGGTCGAGCGCCGGTTCGGGCAGCGCGCGCCGGTCGAGTTTTCCGTTGGGGCTCAGGGGAAGCGCGTCGAGCAGCACGATCGCCGACGGCACAAGGTAGTCCGGCAGCACCTTCGCCAGCGAGCCGCGTACCGCGGTCGCGTCCGGTGCCGTACCCGGCGCCGGGACGACGTAGGCCACGAGCCGCTTGCGCCCGGCGTCCGTCCGCGCGAGCACCACCGCCTGCGCGACGTCCGCCCGTTCGGTGAGGGCGGCCTCGATCTCCGCCGGCTCCACCCGGAAGCCCCGGATCTTGACCTGGTCGTCGGCCCGGCCGACGAACTCCAGCGTGTCGTCGGAACGCCAGCGCACCAGGTCACCCGTGCGGTAGCACCGGCTTCCCGGATCGCCGAAGGGATTGGCGAGGAAGCGTTCGGCGGTGGCCCCGGCACGGTCGGTGTAGCCGCGGGCCAGACCGGGCCCGGCGACGTACAGCTCGCCGACCGCGCCACGCGGCACCAGCCGTAGCCGGGCGTCGAGCACGAACGCCCGCATCCCGTCGAGCGGGGTGCCGATCGGCACGACGTCCGGCACGGACGCCGGTGACGTCATCCGGAAGGCGGACGCGAACGTGGTCGTCTCGGTGGGCCCGTAGCCGTCGACCACGGCCAGCCCGGGACAGCGCGCGAGCACGCGACGGACCGTCTCCGCCGGGACCACGTCGCCACCGGTCCAGACTTCGCGGACACCGGTGAAGCAGTCGGGTTCCTCTTGGGCGACAAGCCGGAACAGGCCCGCGGTGAGCCAGAGCGCGGTCACGCCGTGCCGGGTGATCAGCTGCCGCAGCCGGTCGACGTCGAGGTCTCCCGGCGGGGCGACGACGACTTCGCCGCCGTTGAGCAGCGGCACCCACAGCTCGTACGTCGACGCGTCGAACGCCAGCGGCGAGTGCAGCAGCACCCGCTCGTGCGCGCTGCCGGTGAACCGGCTGTCCCGCGCGAGCGCGACGACGTCCGCGTGACGCACCGCGACCCCCTTCGGCACGCCCGTGGAACCCGAGGTGTACTCGATGTACGCCAGGTTTTCGGGATCCAGCTCGATGCCAGGCCGGTCACCGGGTTTCGCCGGGACGACCACCTGAAGTGGCCGCGAGTGCACGTCCGCGGCGACGTCCGCCCAAGTGGAGTCGGTCAGCAGCAACGCCGAGCCGTCGAGAATCCGTCGCATCCGCGCGGCGGGCGCGCGCAGGTCGAGCGGCAGGTACGCGGCGCCTGCCTTGAGGACCGCCAGAACGGCGACGACGAGGTCCACCGAGCGGTCCATCAGGATCCCGACGCGGTCTTCCGCCCGCACACCCAGTTCGCTCAAGTGGCGGGCGAGCCGATCGGCGCGGTCCTGCAGTTCGAGGTAGGTGAGCGAGGTGTCTCCACAAGTCACCGCCGTCGCGTGTGGTGTCCGGGTGACCTGCTGGCCGAAGGCCGCCGGGACGGTGTCGACCGGGGCGACGGGGCTGTCGCCGGGGAGCAGGAAGCGCCGGTCCGCCTCCGTCGTGAGCGGCAGGTCACCGAGCGGCCGGGCGGGATCGGCGGCGATCCCGGTCAGCAGGGTCTCCAGCCGGGCCGCCAGGCGTTCGACGGTGACGGCGTCGAACAGGCCGGTGCTGTACTCGATCACGAGCTCGAAGGTGCCGTTGCGCGGCCAGAACTCGATCACGAGGTCGAAGCGGGCGGACGGCCGGGGCAGGTCCTGCTCGGTGACCCGGAGTCCGGCGACGTCGCGCGGCCGCACCAGCGGGCTCTGCAGGACGACGACGGCCTGCACGAGTGGCGTCCGGGAGGGATCGCGTTCGGGGCGCACCGCGTCGACGACCCGGTCGAACGGCGCGTCGGCGTGCGCGAAGGCGTCCAGCACGGTTCCCCGGAATTCGCCGAGGAACCCGGTGAACGGCCGGTCGTCCTCCACCCGCGAGCGCAACACCAGGGTGTTGACGAAGAAACCGGTCAGCCTCTCCAGTTCGGCGCGGTCCCGGCCGGTGACGGCCGTGCCGACCGCGACGTCCTGCTGCCCGCTCTGGCGGGCCAGCAGGATCTGCACGGCGGCGGTCAGCGTCATGAACAGCGTCGCGCCGTGCTCGTGGCCCAGTTCGGTGAGCCGGTCGACCAGCGCCGCGGGCAGCGGCCGCCGGTGAACCGCACCCTCGGTCGACCGCTGCGCGGCGCGGGGCCGGTCGGTCGGCAGGGCCAGCGGTTCGAGGCCGTCCAGCCGCTGCCGCCAGTACGCCAGATGCGGCCGCAGCGCCGGGCCGGTCAGCCGGGAACGTTGCCAGGCGGCGAAGTCGGCGTAGCGCACAGGGAGTTCCGGCAGTGTCTTCCCGGCGTAGAGGTCCATCAACTCTTCGGTGAGGATGCCGATGGACGCGCCGTCGGTGACGATGTGGTGCTGGCAGAGCACCAGCAGGTGCTCCCGGTCCGCCAGTGCGAACAGAGTGGCCCGGGTCAGCGGGCCGCTCCGGAGGTCGAACGGCCGCGACAACTCAGCCCTGAGTTCGCCGTCCAGATCGTCCTCATCGGACAGTCGGCGCATCTGGAGCGGGATGACGGCGGAGTCGGCGATCCGCTGGACACCCTCGTCGTCCACCACGTCGAAGGTGGTGCGCAGGGAGTCGTGGCGTGCGCAGAGCAGGTCGAGCGCGTTGGCGAGGGCGTGAACGTCCAGCGGGCCCGAGAGCCGCAGCCCGACGCCGGTGTTGTTCTCGGTCGCGGCGTTTCCGGAAAGCTCGTCGAGGAACCACA
Organism: Amycolatopsis sp. NPDC052450; assembly: GCF_044547565.1. Classification (NCBI taxonomy): domain Bacteria; kingdom Bacillati; phylum Actinomycetota; class Actinomycetes; order Pseudonocardiales; family Pseudonocardiaceae; genus Amycolatopsis; species Amycolatopsis sp. NPDC052450. Next base: position 220,383 of record NZ_JBIUAQ010000004.1, on the reverse strand, counting down.
GTCGCTGCTGTGCCGGGGAAATCGGCACCGGACGATCGTGGGGGGCGACCGGGATCGGCTCGGCACGGGGCGGGTCCGGAGTCTCCGGCAGGAGCCGGGCGAACCGTTCGACGGTGGGGGCGTCGAACAGCGCTTTCGCCGTCAGCTCCGTCCCGAACGCCTCGCGCAGCCGGGAAAGCACCTGCACGGCGAGGATCGAGTCGCCGCCCCTGGCGAAGAAGTCGTCGGTGGCGCCCACCGGACCGCCGCCCAGCACGTCGGCCCAGATCGCGGCGACCCGCCGCTCGGCGACGGTCCGCGGCTCGACGTACTCCGCCGTTTCCGCCGGGGGCGCCGGCAAGGCGCGCCGGTCGACCTTGCCGTTGGCGTTCAGTTTCAGGCCGTCCAGGACGACGAACGCCGAGGGGATCATGTAGCCGGGCAGCGTCTCGGTGAGCAACGCGCGCAGACCGTCCGGTTCCTCTCTACGGTCGCCGCGGGTGACGAGATACGCCACGAGCCGTTTGGCGCCCGGCCGGTCTTCCCTGGCCACGACCACGGCCTCGCTGACGTCGTCGTGCCGGCACAGCACGTCTTCGATCTCGCCGAGTTCGATGCGGAAGCCGCGGATCTTGACCTGGTCGTCCACGCGGCCGAGGAATTCCAGCTCGCCGCGGTCGTTCCGGCGCACGACGTCACCGGTGCGGTACATGCGGTCGCCGTCCGGGCCGAGCGGGTCGGCGACGAACTTCTCCGCGGTCAGCCCCGGACGTGCCTGGTAGCCACGCGCCAGCCCCGACCCGGCGAGGTGCAGCTCCCCCGCCTCGCCGTCGGCCACCGGGTTCAGCCCGGTGTCCAGCACGTACGCCCGCATCCCGTCGAGCGGAGTGCCGATGGGCAGGCGTTCCGGCACCGAACCGCGTGACGGCAGCCGGTGCGAGGTGGCGAAAGTCGTCGTCTCGGTTGGCCCGTACCCGTCGACCACGACGAGGCCCGGACAGCGTTCGAGGACGCGGCGGACCGGGCCCGCCGGGACCGCCTCCCCACCGGTCCAGACCTCCCGCAGGCCGCGGAAGCAGTCCGGTGCCTCCTGCGCCACCACCCGGAACAGCCCGGCGGTCAGCCACAACGCCGTCACCCCGTGTCCGGACACCATCCGGCGCAATCCCTCGACCCCGAGTTCGCCCGGCGGCGCGACGACGACGGTGCCGCCGTTCAGCAGCGGCACCCACAGCTCGTAGGTCGACGCGTCGAAGGCCGGCGGCGAGTGCAGCAGCACCCGTTCGTGCGCGTCGCCGAACCTGCTGTCGGCCGCCAGCGCCGTGACGTCCCGGTGCGTCACGGCGACGCCTTTCGGCACACCGGTCGAACCGGAGGTGTACATCACGTACGCGAGCTGGTCCGGATCCACCACCGTGCCGGGTGAACCGGCGGGTTCGTGGTCCAGGGTGGGGTCGTCGAGGCGCTGCGCGTGGACGCCGGGAAGCGAACGCTCCCGGTCGGTGAGCAGGACCGAAGCCCCCACTTCGGCGAGCACCCGGTTCGATCGCGCTTCGGGAGCCCGCGCGTCGAGCGGGACGTAGACCCCGCCTGCCTTGACGATCGCGACTTCGGCGACGACGAAGTCGCGCGACCGCGTCAGGCTCACGGCGACCGGGTGTTCGGCGCGGACGCCGAGCCGCACCAGGCGGCGCGCGAGCCGGTCGGCCCGCTCGTCGAGTTCCCGATAGGTCAACGGCGCGAAGTCCCCGGTCACGGCGATCGCGTCCGGGGTACGCGCCACCTGACGCGCGAACAGGCCGGGGAGGGTCGCGCCGGCTTCCGCGGCCGGTTCGGGGTGGTGGGCTCTGGCGATGTCCTGGGATGTCATGAAACGTCGAACCTTCCGAGCGCACGTCGAGGACCGCCTCGAGGGAGACGGGTGGACGAAGACAGAGGGGGAAGAAGAGCGGCTCTCGGGCCGTACGGCGGCGCGACCGCCTTCAGTGACTCACCCGCTCGGCGAGCCGTCCACCGACCTGCAAGGCGGTGACGCGTCCGGTGCGGGGATCGCGGACGATGCGGCCGCAGTCGGCCCGCAGTCCGGTGGCGGGGTCCGGGACCGACATCGTCCCGCAGTCGTAGAGGGCAAGGTCACGGTGGACCTCACCGTCCACCGTGAGGCATACGACGCCCTCGGTGTCGGTCTCCACGACGTACTCCAGCTCCCCGTTGCGGTAGCCGCCGCGACTCTCGTCCGGCACGGTGACCCGCCGGGCACGCTCACCGCGCGCCCGGTAGTCCGGGATGTCGAGGCCGAGCGCGCGCAGCTCCCGCAGCACCGCGGACCACAGCGCCGCTCCTCCGACGGCGTTGGTGGTCAACGCGACGACGGTCTGTCCTTCGCGGTCGATGCGCAGGTGGCACGAAGTCCCGTCCGCCGTGCCGTCGTGGCCCAGCCAGGTGGCGCGCTTGCCCTGGAAACGCGACAGACCGAGCCCCCAGCTGTCGGCGAGGCCGAACGGTTCTGCGTCGCCAGGGGTGTACATCTCCCTCGCGGTCGCCTCGTCGAGCAGACAGGGATTGCCCAGATGAGCCTGGCCGAACTTGATCAGTTCGCGGGCGCTCAGCGCCAGGCCGCCCACGGGAGCGAGCATCGGGGCCAGCATCTGCTCGACCACCCGGGGCCGGGCTCCGGGACGACCGGCGTGTCCTTTGGCGGTCGGCTCCCGGCCCGCGCAGCCGATGAAGGCGGCGTTCATGCCCAGCGGGCCGATCAGGATCGTTTCGAGGGCCTCCTGCCACGGCATGCCGGTGGCTTCCTCGATGAGCATGCCGACGAGCGCATAGCCGACGCTGGAGTAGGAGAAGGCGGTGCCTGGGGCACAGACCAGCAGGTCCGGGTGCAGCCAGCCGAGCAGTTCGCGGCGGCTGGCGCAGTGCTCGGCGGGGTCGGAGGGCAGGCCACTGGTGTGCCCGAGCAGCTGCCGCAGCGTGAGCAGGCCGCCGAGCTCGCTGCCGCGCGGTTCCGGGAGGAACTCGCCGATGGGCGTGTCGAGCTCGAGGTCCTCGTCGGACACCAGAAGCATCGCGAGCGTCGCGGTGAAGGCCTTGGTGATGGACCCGACGGGCACCGTCGAATCCACACTCATCGGCCGGTCGCCGTCTTCCATGCCAGCCTCGGCCACCGAGAGTTCGTCGCTGTGCCACACCGCGAGCTGGGCTCCCGGCACGTGATGCCGCTGGATGAGAGAGCTGAGGACCCCGGCCAGCCTGCCTGGCGGGATGGGACGGGCCGACTGCCTTCCGGAGGTTGCGGGAACACACGACTCTGCTACTGACGAAAACACTGAACTGACCTTCCGAACCACTTCAACTGTCACAGGAGAAAATCGCATGTAACCAATGACCGCTGTGGCGCCCTGGGAAGCTCGCCGCGCATCATTCTCGCCAAGAGACGCTTTATACGTTGCCCACCCCGCCCGCTTTTCGATACCACCAAGTGGACGAACCGGGAAACAAACGAAGATCCTTCTGATTGGTAATCAATAGGCATACAATTGCCAAGATCGCAATTCGAGAAGCGATCATGGGATTGACCACCGGTCAATTCCATGCCGTGGAACCGCGGGCAGAGTGGCCTTGAAATCGAGCTCTTCCTGGGGTATCGCAGTGTCGCCGCCACCGCCGGACGCCGCCGCGGGGGGAAGAGAATTCGCCAATCGGACTTCGGCGTGAAACTCGCCAGACCAGCGCAGGGCAAAAACCGGAAGGAATGTCTCCGGGCTCGAACAGTGTCCTATACCCAGGAAAAAAGTATTCAAACCTGCGACTCGCAAGTAATTTCCTGCGGGCGGGAATGCGATTGCGGCCGTTCCGGCAAGGGCAACGCCAGGTAGCCGCCCGTGGCGCCAGGACGAGTCCTCGGCTGGGTGACGCGGCACCGCACTCGCGTGTTCAGATCCGGATCTCAAGTGCGGCTTCCAGGCACGCGAGTCACGCCTTGCTTCACGGCCGGCCGCCGAAGCCGCAGCCGTCCAAGGATCGGGTAGGGCCCCGGTAATTCGCATAACTGCTGGTCGGCTCCGCCGCCATGGCGGGACAAGGCGAAGTGGACCCGGCAGCAGCGCGCCCAGGCAAGGAGCCTCACCCGGCTCTCGACTGTCCACAAGGGACTCTTGCGAGACGCATGTGCCCGATTTGGGCGGGTTGCGCGGTTTCGCGAGTAAAGTACATGAAGGACCCCTTCCTGCACCTAGGCGCAAGGAAGGGGTCCTTCATGTACTTCAGGGAGGTGTGAAGGTCGAGTTTCCTCGGCTGAGCCGAGGCAAGGGGGCCTTCACGCGCGGTCGCTCCAGTGCTCAGGCTCACAGTGGTGTTGCCGTCCGAAGCCAGCCTCGGCCCGGGCCGAGCTCAGTCCGGCATGTAGTGAAGGGCTCCTTCCCTACTCTCAGGGTAGGGAAGGAGCCCTTCCCGGACCTGCGATCCCGACCCGCCGCCCGCCGTAGGTGCCTCATGCCTGGCCCCTTACAGCGCAGGAACAGTCACCTGACCCGCAAGTCCTGCGCTGGTCAGCTCGTGGCGTCGATCAGGTTCCGGATCTCGGCGATGCCCCTTGCCACCCGGTACGGCGACTCCGTGCCGACGGAGATGCGGATGTGCCGGTCGCACGACTCGCCGTAGGCGATGCCCGCCACCACGCTGACCGCGCTTTCCCGCAGCAGCCGGGTGGCGAACTCCATCGAGTCCAGAGTGGATCTTCCGAGGGAGGCGAAGAGGTAGAACGTCGCCGAGCCGGGCAGGGTCTCGATGCCGATGTCCGCGAGCTGGCCCGCGACTTCGCGGCGCAGATCCACGACGCGGCGGATCTGCGGACGGGTGATGTCCAGGATGTCGTCGAAGTGTTCGGCGAGATACCAGGACAGGATCGTCGGCGCGCAGGTGATCAGGTGCTGGTTGATCTTCAGGACCTGGTCGATCAGCGTGCGATGCGCGATGACGTAGCCGACACGCCAGCCGGAAACCCCGTAGTTCTTGGACATCGAGTTGACCGTGACGGTGTGCCGCAGCTCCGGGTCGAACGAGCCACAGGCCCGGAACGGGGTGTCCGCCGGCACGAACTCGTGGTACGCCTCGTCGGCGATCACCACCAGGCCCCGCGCGTCCGCCAGATCGTGCACGAACTCCAGTTCGGCGTCGGTGTGCACCCGGCCGGACGGGTTGTTCGGGTTGTTGATCACGATGGCCCTGGTACGCGGCGTGACGTAACGGCCGAAGTCGAACACGCTCACGTCGTGCGGCACCAGCACCGGAACACCGCGGCAGAGCCGCACCTGCTCGGGGTAGCTCAGCCAGAACGGCTCCGGGACGATCACCTCGTCCCCCGGCTCGAGCAGCGCCAGCAACACCATGTAGATCGCCACCTTCGAGCCCGCGGTGACGACGATCTCGGTGTCCGGGTCGACCGGGAGGTCGAAGTCGGCCCAGTACCCGGCCAGCCGTTGCCGCAGCTCCGGCAGCCCACGGGAGTGCGAGTAGTGATGCAGGCCGTGCCCGGTCAGGTCGTCGAACCGGGGCAGCGGCAGGTCGAAGAACGCCTCGCCGAGCGAGAGCGTGATGATGTCCTGCCCGGCCGCGCTCAGCTCGTAGACCAGGTTGTTGTACTTGATGGACAGCGCCTGCGCCGCATTGTCCACAAGGGACGACGGACGGATCGGCGACGCGGTTCGGACAGTGGACACTGGGCTCGCTCCCCTACACGATCCTCGTCTGTCCGGTACCCCAGACGACGTTCTTCACGGTGGTCAGCGCGGTCAGCCCGATCGGACCGCGGATATGCAGTTTCTGCGTGGACACGCCGATCTCGACGCCGTAGCCGAATTCGCCGCCGTCGGAGTAACGGGTCGAGGCGTTGACGAACACGCTGCCGGAGTCCACCTCGCGGGCGAACCGGCGGGCGACGTCGATGTCCCGTGCGACGATCGCCTCGGCGTTGGATGTGCCCCACCGGTCGATATGCGCGATCGCCGCACCCACGTCCGGCACCACCCGCACGGCCAGCACCAGGTCGAGGTACTCGGTGCCCCAGTCGTCCTCGCTCGCGGCCACCGCCTTGGGCCAGACCTCGCGAACGGTCGCGTCACCGCGGATCTCCACACCCGCGGCCGACAGCTCGTCGAGTACGTCGGGGAGCCAGTCGCGGGCGAGTTCTTCGTGCACCAGCAGGGTTTCCATGGCGTTGCACACGCTGGGCCGGGAGGTCTTGGCATTGACCGTGACCGCCGTGGCCATCTCCAGGTCCGCCGAACGGTCGATGTAGACGTGGCAGTTGCCGGCACCGTCGATCACCGTGGGCACGGTGGCGTTGCGCTCGACGGACTCGATCAGCTCCGGCCCGCCGCGTGGCACCAGCAGGTCGACGAACTCCTTGGCGCGCATCAGTTCCCGAGCGGCGTCATGAGACGGGTCGGTGACCAGCTGGACCGCGGCGGCGGGCACGTCTTCGTGCCGGGCGATCGCGCTGTCGAGCGCCGCCATGACCGCCGTGTTCGTCGCCATGGCCATCGAGGAGCCGCGCAATACCGCGCAGTTGCCCGACTTCACGCAGAGCGCGGCGACCTCGGCGGTGACGTTGGGCCGTGCCTCGTAGATCACCGCGACCACCCCGATCGGCTCGCGGACCCGCTCGATCAGCAGACCGTTGGGCCTTGTCCAGCCTTCGACCACCTGGCCGACCGGATCGGGCAGGTCGGCCATGGTCCGGATGGCCGAGACCAGGCCCGCCATCCGCCGCTCGGTCAGGGTCAGCCGATCGACCAGGGTGGCCGAGACGCCGTTGTCGCGGGCGGCGGCGACGTCCGTCTCGTTGGCCGCGATGATCCGCTCCCGGTGTTCCTCGATCGCGACGGCCATGTCCAGCAGCAGCGCGTTCTTCCGCGCGGTGGTCAGCCCTTTGAGCTCGGTCCACGCCTCGGCCGCGGAGCGGCAGACGTCGGTCACTGACATGGCAGGTCCTCCATGATCGGTACGTAGTCGCCACCGTCGACGACGGGTGCGGTCGGCGGGCGGCCGGGCTCGACGGCACGGCTCAGCGGGCCACGGGCGAGCGGTCGCCCGTGCTGGTCACAGATGTCGACCACGTCGCCGGGCGCGATGGTGCCGTGGACGGCGGCGATGTGGTGGTGGCACACGGTTTCACCACGCAAGACGACCTCCCGGCCCGCAGGCGTGCAGTGCAGCGCCCCGACCGGCGGGGTCCGGAACGCGCGCCAGAGCGTTCCGATGCCGGGAGTCGCTCCGGTGACCGCGCGCGGGTGGAACACCGTGCCCGCCGGACGGCCACAGTGCGCGGCGACCAGCACGTCGGGGTCCGCGCTCTCCGCGATGACCGTGCGTACGCCGCTGAACGTGGCGATCCAGCACGCGCCGAGCTTCATCACCATGCCGCCGGTGCCGCCGTCGCCGATCGCGCCGCCCGCCTGCCGTTCGGTCTCGGCCGTCAGCACCGGCACCTCTTCGATGTGCCGGGCGCCGGGGGCCAGCTTCGGGTTGCTGTCGTAGAGACCGGGCACGTTGGTCAGCAACAGCAGCAACTCGGCCTGGAGGTAGCCGCCGAGCAGCGCGGCGAGCACGTCGTTGTTGCGCACGCCGAGCGCGTCGTTCTCGTTGACCACGGGCACCATGCCCAGCGCCAGCATGGTGTGCAGGGTGTGCCCGACGCCGCCGCTCCGCTCGTCCTCGACCAGGTCAGGCGGGGTGAGCAGCAGCTGCCCGGTCTGCACGCCGCGTTCGGCGAACGCGGCCTCGACCGCCGAGTACAGCCGAGACTGGCCGAGCGCGGCGGACACCTGCAACGCCGCCGGATCGTCCACGGCCAGCGCGGGATGCCTGCCGCGGCCGATCGCGATGGCCCCGGACGCGAGCAGCACCGGGCGCAGGCCCGCGACGAGTCCTCTGTGGACGATCTCGCACAGCCTGTCGAGTTTGACCGCGTCCAGCCTGCCGTCCGTGAGCAGCGAGGACGTGCCTATCTTGAGCACCACCCGGCCCCCCTGCGACGCCAGGTCCTCGGTCGGCGGCGCGGTGACCGGCAAGCTGTTGGTCGACATGCGGCAGATGCTCACCGCCGTCGATGTACTGCCGATGTGCTCGCGATACGCGGCCGGTGTTCCGCCGGGGCCGGGCGAGGCGGCACAGCCCGGTTGCATCGACGGAACATCGGCGGTACATCGGATCCGGCGACCCTCTCGTCATGACAGCAGAACTCCAGCTGGCCGACACGGCGACCCTCCACCTCACCGAGTCCCAGAAGGGACTGCTGGTGGTGGACAGCCTGGTGCCGACGAAGCAGATCTACAACCAGGTCATCCAGTTCGACCTCGATCCGGCCAAATGCGCCGGCACGCTGGCCGAGACGGTGACCGGGGCGCTGGTCGCCCTGGTCACCGTTCAGCCGGCGCTGCGCCAGGTGTTCCGGCTGCATCCGGAGATGCACGCCGTGCTGCGGCCTCCGCCCACCGCGGACGAGCTGCCACTGGAGTCGATCTCCGTGCCGCCCGCCGAATACGCCGCCACACTCGCGGCGCTCGGCAGGGACATCGGCCGCGCGCCGTTCGATCTGACGACCGGACCGGTGCACCGCTTCGGTTTCGTGCGCGCCACCGACGACAGTGCCGCGGCGATCCTGATCTGCGGTCACCATCTGGTCGGCGACGGGGTTTCCATGGGCCCGATCGTGCGCGACCTCGACCGCGCACTGGCGGGCCCGATCGACGTGGAGACGCTGCGGGTGAGCCGGGAAGCCGCGCTGGTGAAGGAACTCAACGCCCAGAACCGGGCCGCGGGTTCGGCGCGGACGGCCGAACAGGTCACCACCTGGGCCGAACGGCTGCGCGAAGTCCCGCCGCTCGTCCTGTACCCCCGACCCGACCGTCCACACCGGACGGAGTTCGCCGGGCAGCGGATCTCGTGGACTCTCGGCGAAACCGAGTCGGAGCGGTTCCAGGCCACCTGTAAACGACTCGGGGTCAGCCCGTTCGTGGTGTTCTCCGCGGTGTACGGCACGGTGCTGGCGCGGCACGGCGGGGTGACACGGGTACTGATCGGCAGCCCGTTCACCGCGCGGCGCACGATCGGCTCGTACGACCTGTGCGGGTTCTTCGTCAACACATTGCCGGTCACCGTCGACGTGGACTGGACGCGCACCGTCGACGAACACCTCGACAAGACCGTCCGCTCCGCGGTGGACCACTGCCGCTCCGCGGTGGACGTCCCGTTCAACCAGCTGGTGGCGCAGGTGCAGCCGGACCGGCCGAGCGACCGCAACCCCCTGTTCTCCTGCATGCTCGCCATGCAGGACACATTCGACCCGGCGACCGGGACCGGCGCGGTGGTCGGCGCGTACGAGCCGGGCAACGGCACCGCCAAGTTCGATCTGTGGCTGGGTGCCACCCTGGTCGACGGCCGGTGGCTGCTCGAACTGGAGTACGACAGCGAGTTGATCCCGCCCGCGGTCGCCGACGGGCTGCTGAACTCGATGCGGACCGCTCTCCGCCGGACGGTGGCCGACGGCACGCTCACCCTCGCCGAACTGTTCGACGACGCCTCCGCCGTGCGAAGCCGTCGCCACGACGGGTATCCGGCGCAGGTGCCGTCGCCGACCCTGTACGAGTGGTTCGCCGAGACCGCACGCCGGACTCCGGATGCCGTCGCGGTCACCGAACCCGGCCGCACGCTCACCTACGCCGAGCTCTCCCGTACCGCCGAGCGCATCGCCTCAGGGCTCGCCGGCCGCGGGGTCGGCCAGGGCGACGTCGTCGGGCTGCGGCTGGATTCCCTCAGCGAGACCGTCACATCGATACTGGCGATCCTGCGGCGTGGCGCGACCTACCTGCCACTGGAGTCGACCCTGCCCGCCGACCGGTTGTCGTACATGGTGCGGCAGTCCCGGTGCCGGGTGGTGATCGGCTCCGGTGTCACGCTGCACGGGGTCGAGGTCGCTCCGGCCGCCGCGTTCGAGTCCGAGGTGGAAACCGCGGCCGTCGCGACGGCGGACTCTCCGGTCTACGTGATGTTCACGTCCGGCTCGACCGGGCTGCCCAAGGGCGTGCTCATGGGCCACCGGCCGCTGCTCAATCTCGCCGCCTGGCAGATCTCCGCGCTGGACATGACCGCGGACAGCCGGTTCCTGCAGTACGCGCCCGCCGGTTTCGACGTGTCGTTCCAGGAGATCCTGCCCACGCTGCTGGCCGGGGCGACCGTGGTGTCGCGAGAGCCCGCCGACCGGCGCGACTTCCCCGAGCTGGTGCGCCGGGTCGCCGACACCGAGGTGACCCACCTCTACCTCCCGGTGGCGGCGCTGCGCCCGTTCGTGCAGTCCGTGCGGACGCACCTGCCCTCGCTGCGATACCTGTGCGTGTCGGGCGAGCAGCTGCTGGTGGACGAGGAGATCCGCGCGTTCTTCACCGACCATCCACAGTGCACACTGGTCAACCATTACGGGCCGACCGAGACCAACGCCGCGACCACCTGGCGGCTGACCGCGGCCGACCCGCCGTGGTCACGCCACGTCCCGATCGGCTTGCCGCTGCCGAACGTGACCGCGTACGTCGTCGACGAGACCGGTCATCTCGCGCCGGCGGGTGTCCCCGGCGAGCTGCTGCTCGGTGGCCACTCGCCCGCGGAGGGCTACGTCAACGACCCGGAGCGCACTGCCGAACGGTTCCTGCCCGACGGTTTCACCCCGGGCGAAACCGCCTATCACACCGGCGATCACGTGGTGCGCGACGAGAACGGTGCGCTGATCTTCCTCGGCCGGAACGACACCCAGGTGAAGATCCGCGGCTATCGGGTGGAACTCGGCGAGCTGGAAGCCGTGGCGACCGGGTTGCCGGACGTACGTCAGGCGGTGGCCGCGGTGCGCGGGGACGGGATCGATCGACGGCCGTTGCTCTTCCTGCTAGCCGAGCCAGGCGCCGCGCCGGACCACGAGCGGGTCCGGGCCGCGCTCACCGAGCGGCTGCCGTCGTACATGGCACCGGCGGAGATCGTCGACATCGAGTCCGTACCGACATCCCGCAGCGGCAAGACCGACCGGGCCGCACTGGTGGCGCTGGCCGAACAGCTCAGCGCACAGCGAGCGGAGGCGCCCGCACCCACCGCCGAGTACGCCGACGACCTCGAGCGCGAGCTGGCAGGCATCTGGGCCGAGGTGCTCGGCGTGCCCCAGGTCGAGCGGGACCGCCCGGTGCTGGAGTACGGCGCGCACTCGCTGAACATCTTCACCGTCGTGGGCCAGGTGCAGGAGCGGTACGGAGTGGCCGTGCAGCTGGTCGAGTTCTTCCGCTCGCCGACCGTGGCGACGCTGGCAGCGCTGGTCCGGCAATGAACGAGCCCGTACGCGAAGAGCCGCCGAGCAGGCTGGTCACCCTGGTGCGCCGCAAGGACCGGCCGGTATGCGTGATGCTGCCCGGCGCGGGCGGCGGGCTGAACCCGTACTTGCGACTGGCTTCCCACCTCGGCCGTCACTACAGCGTCTACGCCGTGCGGGCGGCCGGACTGGTTCCCGGGGAACCGCCCGAGGACAGCATCGGGGCGATGGCCGAGTCCGCCCTGTCGGCGCTCGGCGACCGCTCCCCGGCGCTGGTGTTCGGCTGGTCGCTGGGCGGCACCGTCGGCTGGGAGATGTGCGTGCGGCTGGCCGACCGGGGGTCGCGGCCGGAGCTGGTGATCGTGGACAGTTCGCCGCTGCCCCGCCACGCCTCGGCCGAGGACGACGAACGGATCAGGAAGCTCATCGTGGGGGGCCTCGGCCCCCGGCCGGACGAACACACCGTCGCCAGGGTGGAGCGCACCTTCCGGGCACAGGCGCAGGCGCTGGCCGGATACGCCGCCGAACGCGAGTATCCCGGCCGGGCGCTGCTGCTGATGTGCACGGACGCCGACGACGGCATCTCCGGCCGGACCGTCGCGCTGCGACGGTGGTGTGAGCTCGCGCCGGACCTGCGGACCGCGACCCTGGACGCGGGCCACTACGACGTGTTCGAACCGCGGCACCTGGACCGGCTCACCGGTGAGGTCGACGCGTTCCTCGGCCTGGAGCGGGAATCGTGACCTCCCTGGCCGAGGCGTACGACCGGCTCTGGTCGCCGCTGCTGGAGACGGTGCGCGCGGACGCGCTGGACTGCCTGCAGGCCAACCTCGCCGTGCTGGCCGACCGGCACGGCGAGGCGGGCGCGCACCTGTCGCTCGGCGCCCCGCTGCGGTTCGATCTTGAGCCAGGGCCGAAGGTGGCCGCCTCCCTGCCCTATCGGCTGGCCGCCGCGCACGAGACGCTCGGCCTGCGGGTGGCGCGACGCTGGGACGGGATCGACGGCGCCCGGCTGCGGGCGCTGGCCGACGAAGCCGGTCCGCTGTACGTGATCGCCGACGCGCACGCCCTGACGTGGACGCCGTACGCCGGCCGCCGCCACACCGAGCACACGTTCCTTCTGTCCACATCGGACACGGTGGTCGACGCCTATCACGACGAGACCCCGTGGGGCCCGTGCCGTCCGGGCGTGTGGCGGCTCTCCCCGGGCGAACTGGACGCCATGCTGCCCACGGCCACCGCCTTGCGGTTCACCGCCGAACCGGTCGCCGAGCGGCCCGATGTCCTCGCCACCAACGCCAGGGCGATGACCGCCGCCGTCCCCGCCATCGACGCCTATCTCGCCGCGGAACACGGCGAGGGCCTGGTGCTCGACATCTGGCTGCTGGGCCGCTCACGCCTGCTGCACGGTGCCTGGCTCGCCCGGCACGACCGGCCGAGCCCCGAGGTCGACGAGCACGCCAAGGCTTGGCTCACCCTCGCCTCGAAAAGCTATGTGGCCTCGCGCCGATCCCGTACCGGCGCCCCTGGCGCCGCCGTGCTCGACGACCTCGGCCGCCTGCTCCACGAAGACGTCGCCATCGCGGCCCGGCTCGCCGCCCGGCACACCGCCCGCGCCGCGGTGTTCGCCGCGATCCAGGACGTGCTGCGGATCGACGAGCCCACCGTGCGCGCCGCCACCACCCTGCGCGAGCTCCCCAACTACAACTCCTTCGGGCTGGTCGACATCATCGAACGGGTCGAGACACGGCTGGCGGTGGTACTCGGTGACGAAGACCTGACTCCCCAGGCGTTGCAGGACATCGACTCGCTGTGCGCGATCTTCGCGCGACGAGCGTGCCCAGGGACGTAACTCGCGTGATCAGAAGCGTAACTCGCGTGATTGGAGGCGGTCCGTCTCTGATCACGCGAGTTACGCGCTCAATCACGCGAGTTACGTCTCCAAGCACGCGAGTTACGCGCTCACCGCGCGGCGTCGGTCACTTCCGCGGCAAGGCGGCGACGGTCGATCTTGCCGCTCGCGTTGACGGGCAGGACGTCGACGTGGTGCACGGCGGCCGGCACCATGTACTCGGGGAGACGGCGAGCGACGGCGGCGGTCAGTTCGCCCGGGTCGACCGGATCGCCGGTGTGCAGCGCATGCAACACGGTCTGCCCGCGCGCCGGCACGGCGATCACCACGGCGTCCCGCACTCCCGGATGCTTCCGCAGCACGGCCTCGATCTCGCCCAGTTCGATGCGGTAACCGCGGATCTTCACCTGATCGTCCAACCGTCCGATGTGGACGAGTTCGCCGTGTTCCCGCCGGACCCGGTCTCCGGTGCGGTACCAATCGCCGTCCCGCGGCGGGCCGTCGGCCACGACGAACGACGTTTCGCCGCGGAAGAACCGGCCGTGGTCGTCTGCGGGATCGAGGTAGCCGCCGAAGCGCTGCCCGCCGCGGACGCACAATTCGCCGTCCTCGCCCGCGCGGCCGTCTTCGGTGACCAGCACCGCGTCGAGCGCGTCGTGCACCCGGCCGATCGGTACGGTGCCGTTCGAGGTGTCCGGCCACGACTCGGGATCAGCGGGCAGCCGGTACGCGGTGACCGTGACGGTGAGCTCGGTGGGACCGTAGGCGTTCTCCAGCACGCTGTTCGGTGCCGCGGCGGCCCAGGCCCTTGCCTGGTCCACGGTCAGCTGCTCACCGGCGAAAACGCTCCAGCGCAGCTCCGGCATCGCGCCGGGGCGCAGCCCGCGGAGCCGGCCGGCGAGCGAGACCACGGACGGCACCGAGTACCAGTGGGTGATCCGCTTGCCGGTGACGAACCGGGCCGGGGTGAGCACCTCCGCGTCGGAGGGCACCACCAGGGTCGCGCCGGTGCTCCACGCGACGAACAGGTCGAACACCGAGGGGTCGAAGGTCAGGTCGAAGGTCTGGGAGAGCCGGCAACCGGGCGTGACCGCGTAACGCTCGACGCAGTGCGCCAGGTAGCCGGCCACGTTGCGGTGCCGGATCGGCACGCCCTTGGGGGTTCCGGTCGAGCCGGAGGTGAACAGCAGGTACGCCACGGCGTCGGGATCGCCGGTGTAGGGCGGGTTCCACGGCTCGGGCAGCCGCTCGGGCCAATCGCCGAGCAGGGGCAGCGCGACGGCGCCCGTGCCGTCCACCACCTCCGCCGCGCCCGCCTCGTCGACCACGACCACGTCCACCCCGGCCGCCGCGCAGATCGTCCGGTTGCGGTCGGCCGGGAACTTCGGGTTGAGCGGGACGACGACCGCACCGAGGCGTAGCGCCGCGAGGTAACCGGCATAGGTGGCGAGACTGCGGGCGGCCAGCAGCCCGACCGCGTGCGGGCGCCTGCCCGCCGCCCGCACCAGCCCGGCCGCCAGCCTGTCCACGAGCAGCCGGAGCTCGCTGTAGCTCAGCGCGTCCTCACGGACCTCGATGGCCGTCGCATCCGGGCATCTCCGGACGGTGTCGAGGAACCAGCCGTACATCGTCCCTTGTGGATCGATCACTTGTCGCCGCTTTCCCCGGCCGAGGTGTCGGCCTCGGCGATCGCGGCGGCCGTGATCACCCGCAGGAAGGGGTAGATCATCAGCAGGCAGACGACCGAGAAGACCCCGAACGCGACCTGAAAGCCGAACAGCTCCGCGAGACCGCCCGCGATGGCCGCCGACACCGGGAGCATGCCCCAGGACAGCAGCCTGCTTGCCGCGCTGAACCGGCCCAGCAGCTCGTTCGGCACGAGAGACTGGCTGATCACGCGGGAGTTCACCGTCCACATCGTCCCGCCGACGCCCGCGAAGAACGCGGCGACGCCGACCGGCCAGACACTGGCGGGCGCGCCGGGCACCACCGCGGGGACCCCGACCATCAGCACCGTGCCGATGATGTCGGCGAACATCGCCCAGCGTCTGCCGATCAACCGGTTGACCGGGCCGACCAGTACCGTGCCGAGCACTCCGCCGGCGCCGAGGCTGGTCAGCAGGAATCCGTACTGCGCGGGTGTGAGACCGAGCGGCCCGCCGACCGCGTACGCCGGGATGAGCGCGTACCACGCGGCCCAGCAGCCCGCCATACCCGTGATCAGCGCGGCCATCGTCCGCAGCAACCGGTGCTGCCACAGGAACGACAGACCTTCGCGGATCTCCACCCTTGCCGGACGGCGCTCCTTGGCCTGCTTCACCGCGAAGTCGCCGGCCAGCATGGTCAGCAGCACCGCCCCGAACAGGTACACCGCACCGCCCGCACCCAGCGCGACCGCGAATCCGGCGGCGACGAGGAATCCGCCGATCGGCGCGCCCAGGAAACTGAACGTGACGTATTCGGTCGCGGTGAGGCGCGCGTTCAGCGACTGCCATCGGCTCTTCGGCGTCACCGTCGGGATGATCGACATCGCGGACAGCTGCGCGACCACCTCGGCGACACCCAGTACCAGTGCCACGGCGAGGATCAGCGGCAGGTTGACGAAGCCCGCCGCGACCGCGGTGAGCATCACCGCCATCGCGGCCATCCTGGCGAACTCGGCCCCCACCATCAGCGAGCGCCGGTTCTTGCGGTCCACCAGCACCCCGATGTGCAACGCGGTGATCAGCCACGGCAGGGTCAGCATGATCGCCACCGCGGCGATCAACGCCGGTGAATCGGTGACCGTGGTGGCCAGCAACGGAAGCGCCACCCGCATCACGGCGTCCGCGGTGTTGGTCGTCCCGGTGAACGAGATCAGCAGCCACTCGTTGCGCCGTTGCGACGGCAGGGGCTCGGTCGTGACGGCGGGAACGGTCGAGGGTCGCTCGGACACAGCTCCTCCAAGTTCACACTGATGGTGTTGCGGTGGCGTGGAGTCGCACGATCTCGCCGGCGATCTCCGCGATCACCGGGGCCCGGAGGATGCCGTAGTGGTCGGCCTCGACCCGGACCAGGCGTGGCGGTGCGGTGAACTGCGTCGTCCACTGATCCACCTGGTGCTCGGCCAGCTCCGCCCGCACGAGCAGCGCGGG
Organism: Amycolatopsis sp. NPDC052450; assembly: GCF_044547565.1. Classification (NCBI taxonomy): domain Bacteria; kingdom Bacillati; phylum Actinomycetota; class Actinomycetes; order Pseudonocardiales; family Pseudonocardiaceae; genus Amycolatopsis; species Amycolatopsis sp. NPDC052450. The sequence continues at coordinate 204,071 of NZ_JBIUAQ010000004.1, read as the reverse complement.
AACCGCGAGCGGCCGTTCGTTGAGGTACGAGCCGACGGCGTCGGTGTGCCGGTTGAACGTCGTCCAGCGCTCGAGGAGCATCGGCACCGACACCGGTTGCCCGCTCGCCGTGGCCAGCCGGGCGGCCAGCACCCGCATCGCCAGCTCGGGATCCCCCGGCGTGGTCCGGGCGGGCGTGCCGTCGAGGGTCGCGCCGAAGGTCGCGGCCATGTTCTCGGAGAAGACCTCGTACACCACGGCGTCCCGCACCTCGGCGGCGATGTCGTGCCGGACCGGTGGTGTCGAGTCGAGCAGCACCACCGGCGGTGGGGCGCCCCGGCCGGTCGCCGCCATCTCGAACGCGATCTGCCCGCCCATCGACCAGCCACCGAGCAGATCGGGCCGCAGATCCTCGGCATCCAGATCGGCGCGGAATCTCGCCGCCATCGCCGGGATCGAGTCCAGCGGCGTGCGTTCCTGCGAGGCCGTGACCAGCCAGTCCGGCGGAAGTTCGGCCACCAGCTCGTGGTAGTCCCGCACGCTGCCACCCGCGCCGGGCAGCAGGTGTAGATGCGGGCCACCGCCTTCCCGCAGGACGACCAGAGTGCTGCCGTCGTCGGCGTCGGAACCACCGTCGAGCTGCTCGGCCGCCCGTCGTGGGGTCGGCTCGGTGAGCCACCCGGTGATGTCCAGCGTCACGCCGCTTTCGGACTCGATGGCCGACGCGAACTGGACGACCTTGAGCGACCGGCCTCCGGTGGCGAAGAAGTCTTCGTCCGCTCCAGCCGGCGGAGTGCCGAGCACCTCGGTCCAGACCCTGCGGACCTGGTCGAGCGCCGCGGACCGCGGCATCTCCGTGGTGTCCGGTTCGGCCGTCGTGATGGTGTGTTCCAGGTGGGCGGGCGCGGTCCGGGTTCCGACCTCGATGGTGCCCACCGGCAGTTCCGGATCGAGGCCGCCCTCCGCGAGTACCCGGTCGATGTCCTGGAACAGGCGCCGCGCCGTCGAGTGGTCGAACCGGCCGACGTTGTACTCGGACTCGACGACGTACTCGCCCTCGAAATCGAACACCCCGAACCCGAGGTCGGTGCGGGCCGCGCGGTTCGGTGCGCGTTGCAGCTTCAGCGAGACGTCGCCGAGGCGCAGCCCGACACCGATCGATCCGTACCAGGTGACCAGGAGCGGGATCGCGTCCCGCAGCCGGGCCTGCGCCGATTCGGTGAGTGCGCCGTACACCAGGGAAAACGGCACGGTCTGATGGGCGAGGCTGTCCCACATGCCGTCGCGGACCCGCTCGACCACCGTGCCGAACGAGTCGCCGTCCTCGATGACGGTCCTGGTCACCAGGACGTTGGCCAGATACCCGACCAGCGCCTGGTCCTGTGGCGTCATACGGTTGGCGCTGACCAGGCCCGTGCACACCTCCGGTCCGGCGCCGCCGCGGGCGAGCACCGTCTGCAACGCGGCGAACAGCACGCTGAACGGCGTGGTGAAGTACCGCTTCGCGAGTTCGCCGATGCCGTCGACCGCCTCCTTGCTGAAGACGAACCGCACCATCCCGCCCTTGTTGCCGGTGCCGGTGTAGGTGTGCCGGTCGGCGACCAGTGTCGTGGTCACCGCGCCGTCGAGCTTCTCGCGCCAGTACTTCAGGCTCGCGTCCCAGCGGCCGTCGGTGCGGGCCGCGTTCGAGGCGAGGATGTGCTCCCGGAACGACACCGGGGGCTCGGCACCGAAATCCGGTTCCTCACCCGCGACAGCAGCCGCGTACGCCTTGGCGAAGTCGTCCATCAGCAGCTGCATCCCCCATCCGTCGACGAGAGCGTGATGGACGGTGACCAGCAACTCGTGCTGATCGCCGACGGTCACCGCCACCAGCCGTGCCGCCGGCGCGACGTCCAGCGCGAGCGGCCGCTCCTGGATCTCCCCCGCGATCGACCTGAGCAGGGGCTCCACCGGCACGGAGCCGGGATCCTCGATCGCGATCCACTGCGGCTCGACGTCGACATGGTCCACAATGGACACCATGATCGCGCCGTCACGATGGTGCAGGCTCGCGCGCATCGCCTCGTATCGGTCCACCACGGCCTGCCAGGCGACCCGCAGGGCGTCGAAGTCGAGCGGCCGGTCGGCCTTCAGCGGCCAGGTCTGGTTGTAGACGGACTTGTTCCTCGCCCTCTGATGGATCCACCACAGCATCTCCATGAGGGCACTGGCCGGGAACATGCCGGTGTCCGTCGCGACGGGAGCGTTCAACGGGAATTCCTTTCCGGTGTTCAGCGGACGATCGGCAGGATCTCTTCGGTCAACCCTTTGCGATCGACCTTCCCGTTGGCGGCCAACGGGATGCTGTCGCGCTGGTGGTAACCCCTCGGGCGCATGTAGACCGGGAGGTCCTCGAGCAGGCGGACGAACTCCTTCTCGTCCACGGGATCGCCCGCGTAGACGGCGTGCAGGTCCACCTCGCCGTCGACGGCGGTGAGCGCCACCACGACCACCTCGGCGATCGACGGATGCCGTCGCAGCGCCGACTCGATTTCGCCCAGTTCGACCCGGTTGCCCCGGACCTTGATCTGGTCGTCGACGCGGCCGAGATGCACCAGCTCACCGCTCTCGCGGCGCACCCGGTCACCGGTGCGGTACCAGTGCCCGGAGGTCAGCGGCTCGGCACCGTCGTAGACCGTGCCCTGCTCGCCGTCGAAGGCAAGGAAACGCCCGGCGTTGTCATCGGGGTCCAGGTAGCCGGGGAAGCGCTGCGGGCCGCGCACGCACAGCTCGCCGTCCTCGCATTCCCGGAGCTCCTCGTCGAGCAGGACATAGTCAAGATGCGGGAAGAGCTCACCGATCGGCATGGACCGGTTCGAGGTGACCGGCCAGTCGGCGCGCGCGGCGGGCACCTCGTATCCGGTGCAGATGACGGTCAGTTCCGTCGGCCCGTAACAGTTGTGGATGGTCGCGTTGGGTGCGGCGGCCCGCCACACCTCGACCTGTTCGAGGTTCAGCGGTTCGCCGCCGAACATCCCCCGGCGCAGGTTGGGCATACTGCCCGGGGCGAGGGCCCGCAGCCTGCGTGCGAAGGAGATGATCGACGGCACCGAAAGCCAGTGCGTGAGCCGCTTCTCGTTGACGAAACGCACCGGCGCGAACACTTCGCTGTGCTGCGGGACGCACAACGTCGCGCCGGTCCCCCAGGTGGCGAAGAGCTCGACGATCGAACCGTCGAAGAAGAGCTCGAAGGTCTGTGAAACCCGGCAGTCGTCGGTGAAGCCGAACCGGCGGATGTTGTCCTCCAGCAACGAGGACACACATTCGTGCGTCACCGGCACGCCTTTCGGGCTCCCGGTCGAGCCGGAGGTGTAGATGATGTAGGCGACGTCCCCGTCGCCGGAACCGATCTCGGGCAGCGGCTCATCGCCGTCCAGCAGGCCACGCCACCGGTCACCGGTCAGGTCGACGATCGGGATACCCGACTGCCGCGGGTACTCCGGCAGCTGCTTGGCGGACGTGTCGTCGACGATCGTCACGTCCAGGCCGGCGTCCTTGGTGATCGCCAGGTTCCTCGCGACCGGCGCGCCCTGGTTGAGCGGCACCACGGCCGCGCCGACCCGCTGGATCGCCAGGTAGCCCACGTAGCTCGCGAGGCTGCGCGAGGTCAGCAGGCCGACCCGCTCCGGTCGTCGGCCCGCGGCCGACACCAGGCGCACCGCCATCCGCTCGACGGCGGCCCGCAGTTCGTCGTAGGTCAAGGTGAGCCCGCCGACCTCGATCGCCGTCGAGGAACCGTGAACCGCCACCGAATCGTCGAACCAGTCGAAGAGTCTGCGGGTGGTCATCGCGCGCCCCCGTCCTGACCGGCGGCGGCCAGATCGGCCAGCCAGCGCTTCAGATCGGCGACCGTGTGCAGGTCGACCAGCCGGGTGGCGTCGATCTCGGCGTCGTCGTCACCCGCCACGTCGACCGCGAGACGCAGCAAGGCCAGCGATTCCAGCCCCGCGTCGAGCAAGGGCGTCGAGTCGTCGAAGGTGAAGGTCGCATACCGCGTGATGATGGCGTCGAAATCGACAATCGTGTCACTCATGGGCATTTCTCCATGGAGCCGGGGCTTCGTCACCGAGACCATCGCCGCCGTGGTTGTTGTCTCGATGTACTCGGGTTCTACGGCCGTTGTTGCCTTCACTTCACCTGACGGCCGGACTTCCAGACGTCGGTCACGTGGGCCGGATCGGCGAGGACGTCGATGTCCAGCACCGGGTCCGCGTCCAGCAGGAGCACGTCCGCGTCGTAGCCGGCCAGCAGCTGTCCGGAGCGCGGCGCCTGCGGTCCGAGAGTGGCGGGTGCGGTGGCCGTGGCCATCTCGATCGCCTCCAGCGGGGTGGCACCGCTCTTCACCATCAGTGAAAGCTCGATGCCGCCCTTCCCCCACTGGGTGGGCCGATCGGGGCCGGTCATGGCGAGGTCGGTGCCCAGCGCGATGGTGACACCCGCCTCGCGGGCCAGTGCGATCGCGTCGAGATGCCGCCCGGCCACCTCTTCCAGCTTTCGCTTGGCGTAGGCGGGAAGCAGATCGCTGGTGAGCAGCAGGTGCATGATCGTGCGGGTGGGGACCAGGATCGCGCCGGTCTCACGCATCGCCGCGGCGGCTTCCTCGTCGAGGTAGGTGCCGTGCTCGATGGTGTGCACACCCGCCTTCAAGGCGGCCATGATGCCCGCCTTGCCGTGGCAGTGCGCCGCGACCACCCGCTCGGCCTGTCCCGCCACCTCCACGATCGCGGCCAGTTCGGCGTCGGTGAACTGCTGATGATGCGGGTGGTCCACTTCGGACAGAACCCCGCCGGAGGCGAACACCTTGATCAGCTTCGCGTTGTTGCGCAGCTGTTCACGGGCGGCCCGCGCACACTCGGCGGGCCCGTCGGCAAGCCTCAACTCGCCGCCGAGGTGGCCGAAGTCGTTGATCCACGGAACCGGGAAGCCGTGCACGTCGCCGTGTCCACCGGTGGTCGACAAGGCCGTGCCCGCGCTGTAGATCGTCGGTCCCTCGATGGTGCCCTCGGCGACCGCGCGGACCAAGTGGATGCCGAGACCGCCGACCTCGCGGATGGAGGTGAAGCCCGAGTCGAGGCAGGCCCGCAGGTCCGACACGCACCGAGCCGACCGCAGGGCGATCGGCTCGTGCATCAGATCGTGCAGGTCCGCACTGCGCAGGCCCATGAAATGCCCGTGACAGTCCCACATTCCGGGCATCACGGTATGGCCGCGAGTGACGTCGGCGCCGGGGGTGGCCGGCGCCCCGTCACGCGGACCGGCGTAGCGGATCCGGTCGCCCTCGACGATCACGACACCGTCCATGATCGGCGTGCCGCGTCCGGGAATCAGTTGGGAGGCTTCGATGCGTTGCTGCATGCGGGCCAGAGAAGCAGACTGCGGGCGGTTCGGTCACGCGGCAACGATTGCGCACCGCGGATCGCCGCTCGCGGAAATATGATCGTCAGGCACGGGTGAAGGTCATGATCCAGTTGACCTCCCAGCTCTCACCGTCGTCGATCGAGAAGGCCTGCTCCCAGCGGGCCGAATTCTCGGTGACGTCCGACCAGATGAACCGGACCCGCACGGGCGTTCCACCCTCGGTGTCCTCGCCGTAGAAGACGCCGCGTCCGTCGGTGAACTCGCCGATGACAGGCGGGAAGAGCCGCCCGACGTCGCTGCTCGACCAGTTCAGCGACCACTTCCGGGCCACTGGGTCGAACAACCGCAGGGTCAGCCCCCGCACACCGTCGGGAAAAACGATTTCGTCGACGTTCGCGTTTCCTTCGAAAAGGCTCCAACTCTTCGCGGGTGCTGTGAATTCGACCCACTCGTCGCTACCGGCAAGCCGCTTTGTCAGACGGCGGTTGAGGACATTCCACGAGCCTACGAGGAAATCGAATTCGCCCATTCCGCAACGGTATCACGCCATCAGGAGGCATCCGCGGTCGTCGAAGACGCCGATGCCCCGCCGCGAAGGCTTCTCGCGCCTTCGCGGCGGGGCGTGGGTTGCAGGACGGCGCTCAGCGGTGCAGGGACACCGGCAGCGAGACGAGGCCGTGCATGATCGTGCTGGTCTTCCAGCGGAGCTGCTCCGGTTCCGTTGCCAGCGCGAGGTCCGGGAACCGTTCCAGCAACCTGCCGATGCCGATCTCCACCTGCAGACGGCCCAGCGGCGCGCCCGCGCAGTAGTGGATGCCATGACCGAAGGCGAGGTGACTGCCGAGCCCGCGGGTGATGTCCAGGCTGTCCGCGTGCTCGAACTTCTCCGCGTCGCGGTTCGCCGAACCCAGTGCGACCACCACGATCTCGCCGGCGGGAATGGTCACGCCGTCCAGTGCGATGTCCTCGGTGGTGAAGCGGAACGTCGCCAGGCTGACCGAACCCTCGTACCGCAGCAGTTCCTCGACCGCGGCGGGAAGCAACGCCGGGTCCGCCCGTAGCCTGGCGAGCTGGTCCGGATGGCGGAGCAGGGTGTACACCCCATTGCCGAGCATGCTCAACGTGGTGTCGTGTCCGGCCACCACGAGCAGGAAGACCATCGCCACCAGCTCGTCCTTGCTGAGCCTGTCCCCTTCCTCGGTGGCCAGTACCAGCGCGCTGAACATGTCGTCGCCGGGATCGGCGAGTTTCGCGTCGATCAGGTCCTCGGTGAACCTGGCCACCGCCGCCGAAGCCGTGGCGACCTCGTCCGGCGTGTGGTTCGCCCCGACGAGCGTGTTCGTCCAGGCGCGGAAGACCTCGCGATTCTCGGGCGGCACGCCGAGCAGTTCGGCGAGGACCGTGATGGTCAGCGGGGCGGCCAGATCCTCGATCAGTTCCGCCTCGCGCGCGCCGGCCATCCGGTCGAGCAGTTCCCCGGTGATCTCCTCGATCCGCGGCCGCAGGAGTTTCACCCGGCGTTCGGTGAAGGCCTTGCCGACCAGTCTTCGCAATCTGACATGGTTCGGCGGATCGCTGTTGAGCATGTGCGCGGCCAGCTCGTCGTCGACCGCCGCGGGGGTCTTGTCCGGCGACTCGGCGTGCCGGGCGAACAGCTCGTTGACCCGCCGTCCGTCCTTGCTGATCCGCGGATCCGACAGCAGGGCGCGGGCGTCGCGGTAGCGGGTCACCATCCATACCTTGATGCCGTGTGGCATCAGCACTTCCCGGGGCGGGCCCGCTTCCCGCAACCGCGCGTACAACGTGTAGGAATCCTGGACGAAGTCGGCCGAGAGTCTTTCGACCTTCGTCGTTCGACGGCTTTGCATCAACATCCTCCACGCGTCCGGCGGACCGGACACGGTGTCTTGGTCGGGCCACGGTCATTCGAGGGGCGCCAGTACCTCACCGGTCGCCACGTCCACGACGCGGATCGCTTCCCGTGGACAGGAGTCGGCCGCGGCGAGCACCTCCTCGTCGGCACCGATCTCGACGTCGACCGGCTGCGACCTGTCGTCGACGAACCGGAACCGGTGCGGAAGGTCTCCCACGCACACCCCGGAACCGATGCAGCGGTCCTGGTCCACGAGGATCCGCCAGCGGCGACCGCTCTCGGTCATGTCAGTCTCCTTGGAATCGAACGGCGCCTCGGAGCGCTCAACTGCCGCTCCGGAACCAGTTGAACGAGGGGAGCCGATCGTTCACGGGAATGTCTTGTGGCGCAAGGTGTTCTCTCGCTTGAGCGGTTACGGCCAGAAGGCGCTTTGGCCAGGATGGTCGTGAGTGGTAATCGTTAGCACACGAATCGCCACTCACGAATCAGTTCGAGAGGGGATCTCCTTTGTTACGAAGACTTTTTGCCGCCCTGTGCGTCTCCACCCTGGTCGCCGGTTCGACGGCGGGCGCTCCGGCCGCGATCGCGGCACCCGCGGCCGCCGCCGAAGCCCGAGGCGGGGATGATCTGCCCGGCCCCGACGACGTGAAACGGCGGAAGCTGCGGCAGCAGGCGATCGCGGACGTGCTGAAGGGCGAGGAAGTCGCCGAGCGACGCGGCGCGAGCACCGTGGTCAGGACCGGCGGCCCCGTCGACGAGTACGTCGAGCTGGCCAGGGAATCGACCGACCGGATCTTCGTGGTACTCGCCGAGTTCGGCGACCAGCGGCATCCGTCCTACCCCGACGCCGACACCGATCCGGCCATCCCCGGCCCGGTACGCTTCGACGGTCCGCGGCACAATCAGATCCCCGAGCCCGACCGGCGAACGAACAACACCACCATCTGGCAGCCGGACTACGACCGCCGCCATTACCAGGACCTGTATTTCTCCACCGCTCCCGGCGCCGACTCGCTCGCCGCCTATTACCGGAAGCAGTCCTCGGGCAGATACTCGGTCGAGGGGATGGTCACCGACTGGACCACGGTGCCGTTCAACGAGGCCCGCTACGGGCGGTCGAACGGTTTCCCGTGCGCCGGTGTCGTCTGCGCCAACTCGTTCGACCTGGTGACCGACGCCGTCAACGCCTGGTACGGCGGGCAACTCGCCGCCGGCCGGACACCGGCGCAGATCCGCGCGCAGCTGGCCACGTTCGACGTCTGGGATCGCGACGACTTCGACCGCGACGGCGACTTCAACGAACCGGACGGCTACCTCGACCACTTCCAGATCGTGCACTCCGGCGCCGACCAGGCCGACGCGGATCCCGTTCACGGCGAGGACGCGATCTACAGCCACAGCGCCTACGCGTTCGCCAACACCACTGCCGGCCCGGACGGCAACCGGCGAGGTGGCGCCCAGATCGGTGACAGCGGTATCTGGGTCGGCAACTACACCGTCCAGCCGGAGAACGGCGGTATCAGCGTGTTCTGCCGCGAGTTCGCGCACGACCTCGGCCTGCCCGACCTGTACGACACCAACGGTGGCGCGAACAACGTGAGCTGGTGGTCGCCGATGGCGCAGCAGCGCGTGTCCGGGCCCGGCGAGGTGATCGGCACCCGCATCAACGACCTGGACGCGTGGTCCAAACTGCAGCTCGGCTGGCTGGACTACGAGGTCGTGGTGGCGGGCCAGACCCGCACCCTCGACCTCGGCCCGCACGAATACAACTCGGCGAAGGCCCAGGCCGTCGTGGTCGTGCTGCCGGACAAGCCGAAGACATTCCACCATGGACAGCCGTTCACCGGCCCGAACCAGTGGTGGAGCACCAAGGGCAACAACCTGTCCACCACGATGACCCGTCCGCTCGACCTGACCGGCAAGACCTCGGCGTCACTGACGCTCAAGGCCCGCTACGACATCCAGCCGGACTTCGACTTCCTCTACACGCAGGTGTCGACCGACGGCGGCGTCACGTGGACCGCGGTGGACGGCCTAGCCGCCGGCGCGCCGTTCCAGCGGGACTTCAGTGGACTGCCGGCACTGTCGAGCACCACGGGAGGGAGCTGGATCGACGTCAACGTGCCGCTCGACTCGATCGCGGGCAAGAAGACCCTGCTCCGGTTCCAGTATCGGACCGACGGCGCTTTGGCACGGAGCGGGTTCTTCGCCGACGACATCACGATCACCGCGGACGGCGCGCCGTTGCTGACCGACGGAGCGGAGAACGGCGCGAACGGCTGGGCACTCGACGGTTTCCGGACGGCGGCCGCCACCGAGACCCGCCTGTTCGACAACTTCTACCTCGCGTCGAACCGCACCTACGAGTCCTACGGCCGATATCTGCGCACGGGCCCCTACAACTTCGGGTTCCCGGACAGACCCGCTTTCGTCGAGCATTTCCCGTATCAGACCGGCTTGGTGGTGTCCTATTGGGACACGTCCGAAATGGACAACAACACCAGTGAGCACCTCGGCTCCGGGCTGATCCTCCCGGTCGACGCGCATCCCGAGCCGATCTACAACATCGAAGGCGTGCCTTGGCGTTCCAGGATCGCCGGTTACGACATGCCGTTCTCGCTCCGCAAGGCGGATTCGTTCACCCTGCACGTCAACGGAAAGCCCAGCTACCTCCGCGGGCGGAACGCCGTGCCGCTGTTCGACGACACCGGGACGTTCCTGTTCCCCGACCAGCCGAACGCCGGAGTGGTCCTCCCGGCCACCGGAACCACGATCCGGGTGCTGTCGCAGAACGGTACGTCGATGCGGGTTCGCGTCGGGCACAAGTAGGGCGGCCGGCGTCGCGGGTTTCACGACATGGCCACGGCAACCATCGTGAGAGTTTTGGGCCGCTAGGGCCAAGGTGGAGTATCGCGAAAGCCACTTTCGCAACGTTGAAGGTTGCGAAAGTGGCTTTCGCAACGTCGGTGGGGTGTGTGGCCGGTCCAGTGGGGGCCAATCTTGACGTGAGGTCCGGCGCTGCCGGGAGCGCGACGCGAACATGGTCCCAGACTGCGAGGAAACGCGCACCGCACCGCATGTCATGAAAGGGTCGTTCAGGACGAAAAACGTCCTGAACGACCCTTTCATGACACTTGAGCGAGCCGGCTGCCACAGCGACAGCGCGGAGTTACCCCGCCGCTGAACAGGCCGCGTGCGGGTTGACCACTCGCAGCGGCGAGGGCGGGTGGCGTTCGAGCAGGGCCTCTGGCCGGACAGGCCGGCGCACGAGCTCACCACCGCAGTTGGGGCAGACGCCACCGAAGCGCTCTTCGGTGCACGCGGGACAGAAGGTGCACTCGAAGGTGCAGATGCGCGCGTCCGCTGCGGGCGGCAGGTCTCGATCGCAGCACTCGCAATTGGGCCTGAGCTCGAGCATGGCGCGAACTCTACCCGAGACCGCTGTTCAGCTGAGCGATATCGAAACCGGACGCGATCCACGAGACTCGGCCGCCGAGAGGTTACTGGAGGTTCAGTGCAGACCGATCAGAGCATGGACGACTCGAACGAGGGCAGAATCTCCCGCCGCGGCTTTCTGGGGCGGACCGCGACGGCGTCGGCGGTGCTGGCGGTCGGCGGGCAGCTCGCCGATCCTGAGGCGGCGGCCGCCGGGGGAAGCGGCCTCGTCGACGTGGAGTTGCGGGTCAACGAGCGCGTGGAGCGGCTGCGGCTGGATCCACGGGTGACGTTGCTCGACGCGGTGCGCGACGAATTGCGGCTGACCGGCACGAAGAAGGGCTGTGATCGCGGTCAGTGCGGGGCGTGCACAGTGCACGTCGATGGACGGCGGGTGCTGTCCTGTCTGACCTTGGCGGGCTCCGTGACCGGAAGGCGGGTCACCACCATCGAGGGGCTGGCGCGCGGCGGCGAGCTGCATCCCGTGCAGCAGGCGTTCCTCGAACACGACGGTTTCCAGTGTGGCTTCTGCACTTCCGGCCAGATCATGTCGGCGGTCGCCGTGCTCCGGGAAGGGCGTCCTCGCTCGGCCGAGCAGGTCCGGGAGCTCATGTCCGGCAACATCTGCCGTTGCGGCGCGTACGACGGCATCGTCGACGCGGTCCGGGCCGCGGGAGCGGCGGACTGATGCGGCCGTACGACTTCGCGATCACGCACAGCGTGGCCGAGGCGCTCGACAGCGCCGCCGCGACGAACTCCGCCTACCTGGCGGGCGGCACGACGCTGGTGGACCTGATGAAGCTCGAAGTGCTGACGCCGAGCCGGGTGGTGGACATCAACCGCTTGCCGCTGACCGGTGTGTGGACGGATCGGCATCGCCTGCACATCGCGGCCTTGGAGCGGATGAGCGACGTGGCCGCGCATCCGGTGGTGACTTCGCGGTATCCGATGCTCTCCGAGGCGTTGCTCGCCGGCGCGTCGCCGCAGCTGCGGAATATGGCCAGCATCGGCGGGAATCTGTTGCAACGCAGCAGATGCGGCTACTTCCGGGACACCTCGACGCCGTGCAACAAGCGGACGCCCGGCACCGGTTGCCCGGCGATCGAGGGCGTCAACCGCGCGCACGCCGTCCTGGGGACCAGCGACTCCTGTGTTTCCACCCATCCGAGCGATCTCGCGGTGGCCCTCGTGGCGCTGGACGCCTCGGTGCGGCTGACCGGCCGGGACGGCTCCCGAGACGTCCGGCTCGCCGAGTTCTACCGGCTGCCGGGCACCACCCCGCACCTCGAGAACGACCTACGACCAGGCGAGCTGATGACCGAAGTGACGGTGCCCCTGCTCGGCTGGGCGAACCGGTCGACCTACGTGAAAGTGCGGGACAGGTCCTCCTACGAGTTCGCGCTCGCCTCGGCGGCGGCGGCGGTACTGGTCCGCGGCGGTGTCGTGCGTGACGTGCGGCTCGCGGCGGGCGGGGTCGGCACCCGGCCATGGCGCTTGGCCGCGGTGGAAGACGCCTTGCGCGGCAAGCCACTGCGGCCCGACGTCGTCGAGAAGGCCGCCGCGCTGGCTGCCGAAGGAGCCCGGCCGTTGGCCCACAACGGGTTCAAGGTGCCGCTGCTGCGACGCACCATCACCCGTGCCCTGATGAAGCTGGCGGACCGGACATGACCTCACTCTCCCGTGTCGAAGGACGGCTCAAGGTCACCGGGGCGGCCCGGTACTCCGCCGATTACCCGGTCGATGGCCTCGCCAACGGCTACCTGCTGCTCAGCACCGTGGGACGCGGCACGATCCGTGCCGTCGACGCGACCGCCGCGCGCCGCTCCCCTGGTGTGCTCGCCGTCTACAGTCACGCGAACCCGCTGCCCCTGTTCGGCGGCGCCGAATCCGGCATCGGCTACAACTGGCTTCCGCTGCGGGACGACCAGGTTCGCCACCACGGGCAGATCGTCGGACTGGTGGTCGCCGAAACCTTCGAGCAAGCCCGCGACGCCGCCGCCCTGGTCCGCGTCGACTACGCCGCCGTCCCGGCACGGACGTCGTTACGAGACGGGATGCCCGGCGCCACCCTGCCGGACGACGTCAACGGCGAGCCGGCGCAACTCGACCTGCTCGCCGACGGCGTCGCGTCCATCGACGAAGCTCTCGGCGCGAGCCCGGTGGTCGTCACCGCCACCTACACGCAGCCGATCGAGTATCACAGCGCCATGGAGCCGCACGCCGCCATCGCGGTGTGGCGCGACGGCTACCTCACCCTCTACAGCGGAGCACAGGCTCCGCAGCTGTTCGCCGGGACGATCGCGGCCACGATCGGTGTCGATCCCTCCCGGGTACACCTGCTCAGCCCGCACGTCGGCGGCGGATTCGGCAACAAGATCCTCACCTGGGGGCACCCCGTGCTCGCCGCGGCCGCGGCCAAGGCACTCGGCCGCCCGGTCCGGATCGTGCTCACCAGGGAGCAGACCTTCGGCGTCACCGGCCACCGCTCGGCGATGTCCCAGACGGTCTCCCTCGGCGCCGACCACGGCGGGCGCCTCGCCGCCGTCAAGCACGACGCCTACGCCAGTCTTTCGAGCGGCGGCGACGGTTTCCTTTACGAGGCGGGGCCACACACCACTTCGCGGTACTTCTACGCCTCCCCCAACATCCATGTCGGACAACGCCTGGTGACCCTGGACGTCCCACCCCAGACACCGATGCGGGCACCCGGGCCGGAAGCCGGCTCGTTCGCGCTGGAAACCGCCATGGACGAACTGGCGGTACGGCTCGGACTCGACCCTGTCGAGTTACGCATGCGCAATTACGCCACCACCTACCCGGGTCGCGGCGTGCCTTGGTCCGGCAAGCATCTCGACGAGTGCTACCGCGTCGGCGCCGAGGCGTTCGGCTGGTCCCGGCGTGCCGCGGCGCCCAGGTCGGTCGTCGACGGCGAATGGCTGATCGGCACGGGAATGGCGACCGCGGCCTATCCGGCCTCGCGGTACCGCACCACGGGAAAGGTCCGGCTCCAGGCCGACGGCACCGCGGCGGTGTCCACCGCGACGTCGGATCTGGGCACCGGGATGTGGACGGTGCTGGCGATGGTCGGTGCCGACGCGCTCGGCATCCCGGTGGGCCGCGTCCGTTCCGCTCTCGGCGATTCCGCGCTGGCCGACAACCCCGGCGCGTTCGCCTCCGCGGGTACGGCGAGCTCCGCGCCGGCCGTCCACGCGGCGGCCCTGTCCGCGACGCGCGCGCTTCTCGACCTCGCCGTGACACACGAACGCTCCCCCTTCCACGGTCTGAACCGGGACCAGGTCCGCTACGAACGTGGTGACGTCGTGGGGCCAAGGCGGCGAATCGCGTTCGGCACCCTGCTCGGCGTCGTCAATCTCGCCGGGATCGACGCGACGGAGACCACGGCGCTGGGGCCTGAGCGGGAGCGGTTCGCCTTCACCTCGTTCGGCGCGCACTTCTGCGAAATCGCGGTCAACCGGTGGACCGGAGAACCCCGTCTGCGCCGCGTGACGACGGTCATCGACGCCGGTGCCATCGTCAACGAGAAGACCGCACGCGGCCAGATCATCGGCGGCGTGATCTTCGGCATCGGCCAAGCCCTCCTGGAGAACACGCACGTCGAACCGGACACCGGCCGCATCGCCAACGCGAACCTCGCCGACTACGCCCTTCCGGTCGGCACCGACGTCCCGCCGATCGACGTTCGCTTCCTCGACCACCCCGACACCGTCTTCAATCCCCTCGGCGTCCGCGGGATCGGCGAGCTGGGCACCGTCGGTATCGCCGCCGCCATCGGCAACGCCGTCCACCACGCCACCGGCCGCCGCGTCCGCGACCTCCCCATCACCCTCGACAAACTGATGGAGACTTGACCTTTCGGATGCCTTAGGGTTCTTCCCGTGACGGACGTTGTCGAGCTACGGCAGTACACGCTTCACCCGGGACAGCGCGAGGTGCTGATCGAGCTGTTCGACCGGGAGTTCGTCGAGACCCAGGAAGCCACCGGGATGCGTGTCCTGGGGCAGTTCCGGGATCTCGACCGCCCGGATCATTTCGTGTGGCTGCGAAGCTTTCCCGGAATGCCGGCCAGGTTTCAGGCCCTGACGAGCTTCTACACGGGTCCGGCGTGGAAGGCGAACGCGGCGGCGGCCAACGCCACCATGATCGACTCGGACGACGTCCTGCTGTTGCGGCCGATCCGGCAGGGAGCGCTGGCCGGCCTCGACCCCGCGACGCGGGACGCGCCCGCCTCGTCGTTGGTCACGGCCACGATCTATCACCTGCCGTCGCCGCCGGACGAGCAGGACGTCCGGTTCTTCGACGAAACCGTCCTTCCGCTGCTGGAGAAGGCCGGAGCGACTCCGCTCGCCTTGTTGCGGACGGAATACGCGGAGAACGACTTCAAGGGCCTGCCGGTCCGCACGGGCGAGCACGTCCTCGTCGTGCTCGCCTCGTTCCCCGGTCAAGACGCCTACGCCGAGCACACCGAGCGGCTGGCAGGGCTCCCCGAGTGGCGGGACGACGTCCAGCCCCGCCTGCCGGACTCCGTCGAACGGCTGCTGCTGACCCCCACCGACCGGTCGATGCTGCGCTGATCGTCACCGCAACGCGGAGGACAGCCGATTGACCAGCCTTGGCAGCTCGGTGTCCGGCGCCCGGGCGGCGAGCGCGCGCAATGTCAGGCATTCCTCGCGATACCACGCGAGCCCGGCGCCGCGGTTCGCCGCGAGCCGGGAAAGCTGCTCACGCACCGCGCCCTCGTAGTACCCGACGATGCGGTGCGTCGACGTGCGCTCCTCGTCGGCCGTGACGTACTCGTCGGTGGCGAACAGCCGCACCAGCCCCGGAACCCGGTACCGGTCCATCCGCACCGTCTCGATGAGCCCGGCGTCGACCAGCCGCTCCGCCGCCGATTCGGCCAAGTCGACGGGGATGTCGAGCGCGGCCGCGAGCGCGGCCGTCGAGACCACCGGCAGGTCCAGCACTCCGAGCTGGCCGAGGGCGCGTGTCGCGAACGGATCGGCGACGCGGCGCAACAACCGGACACCTGCCCGCAAGCCGTCACGGACGCTGAGCCCGTCGCAAGTCAGCGCGTCCAGCCGGCGCACCGGATCGGCCAGCCGCGCGGCGAACTCGCCGACCGTCCATTCCGGACGCCGTGCGAGCCTGGCGGCGGCGATGCGCAGAGCGAGCGGCAAATGGTCGCAGAGCCCGGCGAGCCGGACGGTGGCGGCGAGGTCCGTGTCCACCCGGGGAGCCCCGGCGTAGCGCCGGATCAGTGCCGTCGCGGCCGTCGTCGGGAGCCTGCCGAGGCGAAGCAGGCCCGATCCATCCACCGCGGTGGAGGCCGGGCGGCTCGTCAGGATCACCGCGCAGCCCGGCGTGGCCGGCAACAGCCGCCGGATCTGTTCGGAGTCGGCCACATCGTCGAGCACCACGATCACCCGGCGGTCGGCCAAGGCAGAGTGCAGCAGCGCGGCGGCGCTCTCCTCGTCCGGTGGGATGTCCGCGGCCGATACGCCCAGCGCCGCGAGCAGTCGTCCGATCGCGTCGACCGGCGGCGTCGGGCCGTGCGTCGCGGACGCCCCGAGATCCAGCTGCACCTGACCGTCCGGAAAGGACCCGGCCACCCGGTGGGCGGCGTGTACCGCCAAGGCGGTCTTGCCGACGCCCGCCATGCCGTGCACGGCGCAGCGCTGGTCTCCGCCGGTCAGCCGGGCGGTGATCCACGCCAGCTCGCGTTCCCTGCCGATGAAGGCGGGCACGTCGGGAGGCAGGGTGCGTGGCACGGCGAGCCGCGGGGCGGCGGTCGTCGTCGTGGTGCGACGCGGTGCCTCCAGCAGCAGCGGGTCGTCCCGCAGAATCCGGCCCTGCAGCTCCCGCAACGGTTTACTCGGCTCGACACCGAGCTCGTCGACCAGCAGCCTGCGCAGATCCCGGTACGCGCCGAGGGCTTCGGCCTGCTGACCGGACCGGTGGAGCGCGACCATCAGATGTGCGTGCAGCCGCTCGCGCAGCGGGAACTGCGAGACCATCAGCTTCAGTTCGGGCAGCAGCGCCTCGTGCCCGCCGAGCCCGATCTCGGCCTCGATCCGCGCCTCGACCACCGCCACGCGTGCCTCCTCGAGCCGCGCAGACTCGGCAAGGACGGAGGGAACCATCGCCACGTCCGCCATCGGCGTCCCGCGCCACATCCCGAGCCCTTCGGTCAGCGCCGCGACCGCCGAGGACAGGTCACCCTCCGCGAGGCTCTTCCGGCCCGCCGCGACCAGCCCCTCGTACTCGTCGACATCGGTCGCGCCGGACGGAAGCACGAGCCGGTAGCCGGGTGCCCTGGTGCTCAGCATCCGCCCTCCCGGATCGCCGAGACCGTTGCGCAACCGCCAGACGTACCCGGCCAGCAGACCGGCGGCACTCGGTGGCGGTCGCTCGCCCCACAGCTCCGCCATGAGCTGATCCGCCGACACCGCGCGGTTGGCGTTGATCAGCAGGACGGCCAGCAGGGCCCGTTGCTTCGGGGCACCGATCGAGACCCATTGCCCGCCGTCGAAGAATTCGAGCGGGCCGAGGAACCGGAACCTGACCGGTGACGCGTTCGATTCGCCGTTAATTGACGTCCACCATTCTCCGGTGCTCTACTCGCCTTCGGCGAATACCGAGGGTGAGGTGCACGATGGATAACGCTAAGCCATGGCTGCTGGAGATTCGACTGTTCAAAGTGAAGCCGGGCAGCCGAGAGGAATTCGATCGCATAAGCCGCGAGGGCACCATTCCGTTGATGCGGCGGCTGGGTATCACGGTCCTCGCGCACGGCCCGTCCCTGAACAACGAAAACGGCTATTTCCTGCTGCGCGCCTTTCCTTCCGAGCAGGAACGGGTCGAGCGGTCCCAGTCGGTCTACGCCACGGACGAATGGCTGGCGGAGTATGACGGCCCGGTCACCGCGATGATCGAGGACTACGACACCTCGGTCTTCGCGGCGGATCCGGCCGAACTCGGCCGCCTCATCCGATAGGGCGGGCCGCCCCGTTCAGCATGAGCGCCTCGGCGAGGCAGACCCGGGCGAACTCGCCGAGGTGCAGGCTCTCGTTCGGGCCGTGCGCCCGGGTATGCGGGTCCTCGACGCCGGTCACCACGATTTCGGCGTCCGGGAACTCCGCCTGGAACGTCGAAACGGCCGGGATCGAGCCGCCGAGTCCGATCTCCACCGGCGAGACCCCGTCCCACGCGGCGCGGATCGCGGACCGGGCCGTTTCGTAGTGCGGCCCGGTGGTGTCGATGACGCACGGTGCGCCACCACCGTCCAGATCGACCGAGATCGCGGCACCCCAAGGACAGTAGGCATCGAGGTGGTCGCGGAGCGCGGCGAAGGCCTTGACCGGATCGTCGCCGGGAGCGAGCCGGGCGCTGATCTTCGCCCGCGCCACCGGAACCAGCGCATTGCCCGACTCGAGAACCGACGGCGCGTCGATACCGAGGACCGACAGCGACGGCTTGGTCCACAACCGGTCCGCTATCGAACCGGTGCCGGTGAACCGGACGCCGTCGACCATCCCCGCCTCGGCGCGCACCCGATCGGCCGAAAGTTCCAGTGTGGACTCGCGGCCGGCCTCGAGCCCTTCCACCGCGACGTCGCCGGCTTCGTCGTGCAGCGTCGCCAGCAACCGGACGAGCGCGGTCAACGCGTCCGGGACGGCTCCCCCGAAAATTCCACTGTGGACGGCGGCGTGCAGGGTGCGCACCTCGGCCACGCAGTTGACGATTCCGCGCAACGAGGTGGTCAGCGCGGGAACGCCGATGTCCCAGTTGGCCGAATCGGTGATCACGATGAGGTCGGAGCGCAGCTTGTCGTGGTGCAGCCGGAGCAGGTCGGCAAGCGAAGCCGAGCCGTATTCCTCCTCGCCTTCGACGAACACCACCACCCCGACCGGCAGGGCGTCGCCGAGTGCCCGCAGCGCCACGACATGCGCCATCAACCCGGCCTTGTCGTCCGCCGCGCCGCGTCCGTAGAGCCGGCCGTCGCGCTCCACCGGCTCGAACGGGTCGCTGTCCCACAACGCTTCGTCCCCCGGCGGCTGGACGTCATGGTGCGCGTAGAGCAGCACGGTCGGCGCGCCGGGCGGCGCGGGCCTGCGGCCGATGACGGCCGGGTGGCCACCGGCACGGACGATCTCGGTGTCCAGCCCGCAGCCGCGCACCAGGGCCGCCACCGCCTCCGCGGAACGGTCCACCTCCGTGTGGTCGAATTCGGGAAAGGCGATACCGGGAATGCGGACCAGATTTTCCAGATCGGCTAGCGCACGGGACATTTCCCGTTCGACGGCCGTCCTCAATTCGGTTTCCCTCAGGTCCTTGGTCGTCATGAACCGGATCGTACGGCGCGGCCGACGGAAAAGGAGCCGGTCAACCGCACGCGAAATCGAACGCCGCGGCGCTACGCTCGGACCATGCTGCTCGGAATCGACCACATCGGACTCGTGACCGAAGAACCCTCGGCACTCGGTCCCGCGATGACCGCGCTCGGGATGTCCGAACTGGACAGTGGAATCGCCGCCGAATATCGCGTGGCGTGCGAGTTCTGGCAACCGGCGGGACGAGACGGCCAACCCTTGATCGAACTGGTCTCCCCGGCAGGCCCCGGCTCGGCGCTCGACGGCCACCTCACCCGCTTCGGGCCCGGACTGCACCACATCGCCATCGAGGTGGACGACCTCGAGCCGGAGCTGAACCGGTTGCGCGAAGCCGGGTTCACGATGGTCGACCGCGAGCCCTGCGCCGGTGCCCGGCCGGGGATGCTGGTCGCCTTCACGTACCTGGCCAGGCCCGCCGGACTACTGCTGGAGCTGGTCCAGTACTCGCAGGCTCGGCACCTTCCCGCCGGAAGTCCGTGAGGGCCTCCTTCCCTACCCTGAAAGTAGGGAAGGAGGCCCTCACGGACTTCACTGTCCGTCGCAACGAGCGCCTCCACCGCCGTTGCGAAAGCCACTTTCGCAACGTTCAAGGTTGCGAAAGTGGCTTTCGCGACATCCCTCCCCCCGCCGGCCCGTGGGCTCGCCTCGCGCCACGTCCGTGAAGGCCTCCTTGAGGGACTCAGGGTCCCTCAAGGAGGCCTTCACGGACTGGCGAGACCCGGTCAGCGCACCAAGGCGGCCGCCGCCACCCGGCTCGCCGCGACCACGATCTTGGCCGCGCCGCCCGAGCCGCCGGTGAAGGTGAACACCCCCGGCCCTGCCTCGCGTAGTTCGAGGCCCGGCGGGTCGTGGTAGCAGTCGGACGACGCGGTGGTCCGATGTGGACAGTGGGCGGCCCGTGGGTGGCCCAGCAGGCGGCGGGCCTCGTCCGCGACCCGCTCGGCGAGCGCGGTGTCCGGTCGCGGGCAGGAGGGGTCGACGTCCCACCGGTCGCTCGGCAGCCCGAGCAGGAACCCCGCGTCGCCCGCCGGACGGCCCCACATGCCGGTGTCCTCCCAGACGAACGCGCCCAGGGGGGTGGGCCGCCCCTCGTACACGGTGTACTGGATCTGTTTGACGCGCATCCCGCCGGTGGGCAGCCCGCTCGCCGCCAGCAAGGCGGGCGTCCACGGGCCGGCGGCGAGCACGACCGCGTCGTATCCCGCGGTCGTGCCGTCGGCCAGCCGCAGGGCCGGGCCCGGACCCACGGTGGTCACCGGGAGCCGCCGGACGGTCACGCCGCGATCGGTGAGCCAGCCCAGCACGGCGGCCCGCAACCCGGCGGGCGACAGGTAGCCCGCGTGCCGTTCGACGACCGCGGTCACTCCGGTGGGCAGGCCGCGGAACGGATATCGGCCTGCCAGCTCGGGGCCGGTGAGCAAGGTCGCCGAGCCGGGCAGTGCCTCTTCGAGCACCCGGAGCGGTTCGGTCACCTCTGCGCCGGCGGACAGCAGGTACACCGCTCCGACCTCCTGGTAGTCCGACGCCGTCCGCAACGCGGGGTCTCCGCGCAGTTCCGCGAGACTGCGCGCGGCCAGCAGGCACTCCGGCGCGGTCCGCTCGAAACCGCGGACGAGACCGCCGGACGCGCTGGTCGCGTCGCCGTCGGCCGATCGGGTGGTGTACAGGTCGACCGCGATCCGCGGCACCGACCGCAGTAGCCGCCAGGCGAGCATCGTGCCCGCGACGCCGCCCCCGGCGATTCCCACGCGCACGGCGACTCAATCGGTGGCGTCGGACCGGGCGGCCACCGCCCGGCGCAGGTCGTCGGTGAAGTCCGCGACCCGTCTGCGAAGCGGGAGCTCGACGTCGGTACGGGCCAGCAGCTCGTCGGCCAGCCGTAGGGTCTCCGGTGAGGCGGCGTAACGCGGGTAAAGGAACCGCACCAGCACGTCCAGCACGAGGTCACCGCGCAGCCTGGCGGCCGCGGGCATCTCGGCGAAGAACCGCGGGACATACTCCGCCGTCAGCTCTGTCTGCTCCGGTTGCCAGAATCCCTCGGCCAGGGCCCAAAGGCCGTAGCTCGAAACCTCGGTGTCGCCGATGATCGCCTCCCAAGCCGCGCTCTTTGCCGCCGGATCGGGTCTGGCCGCACGGCACTTCGCCGCGAACTGCTCGCCCCGGGTGCTGGGATCCGCCCGGTGTGCCGCGGCGATCTCGTCCTCGGAAAGCCCGCCGAGCACGGCGAGCCGGTACCGGGTCCGCCAGGCCAGATCCGCGTCGAGCACGAGCCCGGCGCGCAGCCGGGTGCCGTCCAGCCAGCCACGAAGCTCGCCGATGTCGGCGCTGAACTCGATGAACCCCCGGCACAGGCACAGCCAGATCTCGTCGGACGGCGCGACCTCGGCCAAGCGGTCGCGAATCGCGCCGGCGATGGCGGCGAGCGCGGATGGCCGCAGCGCCGGGTCGAGAAAGCGGTCGGCGACGTCGACGCGGGCCTGTTCGAGCACCTCGACGACGATGGACGGTTCCGGCTCCACGGCGAGCATCCCGGTCACCAGGCCCAGGTGGTCTGCGGCCGGGTAGGCGCCGTCCTGCACCGCCAGGAGCAGCGCGCACCACACCATCGCGCGATTGACCGGGGACAACCGGGGAAGGAACTCGGGCAGTGCTGCGCGGGAGCGGTCGTCGAAGCGGATCTTCGCGTAGGTCAGGTCGCCATCGTTGAGGAGGACGAATTTCGGTGCTGGACGGCCGACCAGCTGCGGAAGCTCGGTCCGTGGGCCGTCTATCGCGACCCGCACCGTCGTGGACTCGTCGCCGTAACAGCCCACATCCAGTGTGTGCGGCCGCGGCACCGGGTGGCCCGCCGGAACGTCCTGGCGCACGGCGGCCGCCGTGATCACCCCGTCGGTCACCGTGATCTCCGGGGTCACCGTGCTGACATCGCAGGTGGAGAACCACAGCCGGGCCCATTCGGTCAGATCGGTTCCGGTGGCCTCGCTCAACGCGGCGAGGAAGTCGGAGAACGTCGCGGTGCCGTACGCGTGGCGGGTGAAGTAGACGCGCAGGCCCTCGCGCAGGGCCGGGGTGCCGACGCGGGCGGCCAGCTGCCGCAGCACCGAAGAGCCCTTGAAATAGGAGATCCGGTCCAGTTCGAGCAACACCGTCCGGACGTCCGGCCCGGCAAGGCTCACCGGATGGGTCGACGGCCGCTGGTCGGCGACGTAGGCCTGGGCCTTGCGCCGCACGGCGAACGTGGTCAACGGCCCGGAGAACCTCGTCACGTCGCTGGTGACCCGGTGGGCCATGTAGTCGGCGAAGGCCTGACCGAGCCAGAGGTCGTCCCACCAGGTGTTGGTGACCAGTCCGGCCAGCCACATCAGGGACAGTCCGTGTGCGATGACCACGGCCCTGGTCTCCCGTTCGCTCGCCGGCACGGCGGAGCCGAACAGGTACAGCTCGCGCAGCAGCACACAACCGGGGTGGTCGAGCGAGAGCACGCTGAACTCCGGGACGAAGACCTGGTCGAACTTGCCGAACGGATAGGGCACACCGAACATCCGCCCGTACTCGTCGAGGCATTGCCCGGTGATTTCGAAGACCTCGTCGATGTCGTCCTTCAGCCCGTCGGCCAACGAGGCCCGGCAGTGCAGGCCCAGCGGCACTCCGTCGTGCTCGGCGTGGAAGGACTCGTACGGACCGGCCGCCAGCGTGGTGAGGTAGGTCGCCAGGGGCGCGGTCTCGGCGAGTCGCCAGCGCCCCGCGCCGAGCCTGGTCGCCGGCGCGTTGCCGAGCACCTGCCAGTCGTCGTCGGGAACGGTGACGGTGAAGGTGAACGGCGCCTTGAGATCCGGCTGGTCGAAGCAGGCGAAGATCCGGGGCGCGTTGTCGATGAACACGAAGGCGTACAGGTAGACCCGGCCGTCCGCGGGATCGGTGTACCGATGCAGCCCTTCGCACTCCCGTGAGTAGGCCATGTCGGCGACCACGACGATCTCGTTCTCACCGGCGAGACCGGTGAGCGTGAGCCGCCCGTCCTCGAGCGCGGCGACGTCCAGTTCACGTCCGTTGAGGGTCGCCGAGCGCAGCGCCCGGGGCCGCACGTCGAGGAATGTGCCGTCAGCTTCGGAACGCGCGTCGAAAACGATTCTCGTGGTCGATCGGAATATCTCGTCCCCCAGTGTCAGATCGAGATCGACCCGATACGAACGTACTCGCAGCAATGCGCCGCGCCCCTGCGCTTCGGCCTGCGTGAGACTGGGCATTTCCACGACCCTCCAAATAGCTGTATCGCCGCCGCCGAACAGCTCAGGCGGCCGCCGGGCAGACAATCTTCCGAGCCGCCGAATAGCGCATTCGACGCTCAACCGCGTCCGGTGAAGCAGTTGAACGGGCGGCGCGGACCGCCCGATGGTTCCGTCGGCGGCCCCTTGGCGCGCTGGAACTCACTTGAACACCTAGTTCGTGGTCGATCGACGACCTACCCTCTGACCAGGAGACGGGGAGGGCACCAGTGATGACGCAGTTCATGAGTTGAACGACGCCTGGTTCAATGGGGACATTTTAATGGGGGACGCGGTCGGCGACGGTTTTGCATCCTCGTGCTGCCGCGCAAATCGTAATTCAGGTCTGAGGCGACGACGCCCGAAAACAGCGAAGAGTCGATAGCCGGTAATCGGGGCGGGGCGCCAGGACTCATTCAGGGTAAGTCGCAGGTTTGCCATCCACAACCCGACGGGGGTGCCCATTGACCGGGCAAGCTGACCACGGCTCCAGCCAGGGGCATTCGGCTGATTCGAAGGAACTGGCCGAACCGTCGACCGGGTATCCGAAGGCGGACCAGGTCACCTGCGCCGTTCCGCTGGCCGCGTTGCGACCGGCGGACTCGCCGCGGTTGATCGGCGAGGACGCCGAGCACATCCGGGTGCTGGCCGAACCGGATCGCGCGCTGCCGCCGATCCTGGTCCACCGCTCGACGATGCGGATCATCGACGGGATGCACCGGCTCGGCGCGGCCCGCCTGCGCGGCCAGCACACCATCGACGTGGTCTTTTTCGACGGCAGTGAGGAAGACGCGTTCGTACTGGCGGTCAAGGCCAACGTCGCGCACGGCCTGCCGTTGTCCTACGCGGACCGAGAGGCCGCGGTCGCCCGCATCGTCATCTCCCACCCCGACTGGTCCGATCGCGCCATCGCCGCGGCCGCCGGACTCGGGCCTCGCACCGTCGCCACGGTTCGTGGCCGGATCGACGGGCTTCCGCAAGGAACGGCACGGCTCGGCCGCGACGGCAAGGTCCGCCCGCTGGACAGCACCGACGGACGGCGTGTCGCGAGCAGGCTGATCGCGGCCTTTCCGGACGCGTCACTGCGCTCGATCGCACGCGCGGCGGGCATCGCCCCGGCCACCGTTCGCGACGTGCGCGAGCGGATCCAGCGCGGCGAGGACCCGGTGCCACCGCGCCGGCCACGCACCGTCCGGGACGACCGCACCGAACGCCGCGAGACCAGCCAGCCCGCTCACGATCACACCGAACGTCTCTCGACGACGGAGCGCAACGCGGTCCTTCGGAACCTCGAGCGCGATCCGTCCCTGCGCTTCGCCCAGACCGGCACCCGGACGCTGCGCTGGCTCGTCCACCGGGTGATCGCCGAGGAGGAGTGGCGTGAACTGGTCGACACGGTCCCGCCGCACAGCGTCTACGTCCTCGCCGCACTGGCTCGCCGGTGCGCCAACGAGTGGATCGAGTTCGCGCACCAACTGGAACAGCGAGTCGGCTCACAGAAGTCGTAGCCCGCTCGTGAATACGACAACGTGTTCAACCGAGCATCGGAACTCAGTTGAACGACGAACGGTTGTCGAAGGGCGAAGTGTGCGGCAGTATTCCCACGCATCACGCCATGGGGGCCGAGAACTGTTCTCGAATTCGATCAGACCGGACCGCGGCGACTGACCGCATCGCCGAAAGCGGCCGTCGCCCGATCGATTCGAATTCAGCCGCCATCGACATCAGTTCATGATTGATGCGGAAAGACTGTCGCCGACCGGATTCGGCAAGAGGAGAAGAAATGGCAGCACCGCTCGCCGAATTCGGTATCGCCGGCTTCGGTTACGCCTTCGGCGAAGACCAGGACGTCGAACACGTCGCCGGTACTTATGTCGCGGACCCGGAGCGTATCGTCCGCTGGGGTTATCGGACCTTCCATCGTGCCGCGGACGGGGTGACCTCGACCGCGCTGGCGGCGGAGGCGTCCCGTGCCGCGCTGGCCAGGGTCGCGATGGACCCGGCGGACGTCGATCTGGTGGTGCTGGCCAATTCCGAACTGGCGGAGTACCCGTATTGGGACTCCTCCGCCGCGCTCGCCAGGGAGCTGAAGATCCGGGAGCGGCAGACGATGCTGCTGACCGAAGGCTGCGCCTGCGGGGTGACCGGACTCGGTGCCGTCGCCGGGCAGCTGGCGCTGCAGCCGGAGATCGACACGGTGCTGTTCACCGCCGTCAATCGGGTCAGCGAGTTCCATCGCAACCGGATGAACGTCAACAACGCCGTGCACAGCGACGGCGCGGTCGCCGTGGTGCTGCGCCGAGGCCACGACCGCGCCACCTGGCTGGCCACCGAACAGTTCACGGATTCCGACTTCTGCGATTGGTTCCGCACCGATATCGGTGGCAGCGTCACGCCGATACCACCACCCGGCTGGTCGAGTGCGACAGCGCCGAGCGGGACCGAACGCGTGCAGGCCCATTTCCGGAAAGACCCCCGGCAGCTCCAGAAATTCGGCGAACAGCTCAACGCGCGCGTCGTCGAAGTGGTCGAGCGGGCCTGCCGCCGGGCAGCTGTACGGCGCGAAGATCTCGCCCGGTTCATCTACATCAATGACCCGGACGGTATCGCCGACGTCGCGGGTTCGATCGATTTCCCGCTGGCCAGGACGAACCACGAGCTGGCGAGCGACCACGGCCATATGGGCGCGGCGGACCAGTTGGTCGCGCTCGGGACGTACCTCGACCGCGGCGAACTGAATGCGGGGGATCTCGTCGCGCTGGCCGGAATCTCCATCGGTATGCGCTGGTATTGCACGATTTTCCGAGTCTAGGCAGGGGTCGATGAAGGATTTCACGGAATTGCTCGGCAGCCTGCGCGCCGCGACGGCCACCCACTCGACGCCGTCGCCGGGCGTGCGACAGCGGCTCGGGGAGGTCCAGGATCCGGCGACGGTCCGCCGGGCGGGCCGCATCCTCGCCGATCTCCCGCCCGCCGGGCCGGACCTGCGACCGGTCCGGGTGGCCGTGCTGGCCACCTGCACGATCGGCCCGTTCGAGCATCTGCTGCGCGCCGCACTGGTCACCACTGGTACCCGGCCCACCCTTCTCCTCGGTGATTACGGCACGTTCGAGCTGTCACTGGCCGCCGGCGAGATCGACGGCTCCCCCGACGTCGTCACCTGTCTGCTGGACGAGCGGTACTTCGTGCCTCGTGACTGGAGCGCCGTCGACACGGCGGGCCTGACCGAACACCTGACGGCCCGGTTCGACGAGCTGCGAGGACTGCTCCTCGCCTGCCTGCGGCGCACACCGGGCGCGTTCGTGCTGCACACCGTGCCGATGCCCGCCGAACTGCGTGATTCGGTGATCAGCTGGCGGGTACGGGCCGCGATCGGCCGGGCCTGGCACCGGCTCAACGCGGACCTTCTCGGCCTGGCGGAGGACGACGGGCGGATCACGGTGGTGGACCTGGCCGGTGAGCTCGCCGACCTCGCCGTCGCGGCCAGGGACGAGCGACTGCACCGGTACGCGGACCTGCCGTACACCGACGGCGCGCTGCTCGCGCTGGCGCGGCAGGTCGCCAGGGTGGTCGCGGCCAGGTCGGGCCTGTCGCGCAAGGTACTCGCGGTCGATCTGGACAACACGCTGTGGGGTGGTGTGCTCGGCGAAGCGGGCGAGGCCGGGCTGCAACTCGGCGGGTTGTATCCGGGGAACTGCTACCAGGAACTTCAGCGGGCCGTGCGCCGGCTGCGCGAGCAGGGGGTCGTCCTCGTACTGGCCAGCAAGAACGACGCCGGCGCGGTCGACGAGGTGCTGACCGGTCATCCGGAAATGCTGCTGCGCCCTCAAGACTTCGCGGTCCGCGCGGTGAACTGGACGGCGAAGGCGGAAAACCTGCGGCAAGCCGCCGAGACGCTCAACCTGGCCGGGAACGCCTTCGTCTTCATGGACGACTCCCCGTTCGAACGCGGGCACGTGGCCGCCGAACTGCCCGAAGTAGCGCTGGTGGCGGCCGACGGCGACCCGGCCCACCTGGTCCGGGCGCTGCTGCGGCCCGGCTGGTTCGACGTGCCGGAACTCACCGGCACCGACCTGAAGCGTCCGGCGCTGTACCGCTCGCGCGCGCTGCGCACCGGCTTCTCCACCGGGTTCGCTTCCTCGGAGGACTACCTGCACGCGTTGCGGACACGGGTGATCGCGCATCCGGTCACCACCTTCGAGGTGGGCCGGGTCGCCCAGCTTTCCGCCCGTACCAACCAGTTCAACCTGACCGGGCAACGGTTCGACGAAGGCGCCACGACCGCGATGTGCGCCGATCCGGACCGGCTCGTCGCCTCGTTCGCGGTCTCGGACCGGTTCGGCGACGAGGGGATCGTCGGCGCCGCGTGGATCGAATGCCGAGGACGGGTCTGGCGGGTGCTGAACCTGGTGCTGAGCTGCCGGGTGTTCGGCCGGGGCATCGAGTTCGCGATCACGGACTGGATCGTGCGGCGGGCCCGCGACGCCGGCGCCACCGCACTGACCGGCCGCTACGTGCCGACCGGACGCAACAAGGTGGCGGACGGCTTCTGGGAGAAGGCCGGTTTCACCCCGTCCGGCGAGGACGGCCTGTACACCGTGGTGCCCGCCACCGCGCCGAGTTGCCTGCCCACCTGGATCGCCTACCCGGAGACGAGTGATGACCGACATGGATGACACGGCGTCCGTCGTGCTGAACACGCTGAGCGAAGTGCTGAACAAACCGGATGGCGACCTGCGGGCCCGCCCCGTGCTCGCCACCCACGGCTGGGACAGCCTCTCGTCGCTGGAAGTCCTTTCCCAGCTGGAAAGCAGGCTGTCGGTAACGCTCGATCTGCGCAGCTACCACGCCGCGCACACGGTGACGGCCCTGATCGACCTCGTCGCGGTCGCCGCGACGACCAACGCGGGCGCCGGTCGGCGCGAATAGCCGGGGAGGATTTGCGGTGCGATTTCAAGAAGTAGAGTTGCTGGCGATCGGAGCGGGCCCGTCGGGCCTCGCGCTCGCCGTCGCCGTCGAGGAGCTCGCGAAGTCCGAGCTCGCCAAGGAAACGCTCATCGTCGAACAGCAGGACGACGTGGTCTGGCAGCGCGGCATGTTGATCCCGTGGACGCAGAGCCAGGTCTCCTTCCTCAAGGATCTGGTGACCCAGCGCAACCCGCGGAGCCCCTTCAGTTTCGTCAACTACCTGCACTCCGTCGGCCGACTGGACCAGTTCATCAACCTCGGCAGCTTCACGCCGTACCGGATGGAGATCTCCGGCTATCTCGGCTGGGTCGCGAGATCCCTGCCGAACGTGCGGATCGACTACGGACGGCGTTGCGTTTCGGTCCGGCCGTTCGGTATCGCGGACGGGACCGGCGAGTGGCTGGTCCAGATGGCCGACGGCAGTGCCGTCGTGTGCCGTCACCTGGTGGTCGCGGCCGGGCGGGACCCGTACATCCCGGAGACCTTCGCGGCCATCCCGCGCGAGCTGATGATCCACAGCACCGAGTTCGCGGCCCGGATCGGCGAGATCGACCCCGAGCAGACACGCCGGATCGTGGTCGTCGGCGGGGCGCAGAGCGCGGCCGAGATGCTCTGGACGGCACACCAGACGTTCCCCGGGACGCAGTGCACGATGGTGATGCGCTCGATCGGCCTCAACGCCTACGAGACGAGCAAGTTCACGAACGAGTTGTTCTACCCGTCCTTTGTGGACGAGTTCCACTCGGCGCGGCCGGAGGCCAGGGCACAGCTTCTGCGCGAAATGCACCGGACCAACTACGCCGGTCTCACGACCGACATGCTCGACACCCTGTACCGGCAGATGTACATCGAACGGCTCACCGGGACCGAACGCATCGAGATGATCCCGATGGTCGACGTGGCCGAGGCCGAGATGGACGGCCGCGAGATCGTGCTCACCCTCGTGGACCGCAAATCCGGCCATCGCTCCACGCAACGCTGTGACGTGGTGCTGCTCGGTACCGGTTTCACCAAGCGGATGCCGCGGATCGTCAACGACATGGCCTCCGCCGTCGGGATCGACGAGATCACCGTCAACCGCAGCTACCGGATGGGCCTGCCGCCGTCATTCAGCGGGACCTGCCACCTGCAGGGGGTGAACGAGGCCACCCACGGTATCGCCGACTCCCTGCTTAGCGTGCTGGCCGCGCGGGCGGCGGAGATCGTCACCGACCTGCTCGCCGAGCGCCGGACGCCGCGCTTGCCCGCCGTCACCGAAGCCGCCGCCCGCCCGCTCGCCGCCACCCAAGGAGTGCAGTGACCATGATGGAGATCCGAAGGCTCGATCCCGCGAACCTCAAGCCGGACAACGGGCTCGCCGCCACCCGGCTGCTGCCGTGGCCGGAGCTGAACGCACCGTTCGAGGGCTCCTGGTGTGTGGTGGAGCCGGGCGCGGAGTCCGGCGCGCACAGCCACCACGAGTACGAGATCTGGGTGGCCATGACCGGGGCCGCGGAGATCGTCTGCGACGGACGCCGGGTGCCGTTCGCCGCGGGCGACATCGTGCACTTCCCGCCGGGGTCGCGTCACCAGGTGGTGAACACCGGCACCGAAGAGTTCCGGATGTACGCGGTCTGGTGGGACAGGGACATGGCGGGGCGGTTCACCACCCGCGACGAGGCCGGCGTGTAGATGTCCACGACCATCGTGGTCGCCGCGACCCCGACGCCCAACGGCGACCTGCACATCGGACATCTGGCCGGGCCCTACCTGGCGGGCGACGTGTACGCCCGGTACCTGCGGGCCACCGGCGCCTCGGTGATCTACACGACCTGCACCGACGACAGCCAGAGCTACGTGGTGTCCACCGCGCGACGGTCGGGCACCACCCCGCGGGCGCTGTGCGCCGGCTCCACCGCGGCGATCGGGCGTTCGCTTTCCGCGATGGGCATCTCGATGGCCGGTCTCCCGCCGATCGACGAGGTGTACCGGCGCACGGTGCTCGAATTCGTCACCGCCCTGTACGAGGCGGGCCGGTTCCGGAAACGTACGGTGCGGCTGCCGTTCGCGACGCGGTCCGGCACGTACCTGTTCGACGGGTTGGTCACCGGCACCTGCCCGGTCTGCCTGGCCGTCAGCAGCGGCGGGGTCTGCGAGGCCTGCGGGCATCCGAACAACTACGACGAGCTGCTCGACCCACACTCCACAATGGACCCGGATGATCCGGTGTCCTACCGGGACAAGGAGATCCTGGTGCTGCCGATGGAGGAGTACCGGGAGCGCCTCACCGACTACTACGCCGCGCAGTCGGGACGGTGGCGTCCACACGCGGCACAGCTGATCGGCGAGCTGCTGGCCGGGCCGCTGCCGGAGATTCCCGTGACGATCCCGGCCGGATGGGGCGTTCCCGCGCCGTTCCCGGAGACACCCGGCCAGATGCTGTACCCGTGGATCGAGGCGATGCCCGCGGTCATGTACAGCACCTGGTGGTCGGCGGGCGACACCACGGTGCCGGTGGACGAGCACTGGCGCGCCGGACACGACGCCGACGTCGTCTACTTCCACGGTTACGACAACGTCTACCACTGGGGCCTGATGGATCTCGTGTTCCTGCTGGCCCACGGCGACCGGTACGTCACACCGTCGGCCAACGTCTGCAACGAGTTCTACAACCTGGCCGGGGAGAAGTTCTCCACCAGCCGCGGCCATCTGATCCGGACGGCCGAGCTGCTCGCCGAGGTCCCGCGCGACCTGGTCCGGTTCCATCTGGCGCAGACCGCACCAGAGCAGGCGCGCACCGACTTCAGCCGGGAAGGGTTGCGCGACACCGGGTACCGGCGGCTCGGCGCGCCGTGGAACGCGCTGGCGGAGGCGATGTCGTCGGCGCTGCACGGGCTCTCCGGCCCGCTGCCGGTGTCCCCCAACGGACGGCGCCGCGCCGCGGCCATGCTGGCGCGTTTCCGCGGCTGTTACGAGTTGCCCGGCTACAGCATGAACCGGGCCGCCGAGACGGTGCTCACCCAGCTTGACCGGCTGGGCGGCCTCGCCGGCGGTTCGGCGATCACCCCGGGTGATCTGGTGCTCGAGACGCGCACGTTGCTCGCGGGCGCCGCCCCGATCCTGATCGACGCGGCCGAGGCGGCGGGCAAGGACGGGGTCGACCTGTCCCTCGCCGCCGAACCACCCGCTTCCGTACCCGTGTTCCGACTCCCCCGGCTGCCCGAGGAGGCGAGCCATGAAGCTGCTGACCATCGAGACCCGTCAGTACCTGACCTACTACCACTCCCGCTATCGGCAGGTGCAGGCGTTCGGCGTCGACCTGTACGTGATGAACGGTGAGGGGACGGCCGACTTCTGGCCGTCCGACCACTACCGGCTGGTCGGCTCGAAGAAGATCGACGAGATGATCGCCTGCGCCGAGGAATGGCACGCCACCGAGCATTTCGATGGGGTGATCACCTTTTCCGAGGCGGCGGTGATCGCGGTCGCCGCGGTGGCCGAAGCGCTCGGCCTGCCGGGCATCGGCGTCGACGGTGCTCGCAACAGCCGCAACAAACTGCTGATGCGCCAGGCGTACGAACGGGCGGGGGTGCCGATTCCCGCCTTCCGGTTCGTCACCGAACTGGACGACGCGCTCGCGGCGGCCGCCGAATTCGGCTACCCGGTCATCCTCAAACCCACCCTGGGCGCCGGCAGTCACCTGGTGTACCGAGTGGACGGTCCGGAGGAGCTGACCCGTGACTTCACCACGGCCAGCGAAGGACTTCGGAACATGTTCTGGATCAACGCCGAGGCCGACGACGTCGACCTCGGTCCGATCGGGCTGCTCGTCGAGTCCTTCCTGGATGGACCGGAGTACCTGATGGAGGCGCTCGCCTGGGACGACGAGCTCTACCTCGGTTCGGTGGTCGACCGGATCACCGCGGAGGGCCGGAGTTTCGACGACGACGTGCACCACGCGCCGACCTCCCTGCCCGCCGAAGAACTGGCCCGGGTGCACCACGTGGTCAAGGCGGCAGCCCGCGCGCAAGGACTTCAGCGCAGCGCGATGCACGCCGAAGTGCGTTACCACGACGGCAAACCGCATCTGCTGGAGATCGCGGCCAGGGTCGGCGGCGGCGGGCTGGACACCATCGCCCGGCTGACCGCGGACCACGATCCGATCCGTGCCGTGGTGGACGTCGCCCGGGGGGTCAAGCCGCCCGTCCGCCACTACTGGCCGACCGGGACACACATCACGGCGATGTGCCTGATCTGCGACGGCGGCGTGGTCGAGCGCATCGAGGTGCCGCCAGAGGTGAGCGAATCGGACCGGGTCTTCCTGCTGCAGATCACCGCCCGCCCCGGTGACGTCATCCTCAGGCCGCCCGACGGCAACACCATCTTCGGCTTCCTCGGCACCACCGGGACGTCCAAAGAGGACGCTTACGAGCTGATGACCGAACTGGCGGGCAAGATCACCGTCACCTTGGAGCGTGACCGATGAGAGTGGCCAGTCGCCGGCGGTTCCTGATGTGCCCGCCCGACCATTTCGAGGTCAGCTACTCCATCAACCCGTGGATGGAGCCGGACAAGCCGACCGACACGCCACTGGCGATCATGCAGTGGGACCGGCTGCGCGCCCGGCTGGTCGCGCTCGGCCATCAGGTCGAGGTGGTGCCGCCGCGGCCCGGCCTGCCCGACATGGTGTTCGCCGCGAACGCGGCCACCGTGCTCGGCGGTCAGGTGCTGGCCGCCCGGTACCGGCATCCGCAACGGTTCGGCGAGGCGCCTGCCTATCAGGCATGGTTCGCCGAGCACGGTTACCCGGTCCGGCGCGCCCGGTTCGTCAACGAGGGCGAAGGCGACATGCTGCCCACTGGCACCCGGATCCTGGCAGGCACGGGTTTTCGCACCGACGAGCGCGCGCACGCCGAGGCCGCCGACCATTTCGGCGTGCCGGTGGTCACCTTGCGGCTGGTCGACCCGTACTTCTACCACCTGGACACGGCATTGGCGGTACTCGACCACGAAGAGATCATGTACTACCCCGGCGCGTTCTCGCCGGACAGCCAAGCACTGCTTCGCGAGCTGTACCCGACCGCCATCCGGGCGGACCGGGCCGAAGCCGAGGTTTTCGGTCTCAACGCCGTCTCGGACGGCAAGCATGTGCTGCTCCCCCAAGCGGCCGTCCACCTCGCCGAAAGCCTGCGGGCGGCGGGCTTCGAGCCGATCAGCGTCGACCTGTCCGAACTTCTGAAGGCCGGTGGCGCGGCGAAATGCTGCGCGCTGGAGCTCCGTGAGTCGTGAGTGGCGTGCCGGACTTGGCGGAGAAAGCCGGGCTCGCCGAGGAGGGCCCCGACTATCCATAAAGGACACCTTTCGCGACGACTACGCCCGATTTGGGCAATGTGCGCGGTTTAGCGAGGGGGTCGTGAGTGATAAAGAGCGTTAGAACGCTACTTGCCACTCACGACCACCTGCACCGATCCCCCACCTTCAACCCTCCCTCCACAAAGGAGCGCCATGATCAACTACGAAGGCCGGCGGTTCCGTCCGGTCGCCGTCGACGACACCGGCGACGACACCGGTGGTGACCGGGTCGCGGTCTACCGGCAGAACGGCGACCTGATCTGGGGTGAGTTCACCGGCGGCAGGGCCCGGCGCGGCTCGCTGACCGGAACCTGTGGCCCCGACGGCAAACTCGACTTCGCGTACTGCATGGTCCTGGAGAGCGGCGAGGTGATCTCCGGTCACTGCACCAGCGTCCCGCGGATCCTCGACGACGGCCGGATCCAGCTCGACGAGGTGTGGCAGCGCTACGGCCCGCACCAGTCCGTCGGGGTCTCCCGCCTCCAAGAGATCCGGTGATGGCGATGACCCGGACCACCGCGAAACCCGCGACTCGAAGTGAGAAGCCGCGCCGCGGCGGCACGGTCACCTGGGCGTGCGCGCCGGGCTTCCCGCCAGCGGTGATCTTCCCGTTCACCCCGGCGGAACGCATGGGCATGCGCAACGTCCTGGAGTTCCAGGCCCTGATGTACCGCACCCTGTACTTCTTCGGCAGCGACGGCACACCCGAGGTCGACTACGCCACGAGCATCGGCGAGCCACCCGTGTGGAGCGAGGACGGGCTCACCGTCACGGTCAAGATCAAGCCGTGGAAATGGTCCAACGGCGAGACCTTGTGCGCCGACAACGTGTTGTTCTGGGTGAACCTGCTCAAGGTCAAGGGCGACCGGTACGGCGAGTACACCCCCGGCTACTTCCCCGACAACTGCACCGACTACGGCAAGTTGTCCGAGGACACCTGCTACTTCACCTTCGACAAGGCCTACTCCCGGCGCTGGGTGCTGATGAACCAGCTCAGCCTGATCATTCCGCTGCCGAAGGCTTGGGACCGCACCGCGGAGGGCCCGGCCAACGCCTCCGGCGATCTCGCCGACGTCGAGGCGGTCTACGACTACCTGATGGCCGAACAGGGCGACATCATCGACGAGAGCAACGAACACCGCACCCGCTGGGCCGAAAGTCCTGTGTGGAGTGTCGTGAGCGGAGCGTGGCGGCTGAAGAGCTACACCCTGGACGGTGTGGTGACGTTCGTGCCCAACGAGCATTACTCGGGCCCGAACAAGCCGCGTCTCGACGAGTTCCGGCAGATCCCGTTCTCCTCCGACGAGGAGGAGTACCGCCGGCTGGAGAACGGTCCGGACGGCGAGGACGCGGTCCAGGTGGGCTACCTGCCGCTCAGCTTCGCCACCGGCCACACCGACGATCCGGCCAAGGGCGGGGTGAACCCGCTGGCCGGGCGCTACACGATGGTGCCGCAGGTGGCGTACTGCATCCGGTACACCAGTCTGAACTTCAACAATCCCACCGTGGTCGGCAAGATGTTCGCCCAGACCTACATCCGGCAGGCACTGCAGTGCACCCTCGACCAGGACTCCGCGGTCCGGGACATCTACCAGGGCTACGCCTACCGGCAGAACGGCCCGATGCCCATGCTCCCGGCCACCGATCTGGTGTCGCCGCCGCAGCGCGGCGGGGCGTGGCCACTGCCGTTCGATCCCGAGCGGGCCAGGGAACTGCTGTCCGAACACGGCTGGGACACCAGCGTCACCCCGGCGGTGTGCGTCGATCCGGAGCGGGCGGGCGACGGGATCCCGCGCGGCACCAAGCTGAGCTTCCTGCTGCGTTACGTCGAAGGGCGGCCGGCGCTGACCAGGCTGATGACGCAATACCGGCACGACGCCGCCGCGGCGGGGATCGAACTGCGGCTGCAGGAGGTCTACGGTTCGATACTGGTCGCCGAGGACGCGCCGTGTTACCCGACCGACGAAACCCCTTGCCGGTGGGAGATGTGCTGCTGGAACGGTGGCTGGGTCTATCACCACCCGACCGGCGAGGTCCTGTTCAGGACGGACGCGGGCGGCAACTTCGGCCACTACCACGACCCGATGGCCGACGAGCTGATCGAGCGCACCGTCACCACCGACGACCCGGAAGTCCTGTACGAGTACCAGGACTACATCGCCGAACAGGTGCCGGTCGTCTTCAACCCCAACTTCCCGATCCGGTTGTTCGAGGTCGCCGGCAACCTGCGCGGCTTCGAGCCGATCAACCCGTTCGGCATGATCAGCCCGGAGAACTGGTACTACGTCGATGCCTAGCCCCGTCGCCCCCATCGGCGCGCACTCCATGCTGCTGTTCCTGCTCCAACTGGGACTGCTGCTCGGACTCGCGCTCGTTCTCGGACGGCTCGCGCTCCGCCTCAAGATGCCGGCGGTGGTCGGTGAACTGACCGCCGGTGTCCTCATCGGACCGTCGGTGCTGAGCCATCTGGCACCCGGCCTCTCGGCTTGGTTGCTGCCGCGCGAGGCCGCGCAGCTCAACCTGCTCGACGCCGTGGGGCAGCTCGGCGTACTGCTGCTTGTCGGGATCACCGGTCTGCACATGGACTTGAAACTGGTGCGCCGCAGGGGCAAACCCGCGGCCTGGACCAGCGCGGGCGGCCTGCTGGTGCCGTTGGGCCTCGGTATCGGGCTCGGCTTCGCGCTCCCGGATTCGCTGGTCCCGGCGGGGATCGACCGCGCGGTGTTCGCGTTGTTCATGGGTGTCGCGATGGGCGTGAGCGCGATCCCGGTGATCGCGAAAACCCTGCTGGAGATGCGGCTGCTGCACCGCGACATCGGCCAGTTGATCGTGAGCGCCGCGGCCGTGGACGACATCATCGGCTGGTTGTTGCTTTCGGTGGTGTCCGCGCTGGCCGTCACCGGACTGGTCGCCGGCCAGGTGGCACTGTCGGTCGGCGGGCTGCTGGTGGTACTGGTGCTCACGGTCGTCGTCGGACGTCCGCTGGTCAACGCGTCGTTGCGGCCGGCGGCCCGTTCCTCCGAGCCGGGTCCCGGCATCGCCACGGTCGTGGTCCTTCTCCTGTTGGCCGCCGCGGGCACCCACGCGCTGGGCATGGAACCGGTACTGGGCACGCTGCTGTGCGGAATTCTCATCGGCTCGTCCCGGCACTTCGATCTCGCGCGGCTGGCGCCGTTGCGCACGATCGTGCTGGCGGTGCTCGCCCCGATCTACTTCGCCACCGCCGGGCTGCGGATGGACCTCACCGCGCTGCGCGATCCCGCGGTGCTCGGCTCGGCCGTGCTGGTGCTGGTCGTCGCGGTCGCCGGCAAGTTCACCGGCGCCTATCTCGGTGCCAGGGTGGGAAGGCTGAGCCACTGGGAGGGGCTGGCGCTCGGCAGTGGTCTCAACGCGCGCGGCGTGATCCAGGTGATCGTCGCGATCGTCGGGCTGCGGCTCGGCGTACTGAGCACCGCCACCTACACGATCATCGTGCTGGTGGCGATCGTGACGTCGCTGATGGCGCCGCCGACACTGCGCTACGCGGTGCGGCGTATCGCCGTCACGGACGAGGAACGCGTACGGGAGAAGAGGTTCCATGTCCAGTGAAACGCGACCAAGACTGCTGCTGATCGCGACCGGCTGGCAGGTGTTCCGGGAATACCTGTTGCGGTCGATCAGCACCAGATACCGGGTCCACCTGTTCCACACCGCCGAACCACACTGGGAACGGGAGTACGTCACCGGCTGGTCCGTGCTGCCCAGCACCATCGACGGTCCCGCGATGGCCCGCGAGGCCCTCCGGCTGCACGAGGCCGAGCCGATCGACGGCGTGCTCTGCTGGGACGAAGGGCGTATCCACGCCACCGCCCACGTCGCGGAGGCGCTCGGGCTGCGATGCGGCGACCCGGCGATGATCTGGCGGCTGCGGGACAAGGCGCAGACCCGCGCCGCGCTGGCCAAGGCCGGCGTGCCACAGCCCCGCTCGGTCAAGGTCCGCACCCTCGCGCAGGCACTGGCCGCGGCGGAGCAGGTGGGATACCCGGCCATCCTCAAACCCCGTGGACTCGGCGCCAGTCTCGGTGTCGTCCGGGTCGACGATCCCGAGCGGCTGCGCGAGATGTTCGCCTTCACCCGCGACACCAAGGCACCCGACCCGGTCGTCTACGCCAGTGATCACCCGGTCCTGGTCGAGCAGTGCGTGACCGGCGAGGAGATCAGCGTCGACTCGGTCGTCCAGGACGGGAAGGTGACACCGCTCTTCCTGGCCCGCAAGGTGGTCGGCTTCCCGCCCTACGCCGAAGAGGTCGGCCATTACGTGGACGCGGACGATCCGCTGCTCGCCGATTCCACGTTCACCGCGCTCCTGCAGGACGCCCACACCGCGCTGGGCTTCCGGGACGGGTGGACGCACACCGAGTACATGCTGACCGGGACCGGCCCGAAACTCATCGAGGTCAACGGCAGGCTCGGCGGCGACCTGATCCCCTGTCTCGGCAAGCTGGCGACCGGAATCGACCCCGGAGCCCTCGCCGCCGCGGCGGCCTGCGGTCACGACCTCGACGTGCACCCCACCCGGCGGCGGGTGGCGGGTATCCGCTTCTGCTACGTCGACCGGGACGACACCACCATCGCCTCGATCCACTTCGACCCGGCGACACTTCCGTCCACAGTGGACCACGCGGTCACCATCGCCGAGCCCGGCGCCGTGGTTTCCCCGCCGCCCAAAGGCACCGTCTGGGGCCGCGTCGCCTACGTCACCGCGGTCGCCGACTCGATCGGCGAATGCGCCCGGACGCTGGACGCCGCCCAGGCGTCACTGCGCATCACCACGATCCATGCTGATTCGGAATCGGGTGTTTGACCCTCGGCAGCCAGGCTAACCGTGCCCGCATGAGACTCCCCGCGTCCTCGCTGTTGCTCGGATTGGGCTTCGGTGGCTTCATCGACGGCATCGTCGCTCACCAGATCCTCGGGTGGCATCACATGCTGTCGAGCTGGTACCCGCCCGACACTCCGGAAGACCTCCACCTGAACATGGTCGGCGACGGCCTGTTCCACTTGTTGTGCTTGATCTTCGTCGTCATCGGCGTCGTCCTGCTCAACCGGGGGAATCGGTTGCCCGGCCCCGTCCTCTGGGGCGGCGCGCTCGCGGGCTGGGGAGTGTTCAACCTGGTGGAAGGCACGGTCGACCACCTGATCCTCGGCGTCCACCATGTCCGCCCGGGTGCCCACCAGACGGCCTACGACCTCGGCTTCCTGGTGCTGGGCGCCGTGCTCGTCGCGATCGGCACCCTGATGGCACGGAAACGCGAGTCGCTGAGCGGCGCCTAAGCCGAACGTTCGCGGCGATAGTGACGGGCGGCTTTCGCCCGGTTGCCGCAGGTTTCCATGGAGCACCACCGCCTGGTGCCGTTACGGGTCGTGTCGTCGAAGTACAGCGTGCACACCGGATACGCCGAACACCGCTTGATCCGTTCCGGGC
The DNA here is from genome assembly GCF_044547565.1 of Amycolatopsis sp. NPDC052450. Lineage (NCBI taxonomy): Bacteria > Bacillati > Actinomycetota > Actinomycetes > Pseudonocardiales > Pseudonocardiaceae > Amycolatopsis > Amycolatopsis sp. NPDC052450. The sequence continues at coordinate 164,948 of NZ_JBIUAQ010000004.1, read as the reverse complement.
GCCCGCGCAGCAGAGTCAAGTAGCCGTAGGCCGCGAGCCACGCCGGACGCCAGGACGGCTCCTCGACCTCGATCACCTCTTCGGGGCCGCCCTCTCTCAGTTCCGGCCGCAAGCGCCCTCGCTCCAGCACCGCGTTCAGCGCGCGTTCGGCGGGATCGCCGGGCCGCTCGAGTAGCTCACGCAGGACGGAACGCGTGTGACGTAACGGTTCCTTCGCGCCCGGCTGGTCCGGAAAACCCCACTCGGCCAGCCAGGCACCGATCCCTCCGGGTTCGTCGAAGACGTCCTGCTGGACACCACGATCGGGCCACGTGGTGTTCAGCAGGTCCAGAGCGATGGGCTCGCCGGACAGGGGACGTTGCAGCACACCGGCATCCTACCCTTCGTCGATCGCTTGACAGGTTAGGTTCCCGCATGCTTGCCTCTAACCGTTCTCAAGAAGATAGACGGTTAGATCCAGCCCTGAGGAGTTTCTCCATGTCCGAAGCCACCCGTCCGGCCAGATCCGGAGAGGTGTTCCACCGCACCGCGACCATCGACGGCCGCAGCGTGTTCTACCGGGAAGCCGGCGACCCCACGGCGCCGACCGTGGTGTTGCTGCACGGTTTTCCCACGTCGTCGCACATGTTCCGCGAGCTGATCCCCGCGCTGGCCGACCGCTACCACGTCATCGCCCCCGACCACATCGGGTTCGGTCACTCCGACGCCCCGGCCGTCGACCGGTTCGACTATTCGTTCGAGAACCTGACCGCGATCACGATCGGGCTCCTCGACGCACTCGCCTTGGACCGCTTCGCCCTCTACATCCAGGACTACGGGGCCCCCATCGGGCTCCGCATCGCGAGCCGGCACCCGGAGCGGGTCAGTGCGCTGCTGGTGCAATCCGGGAACGCCTACGTCGACGGCTTCACCCCGTTTTGGGATGTTCTGTTTGCGCACGCCAAGGACCGCGAAACCCACGAAGCAGCCGTACGCGAACTCCTGGAGCCCGCGGCGACTCGTTGGCAGTACACCCACGGCGTCCCAGCCGACCGGCTGGACCGGCTCACCCCGGACACCTGGACCCTCGACCAGGCTCTGCTCGACCGCCCCGGCAACAAGGAGGTGCAACTTCAGCTGTTCTGGGACTACCAGTTCAATCTCGACGTCTACCCGGCCGTTCAGCAGTACTTCCGAGAGCACCGCCCGCCGACGCTCATCACCTGGGGCGAGCACGACGAGATCTTCGGTGCCGACGGTGCCCGCGCTTTCCTCCGCGACCTGCCCGACGCCGAGTTGCACCTTCTCGACGCCGGACACTTCGCCCTGGAGACGCACGGCCCGGAAATCGCCGAGCTCATCCGGGACTTCCTCGGCCGCACCTTGCGCTGACCTCGATCAGCCCAGCTTGAGCCAGCCCAGCCCCAGCGCGATGACGAAACCGGTCGCCAGCACGACGAGTACGCCGATGAGCACCAGCCAGGCGATGGGCATCGCCTTGGACGGCATCGGCTGCGGATGCGAGAGCCCGGACGTCTGACCCGAGTCGGGCGGTGTGTCGCCCGGCGACACACCGCCTCCCGGTTCGAGGTCGGGGGTCTTCTCGGGTTCCGGGTCGGGCGGTAAGGCGGTCATACCGTCCGGGTACCCGGACACGGGCGACGAAACCCCCGGCTCGCCGATCAGCCGAGCTGGGGAACGTCGTTCGGGAAGCCGATGGGCAGCTGGTACATCCCGCGGGCGGTACGGCCGCCGGCGAGCCAGCCGTGGAAGTGGATATGGCCGTCGACGACGTCGGCCCCGCCCGGTGCGTCGACCTTGCCGCCGAGCAGGTCGGTCGAGAGGAACTGCGCGTCGGCCTTCACGAACGGCCCGCTCAGCGACGGCGCCGAGGCGTATCCGGTGTGATAGCCGGAGCTCTGGAACGTGTCCGCGGAGTAGAACAGCAAGTACCGGCTCGGTGTTTTCACCACCGACGGCGCCTCGACCACCCCCTTTTCGGAGGTGAGGTCGGCGCGGAGGAGTTCGACGCGCGGGCCGGTCAGGGTCCGTCCGTCGGCGAGCAGTTTCTGCGACCAGATCGCGGCCGGGGGCCCGACCGCCGCGCCGTCGCTTTTGTAGAGCAGGTATCGCGAGCCGTCGGAGTCCACAAAGGTCTGCGGGTCGATGTCGCCGCCGTCGCCGGGAACGCAGATCAGTGGACCGTCCCCGACAGGCGTGTACGGTCCTTCGACCTTCGACGCGGTCGCGACACCGATGCACATCTCCCCTCCGGGAGCCACCGCCGCCGAAAAGTAGAGCAGGAACGTGCCGTCGGAAAGCCGGGTCACGTCGGGGGCCCAGAACCCGCCGTCCGGTTTGGCCCACTTGGGCACGGCCGCGAGAGCGTCGCCTGCCACTCGCCAAGGACCTTCCGGCGCCGGTGCCCGCGCGTAGGGCACTTTCACCGAGCCCGTGCTCGTGGAGAAGGCGAAGTAGCCGGCGTCGGTCTTGACGATGTCGGGGTCCGGGAAATCCTGGCCGATGAGCAGCTGCGGCGTGCCGATGGCGAAGGCCGGAGGCGGGGCGGTGAGCGTCATGACCATGACCACGGCCAAGGTCGCGATGCGGTGCCTGAACTTCATAACCGATTTTGTCGACGCGAGGACGCGACCGGCAGCCTCACCCGGTCGCTGTCACCGGGAAGCATGCACTTGATCGTTCACCCGGTCCTGCGGGATTCATCCGCGCGCCAACGGGTAGCACAAAATGATAGGCACCTGCGTATAATAAGCAGGACGCAGCCATTTAGGGCTGAGGTGACGCGAGGAGCGAGCATGATCAGAGCCAAGTGGATCCCCGGTCAGGCCGCGGACTTCTCCGGAGAAGTGCTGGTCAGCGTCACCGCGTTGACACTCGACGACTTTCGGAGCACGCCGGGCGCCTACCGGGCGGGGTACCTGCTCAGCCGCGAATGGCCCCGGCTGCCCGGCGCGGTCGGCCAGTGGCTGTGGGCCGAACCGCTGCGCCGGCGCCTGGGATCGGTGTCGGTGTGGCGCGACCACGCAGGTATGCGCGGTTTCGTCGGGCTGCCTGCCCATGTGGCGATCATGCGTGAGTACCGCGAACTCGGTACCACCCGCGCGACCACCTGGAGCACCGATGACCTCGATTCGCGAGCCATCTGGCAACGGGCGGACCGCTGGTTGAGGGACGCCGGTTGAGAAAGCGAGGTTACCGCCGCTCCTTGTGGTGACGGACCACGGCGACGGGGCAGGGTGCGTGGTGCACCACGGCACGGCTGACCGATCCCAGAAGAGCACGCCGTAGCGGGCCGCGTCCGTGGCTGCCGACGACGAGCAGCGTGGCCCCCTCCGCCTGCTCCGAAAGCGCATGGGCGGGCCGGTCGATCGCGATCACCCGGCGGACGGGCACGTCCGGATACCGATCCCGATAGCCTGCCAGCGATTCGTCGAGCAGGGGCTTTCCTCGTTCCTGGATGATCTCCCTGTCGTGCTCGGTGGGATTGACCGCCATCGCTTCGAGGGGCAGGTCGGACCAGACGTGCAAGGCCACCAGCACGCAACCGTGCCGGGCGGCGAAGTCGTAGGCGAAACCGATGGCTTCGACGCTGGTCTCCGATCCATCGACGCCCACCACGACTTTTCTCTCCTCGTCCGCCGACGGTTCATCGCTGTCGCGCACCACCACGATCGGCCGACGGCAGTCGTGCAGGAGTTCGTTGGCCGTCGACCCGACCAGGAGCCTTGGCAGCGCGGTGAGCCCGGACGACCCGATGACCAGCAGTTCCGCGTTCGCCGCGGCATCGGCCAGCGCGTCGGGGGCGCGTCCGGACAGCAGCCGGGTCGAGACGGCCAGCTCCGGCCACTCCCGGCGGCATTCCCGCGCGACATCGCCGAGCAGCGTTTCCGCATGCCGCTGCACCGTTTCCTGACCGGCTTCGAGGAACCCCGGACGCGGCCACGCCCCGCCACCCGGCACCGCCTCGGCCATGGGCGGGAACCCGACGACATGGACGACGACCAGTCCGCGGCCGCGGGCGGCGGCCTCTCCCGCGGCCCAGCGCACGGCCTTCCGTGCTTGCTCGGAGCCGTCATGACCGACGACGACGGCTCCGTTGTCCACTGTGGATTCCGGTGTTGACATCGCTGCTCCCGTGGTGGTCGCTCCTCGTCAACCCATCCGGGTACCCACTCCGGCCACGACTCACACACGGCGCTTGGTCAACTCGCTCGGCGCGCGAGCACCTCGGAGCTCTCCTCCTCCGCCGCCCAGGCCGCGAGGCGAGGCGCCAGTTCGGTGTAGAGATCCGGCGAGAGCGCCATCCCGGTGTGCGTGGTGCGTACCTCGACGCACTCGGCGTACGGGTCCTGACACAGATGTCCCGGCGCGATCGCGTCCTCCGGCGAGTACACGGCCACGGCGGGCACCTGCAAGGCGGCGACGAGGTCCTTCTTGCTTCTGTCGAAGCAGGATCCGGTCAGGCAGTCCTCGGTCAGCAATCCCGGCAGGCCCACCTGCGAAAGCCGCGCCATGAACCGCGCTATGCGCAGGACCTTCGGATGAGCGCCGAGCGGGTCGAGCACCGGGCTGGCGAGGGTGATGAGACCGCGCACCAGATCGGGTCTCCGGACCGCCACGAGCCGCGCGAGCCCACCGCCACGGCTCTGCCCGAACAGCACCACGCGCCCACCGGTGGCCTCGGCGTGCTCTTCCAGCCTGCGCTCGATGCGCTTCACCAGATCGCTGGTACAGCCGATGTTCAGGCCGATCCGGGCGCCGGCCGGGCGATATCCCCGCTCCCGCAGCCAGGTCGCCGTCAGCACGAGGCTGGCGTCGCTGAAACCGAATCCGGGAACGAGCAGCACGCCGAGCCCTCGACCCTGATCGGGGTCCACGTCGCGCCACACCCGATGTCGTCGAAGCCGGGGAACCTCCAGGATCGCGACGACTACCTGTTCCCGGCACAGCACTCGCACCGACTCGGTCACGGCGGACAGGCGGGCGATGGGCACGGACGTCTCGGCGCGGCGGTTCATGACGACACTCCCAACTGGTCGTTTTCCCAGCCGAGTACCCCGAAGATTCCACTTCAGACATTCGGCCCGCGCGGTCAGGCCAGTGCCGTGATCAGCCCGATCGCCAGCGCCGTCCGGTCCGGGATGTGCGTCGCGAGGACGTGTTCGAAGCGCGCGTGAGCACCGCCGCCGACGGCGCCGAGCCCGTCGAGCACCGGGCGGCCCAGCGCGGACACGAAGTTACCGTCGCTCGCACCGCCCACGGCGGTCTCCTCCAGGTCCCAGCCCGCTTCGGCGGCGACCTTCCGCGCCGTCGCGAACAGCGCCCGCGATGGGTCGTTCGGCGTCATCGGCGGACGGTTCCACTCCCCTTCGACCGCGACCGTCACGCGAGGATCGGTGGCGGCCAGTCCGGCGAACACCTCGTCGATCCGGTCCATTTCGGACGGTTCGGCGACGCGGACGTCGACGCCGCAGACGGCGTTGCCCGCGGTGACGTTGCGACCGGTACCACCGGAAATGGTGCCGACGTTGACCGTGGTCCCGTGTTCGCGCGAGCCCGCGGAGGCGAGCCGCCCGACGACCTCGGCGAGGGCGTGGATCGCGCTCGCTCCCGCGTACGGGTCCAGGCCCGCATGAGCCTCGACGCCGGTGACGGTCACGTCGAACAGGCCGACCCCTTTGCGCGCGGTCTTCAGCTTGCCGTCCAGCGACGCCTCGAAAACGAGCGTGGCGAGCGCGCCTTCACTCGCCGCTTCGATGTACGGCCGCGAGTGGGGGCTGCCGATCTCCTCGTCGCCGTTGAAGAGGAATTTCACCGACGGATGCGGAAGGCCGAGTTCGCGGAGGCCGCGCAGAGCCCAGACCGACTGCACCAGCCCGAGTTTCATGTCGAAAGCGCCCGGCCCGGAGATGCGGCCGTCCTCGTCGGTGTACGGCCACTCTGCGAGCGTGCCGGTCGGCCAGACCGTGTCGTAGTGGCTCAGGAGCAGCACCGTTCCCGGCGCCGTACCCGCATAGCTCAGTTCGAGCACGTCGCCGCGGACCAGGTCGGTGTGCCGGGCCTCGGTATCCGGTGCGCCGAGGCGGTCGAAGACCCAGGACCGGATGGTGTCGAGTCCTTTGTCCAGCATCGGCTTGTCGTAGCTGTGGGTCTCCAGTTCGACGATCGTCCGCAGATCATCGAGCATGCCGGGCAGTGCCTGCCGGGACCAATCCTTGTGTGACAAGAGAATCCTTTCTAGCGAACGGGGGCGCCGGGGCCGAGCGGGATGCCGAACACCCAGAACACGAAGAACAGCAACGTCCACACCACCAGCAGAGAGAACGCGAGCGGGACGGTCATCGAGAAGAGCGTGCCGATACCGGCCGACCGGCGGTAGCGCTGCAAGAAGCCCAGCGCCATCACGAAGTACGGGCTCATCGGGGTGATCGCGTTCGTGCACGAATCCGCGATGCGGTACAGCGCCTGCGTGGTCTCCGGCGGGATGTCCAGCAGCATCAGCATCGGCACGAACACCGGGCCGATCAGCGCCCATTGTGCGGAACCGCTGGTGACGATCAGGTTCACCAGGGTTCACCACGACGAGAATGCCCAGCATGATGACCGGTCCGGAGACGCCGGAGGTTTTGAGCAGCCCGGCGCCGTTGATCGCGGTGATCTCCCCGATGCCGGTCCATTTGAAGTAGGCCAGGAACTGGGAGATGGCGAAGAACAGCACCAGGATCGGCGCCATCTCGCGGAATCCGTGGGCCATGAACCCCGGGATGTCGCGGCTGCTGGTCACCGTCCCGGCGACCTTGCCGTAGGCCCAGCCCGCGGCCAGGAAGCCGAGCGCGAGGAAGATCGAGATGGAGGTCAGCAGCGGCGACTCGATGATGCTCCCGCCCTTGCCGCGTAACGGCGACGACGAGGGCAGCACCGCCAGTACCAAGGCGACCACGAAGACGGCCAGCGCGATGAGCGCGGCGAGGAGGCCCCGCCGCTCCTCACGGCTGAGCCGGAGTGAGCCGAGATCGTCTTCCTCCGCGTCGTCGTCGACGGGCATAGCCTCGGCGCGTCGCGCGAGGACCTTCTCGGTCACGAGGGTGATCACCGCGGCCAGCACGACCGACGAGGCGAGTGAGAAGAAGTAGTTGGCCAGCGGGGTGACCGAGTAGGCCGGATCGATCGTCTGCGCCGCCGCCGTGGTCAGCCCCGACAGGATGGCGTCGGTCGGCGTGATCAGCGGACTGGCGTCGTAACCGGCGGAGATGGACACGAACGCGACGACGATGCCCAGGATCGGGCTGCGCCCCACCGCGCGGAAAGCCAGTGCTCCCAGCGGAATCAGCACCACGTAGGCCGCGTCGGAGGCGACGTGGGACACCATTCCGGTGAACGCGAGCGCGAACGTCACCCACCGCGGCGACACCTTCGAAACGCCGGACCGGAGCACGGCCGCGAGCAGACCGGACCGCTCGGCGACCGCCACGCCGAGCATCACGACGAGGATCGTGCCCAGCGGCGGGAACGACGTGTAGCTCTTGACCGCGTCGGTCACCATCATCCGCACGCCGTCGGCGGACAACAGGTTCTTCGCCTCGACCGTCTTGCCCGTGGCCGGGTTCACCGCCGACACCCCGGCCGCGCTGAGCCCCCAGCTGGCCAGCGCCAGCACTCCGCTCAGGAGGACGAACAGCCAGAACGGATGCGGCAGCTTGTTGCCGAGCCGCTCGACGCCGTCGAGCGCGCGCAGCAGGAGGTTCATCGGACGTGAAGTGGTTCTGGCCTGGTTGGAACTCACCGGCGCGGCTCCTTTCGCGATCGGAGGCCCATTACAAACTCAAGCGACCGAATAGTGCAACCTTGAAGGCAAGATCGCTTGAATCAGTCACTTGAGCGCACTCATTGACTGATACATTCAACGCATGCTGACCGAACCCGACCTCGATCTGATCGCGGCGCTCCAGGTCGCCCCACGCGCTTCGGTCGCCGCGCTCGCCGAGGCGCTCGACGTTTCGGCCAGCACGGTGGGGCGACGGCTGACCCGCCTCGAGGAACAGCGGATCCTCCGGGTGATCGGCCAGGTCGAGTGGAGGGCGAGGGCTCGCGGGAACCCGCGGCACGTCTGGGTCACGACCGAACCGGGCGCCTCCGGGTCGGCGGCGAAGGCGCTCGCACGGTTTCCCGAGGTCCAGCTCGCGGCGGAGACGGCGGGGCGGTCGGACGTCTACCTGGCCGTGCACGTCCCGGACCGCGCTCAGGCGCGCGAACTGCTCGCCGAGCGCATCCCCGGGGTGGCCGGCGTGGCCGGGACGCACTCGGAGCTGGTGCTGCGGGCGCTGACCAGGGCCGACTCCTGGCGGTTGCACCGGTTGAGCGAAGAACAGCAGGAGATCCTCGCCCGCGAACAGGTGGTACCGGGCACGCCGGACGGATTCGACGCCGACGAAGTGGGCCCGGACGAGCGGCGGCTCATCGGGTTGCTGGCAGGCAACGGCCGGATCACCGCGGCCGAAGCGGGCCGGATCCTCGACCTCAGCCAGTCCACCGCCTACCGGCTGATCCAATCGACGCTGCGACGCGGCATCGTCCGGCCGCGGGTCGAGGTCGAACCCGCGCAGCTCGGCTACGAACTGGAAGCGGTCATCGCGCTGACCATCACCCCCGGTGCCATCCAGGCCGTGGCCGGTGAACTGGCGCGGCATCCGTCGGCGCGGTACGTGTCGATCGTCGCCGGCACCGCTTCGGTCATCCACCAAGGCGTGTTCCGCAACGAGGACGAGATGGCCGACTTCCTCACCCGCGACCTCGCACCCTTACCCGGGATCACCGCACTCCAGGTCTCGGTGGTGCTGCGCATGCTGCGCCGGTACTGGCTGTACCGGGAGGACGGCCGATTCGCCCCGGACAGCGACTGAACCCGGCTCAGCCGGCGGCCGTGGTGACCGACGGCGACGAGGCAAAGGGGACCAGCAGGCGAGGCGCGCCGCTGCCGTCGGCAGGCACGGACCAGATGTCGCTTTCCTTCCCGTTCTCGCGCGGCAGGCCGTAGGCGATCGTGTCGTTGTCGAGCCAGACCACCTGGTCGTCCACACTGCGCGTTTCGGCGAGCGGGATCTCCCGCATCGTGGCCAGGTCCAGCACGTGTTCCCGCCAGGGCCGGACGTCGCCGCCCGCCACCCGCTTCTTGAAGGCGAGCTTCGTGCCGTCCGGCGACAGCGACGGGCATTCCGCGTTTTCCCGCAGCGTGCGTGCGTTCCATGCCTCGTTGTCGCCCTGCACCAGGTAGGTCCGCCCGCCGGTGGCGACCGTGGCGTAGAACGTCCGCTGGTCGGCGGCGAATGTGACGCCCCAGTAGTTGACGTCCTCGCCGCGGTGGACCGCGTCCCCGATCCGCAGCGGGATGCCCTCGATATTGCTCGAAAGCTCGTTCCGTTCGCGATCCATGATGGCCGTACGTGTCGAGAAGGTGCCGGGCGTCGAGTACGAGTCACCGGTGACGAAGGTGGTCCAGCTCCCCATCCGGCCTGCGGGCGAAAGCTTCGCGCGGTTGGGGATGCCGGGGACGTCGACACGTTTGACCTCGCCGAGCGCGGTGTCGACGAACCTGGCGACCGCGCCGGGCATGGGCGTGGGTTCCTTCGCCAGGCACAGTCCGCCGTCCGCCGCGGTGTAGAACCGCTCGCAACTCAGCGAACTGACCCGGCGCGGACCCCCGGGATCGGAGACGGGGACCGAGGCGACGTTCCCGTAGCCGGGCCCCGCCGCACCGTTGCGGAACAGCAGCCGCCCCGGCTCCCCCAGTACGACCGGCCGTGCGGAATCCACCGCGACCGTCGCCTCGGCCGTCCGCCGTTCAGGGCTGTTCGCCTTGGCCTGCACGACGTACACCACCGAGGCGGCGGCGAGGGCGGCGACACCCGCCAGCGCCACGACGAACTTCATCGGGAGCTTCACCCGGTCTCCTTTCCCCGTCACCGGCAGTGGAACGGGCCCGCCTTGTCGAGCAGTTCCCCGTTGGTGCCGATGATCTCCCAGGAATAGGTCTTTCCCTTGAGTACCAGCTTCATGACTCCGTGCTTGCCCAGGATCTTCTCGACGCCTTCACGGGCTTTGTAATCGAGGTAAAGACTGTCGCCGCCGATACCGGCGATGACCGAGCGCACACCGTGGGCCTCGTCGACGTGCCCGTTGACGTCCAGCGGCTTGGTCCGCTCGTAATGGTGATCGTGCCCGGCGAACACGACATCCGCCTTCGCCCTGGCCAACTCGTTCCACAAGGGCGCGATGCTCTTCGCGTCTCCGGAATTCCCCGAATTGAAGCGCGGATGGTGCCAATACCCGGCGATGCAGGACTTCTTGGTCTTCGCGAGGTCCTTGCGCAGCCACGCCACCTGCTCTGCGCCGCCACCGTTGTACACCGGGTCCGAATCGAGCGCGACGAAATGGAAGGAGCCGACGTCGAAACTGTAGTACGGCTTCCCCTTGGGTGTCGCGATCCTCCCGAAGTACTGTTTGTACCCCGCCAGCTCGTTGTTCCACTCGTGGTTACCCGGCGTGGGTTTGGTGATGCGCTTGAACTTGCCCCACGTCTTGTCGTAGTAGTTCCGGAACTCTTCGATGGTGCCGTCGACGTATTGGTTGTCGCCGACTGTCAGCACGTACCGGGGCTTGATCCTGCTCACCAGCTCCGCCGTCCGCTGATGCTCGGACGGCAGCTCCGGCTTGGCGATGTCGCCGGCGAGCGCGATGACGATGCCATCGGACGCCGACGGCCTGGTGGCCGCCTTCACCGGCACGGTCGACCCGGACAGGTTCCCGGCCGCGTCCCGTGCCCGCACCGCGTACTGGAAGTCGAAGCCCGACGCCAGCGACGTGTCGGTGTAGGAAGTCGTCGCGGTCCGGCCGATGACGTTGCCGTTGCGCAGGACTTCGTACTCGGTGACCCCCACGTTGTCGGTGGAGGCGGTCCAGCCGAGCGTGATGCTCTCGGTGGTGGACGACGCCTGCCGGAGCGCGGTCGGCACCGACGGCGGCTGGATGTCACCGTCGCCCGTCCGGACGCCGTAGACCTCCAGCTCCCACAGCGAGTATCCGTAAACGGTCGCCCGCGCCGTGCCGAAGATCCGGACGTGCCGCGCGGAGGTGTTCAGGCCGGCGAACTCGTCGAGGCCGCCGTCGCTGCCCACGACGATCTTCACGTCCCGCCAGTTCTGGCCGTCGTCGGACGCCTGGACCTGGTAGTCCTTCGCGTGGGCCGATTCCCAGAAGACCTTGATCCGGCTGATGTCCGCGGGACCGCCGAGGTCGACCGCGATCCACTGTGGATCACCCTCCAGACTCGCCCAGCGGGTCGTCGAATCGCCGTCGACGGCGAGAGCACCACTGAAGCTCTCGTTTTCGACGGTGGAAGTCGTGGTCCGTTTGTTGACCGACAGCAGGGATTCCACCGGTCCGGCCGTGGCGCCGGAAGCGGTCACGGGTTGAGCGAGCAGGACGATCGCCGCGATCGCGGCGACGCCCGGCTTCACCATTCGATTCACCTGTACTCCTGGATGGACCTACGTCTTCGTGGACAACACACCGGGTCCGGTGCCGCGTACGGCACCGGACCACGGCCGTCAGCGGCAGGTGTACGGACCCGCCTTGTCGAGCACCTTCCCGGCGGTGTCGTAAATCTCCCAGGAGTAGGACTTCCCGTTCAGCACCAGCTTCATCACGCCGTGCTTGGCCAGGATCTTTTCCACCCCTTCACGCGCCCTGTAGTCGGTGTAGAGGTAGTCGCCGCCGATGCCGGCGATGACCGAACGCACGCCGTTGGCCTCGTCGACATGCCCGTTGACGTCCAGCGGCTTGGTCCGCTCGTAGTGATGGTCGTGCCCGGCGAACACGACGTCCGCCTTCGCATTGGCCAGCTCATTCCACAGCGGCGCCATCTGCTTCTTGTCGCCGGAATTCCCCGAATTGAAGCGCGGGTGGTGCCAGTACCCGATGACGCACGACTTCGTGTTCTTCGCCAGGTCGTTGCGCAGCCAGGTCACCTGTTCGGAACCGCCGCCGGTGTAGATCGGATTCGAGTCCATCGCGACGAAGTGGAAGTCGCCGATGTCGTAGCTGTAGTACGGCAGGCCCTGCGGGTACGCGATCGCACCGAAGTACTCCTTGTACCCACGGAGCTGGTCGTCCCACTCGTGGTTGCCCGTCGTGGGCTTGGTGATGCTCTTGAACTTGCCCCACGTTTTGTCGTAGTGCGCGCGGTACTCGGAAATGGTGCCCTTGTGGTACTGGTTGTCGCCCACGGTCAGCACGTACTGCGGGTTCATCTTGGCGACCTGGTTCGCGGTCGCCTGATGCGTCGAGAAGAGCTCCGGGTTGGCGATGTCTCCCGCGAGCGCGATGGTGATGGGTCCGGTGCCGCCGGGTTTGGTCGCCGCCCTGATCGCCGCACTCGCCGCGGAGACGTTGCCCGCCGCGTCCCGTGCCCGCACGGAATAGCCGAATTCCGCGCCGGACGCGAGCCCGCTGTCGGTGTAGGTGGTCGTCGCCGTGGTCCCGACGACGTTCCCGTCGCGAAGCACCTCGTACTCGGTGACCCCGACGTTGTCGGTGGACGCCGTCCAGCCGAGGGTGACGCTGTCGGTGGTGGTGGCCGTCGCGGCGAGGCCGGTCGGCGCCGTCGGAGCCTGCGTGTCACCGCCGCCGACCCGGTCGCCGTAGATTTCGAGCTCCCACAACGAATAGCCGTAGGTCGTGCCGCGAGCCGTCCCGTGGACGCGGATGTGGCGCGCGGAGGCGTTGAGGCCGAGGTGTTCGTCGATGGCACCGTCGCCGCCGACGATCGACTTGATGTCCGTCCAGGTCTTGCCGTCGGCCGAGCCCTGGATCTTGTAGGTCTTGGCGTACGCGGCTTCCCAGTTCAGTTTGACCTTGGTGACGGTCGCGGTGCCCCCGAGGTCGACGGCGATCCATTGCGGATCCACCATCTCCTCGCTCGCCCACCGGGTCGTGGCGTTGCCGTCGACGGCGTTGCCACCGGCGAAGTCAGGGCCCTCGACCGACGAGGTCGTGGTCGGTTTACCGGCGGACAGCAGGGATTCCGCCTGCGCGGCGGTACCGGACGAGATCAGCGTCTGCCCCAGCAGGACCAGGGTCGCCACCGCGACACCGGCCAGGGGTGTTCTCCGTTTCATGCGAACTCCTCGACGTTGCGGAGTCGGCGAGTACCGGCGGTGGGCGGCGTCGTGTCGGCCGGAGTCGTCCTGACATTAGTTAAGTAAGTTTCCTAACGATCGCAGTGTAAAAGGTTCTTAAACTCACAGTCAACGGGTGAGCGCCCGGTGGCAGGCACCATTTGGTGGCAAGGTCGCGTCCATGGTGACGCTGGATCGGCTCGTGAACGTCCTCGGTGGCTACGGGGCGCGGTTGTGGTGCTGCCCGGTATCGCGCGAGGCGGCCTTGCGCGACGTGGTGATGCACGACGCCGCCGACCCCCGCGACCTGCGCGGGGACGTGTACCTCGCCGTCGGCACGGACTCCGTCACGACGGCCGTGGACCTCGCCGCCGCGGCGCGGGCGTCGGTCGTCCTGGTCCGCGGATCGGCGCCGCCGGATCCGGAGGCGGCCGAGCGGGCGGAACGTGGCGGTGTCGCGGTGCTGCTGGTGGAGCCGGACGTGTCCTGGGGCCAGCTCGCCGGCGTGGTCTACGGGCTGGTGCTGGAAGGTCGCGAGACCGAGTCCGGCCGCGGGCCGACCGACCTGTTCGCGCTGGCCGACAGCCTCGCCGACGCGCTCGGCAGCGCGGTGACCATCGAAGACCGGCTCTCCCGGGTCTTGGCCTACTCCAGCCGCCAGCACCAGGCCGACCGGGCGCGGCTGGAGACGATCCTGGGCAGGAAGGTCCCGGAGCCGGTCCGCGAGCTGTTCGAGCGGCGCGGCGTGTTCCGGCATCTCGCCGAGTCCGACGAGCCGCTGTTCGTCGAAGCCGATCCCGAGCACGGGCTGACCGGGCGCATGGTCGTCGCGGTCCGCGCGGGCCGGGAAGCGCTGGGCTCGATCTGGGTGGAATGCGACCGGCCGCTGACCGACACCCGGCGTGCGGTCCTGCGGGACAGCTCGCGCACGGTCGGCTTGCATCTGCTGCGCTCCCGGGCGAGCGCGGATCTGGAACGGCAGGTCGAGTCCGATCTGGTGATCCGGCTGGTGGAGGGCACGCCGGACGCGGCGGCGGTGCTCAGCAGGCTCGGCCTGCCTCCCGGCCGATTCCGCGTGATCGCACTCCAGGCCCACATCGGCGACGAACGCCACGCCGCGCTCCTGCTCGCGTTCGAGCGGGCGACCACCGGTTTCGGCTGGTCACGGCCTGGGCGCAGCACGTTGTTCAGCAACACCGTCTACACCGTCCTGCCAGGCGACGACGTCGAGGCGGCCAGGACGTGGGTCGGTTCGATCCGGGAGGCACTGCCCCGCCAGGTGACGATGCTGGCCGGGATCGGAGCCGGCGCGACGTCCGTGGAGCTGCCTGCGAGCAGGCGGGAAGCCGACGAGTGCCTCGCACTGCACGACGTCCGGCCCGGCACGAAGTCCGCAATCGCCTACGACGAGGCATGGGACGACATCCTGGTGCAACGGCTGCGAGCCGCCGCCGCGTCCGGCCGGGCACCGGCCCGCGGCCCGATCACCGAGTTGCGACGGCACGACACCGCGAACGCCACCAATTACGTCGCGACGCTGCGCGCCTGGCTCGAGGCGCAGGGAGACCTCGCCGAAGCCGCCGAGCGGCTCGACGTGCACCCCAACACGATCCGCTACCGGCTGCGGAAGATGGCCGAGGTGACCGAACTCCGGCTCGACCAGCCCGCGAAACGGCTGGCGATGATCATCGAGCTGGCCGTGTCCGAACCTGGCACTTGACCGTTCCGGCCAAAGCCGCCCGCCCTGTTTGTCGGATCCGGACAATCGCCGCGTTCCGTTTCCGAGCCATCCTGACCGCGACAGCACCACTCGTGCAGCGGAGGAATTCATGGGCGATCTCGACCGGATCGACGGCGTCCCGCGTTCGGCGATCGTGATCGGCGCCGGCGTGGTCGGCCTGTCGACCGCGTGGTTCCTGCAGGAACGCGGCGTCGGCGTCACGGTGCTGGACCGCGAAGGCATCGCGGCCGGCGCGTCGTGGGGCAACGCCGGCTGGCTCTCCCCCGGGCTCTCGATCCCCCTCAACGAACCCGGCGTCCTTCGCTACGGACTGCGGACGCTGCTCGACCGGCAGGCACCGCTGCACGTTCCGCCGTCCCCCGATCCGCGGCTGTGGTCGTTCCTCGCCCGCTTCGCCGCGAACTGCACCGGACGCTCCTGGACTCGCGCTGTCGAGGCGAACTCACCACTGAACGAGGAATGCCTCGAGGCCTTCGACGTCCTCACCGCGAACGGGGTGGACGCGCCGACCATCGAAGCGCCGATCACGGCGGCGTTCGAGACCACGGACCAGGCCGCGGGGCTGATCACCGAACTGCGGCACATCGGCGAGACCGGACAGGACATCTCCTACACCCGGCTCACCGCGGCCGACCTCGCCGAACGATTCCCCCAGGCCACGGCGAGGCTCGGCGCCGGTGTCCGGATCGACGGGCAGCGCTACGTGGACCCGGGCCGATTCGTCGAGTCGCTGGCGCGGGCGGTGGTCGGCCGGGGCGGCACGATCCGTCACCGGTTCGAAGTCGCGTCCCTGCGCGCACACCGCCACGCGCTGAGCGTGCGCTCCAAGACGGGCCAGACGGTGAACGCCAACGCGGTCGTGCTGGCGACCGGGGCCTGGCTGGGAGATCTCGGCCGGAAGTGGGGAGTGAAGGTTCCTGTGCGCGCCGGACGCGGCTACTCCTTCACCGTGCCGACCGACCATCCCGTACCCGGTCCGCTCTACCTGCCCGACATCCGCGTGGCGTGCACGCCGTACCGGGGCGGCCTCCGCGTGGCCGGGACGATGGAGTTCCGGAAACCGGACGCACCACTGGATCCCGCCAGGATCGACGCGATCATCGCCTCGGCGCGACCGTTCCTCACCGGCCTGGACTGGGACCGGCGCACCGACGAATGGGTCGGCTCCCGCCCGGTCACCACCGACGGACGGCCCGTGATCGGCGCGACGAGCACCCCCGGCCTCTACGTCGCGGGCGGACACGGGATGTGGGGACTGACCCACGGCCCGATCACCGGACGCCTCCTGGCCGAGCACATCACCACCGGAAAGCAGCCCGAGGCCCTGCGCCCCTTCGATCCCCTTCGCTGATTTCGGATGACGATGCTTCCAGACAACGAAACCCCACCGGCCGAACAGTCCGAAATGGACCGGCTCCGCGCCGAGAACGCCCTGCTGCGCACCGAGAAGGACCTTCTGCTGAAGGCCGCGATCGGGTTCGCCACCGACGCGGGCGCCTTCCAGCGGCGGCACGACAAGCCAGAGACCCGCTGACCGACGCGGGACTCACCGAAGGTCTGTGGGGGCCGGATCCTTTCCGCGCCCGGCCCCCACAGACGTAACGAACGAAAGGCGATCATCACCATGACCATCGTCTCGTCAGGCCCCTGGCTCACCCCCGAAGCGCACGCGCGCCTGGTGCGCGAACTCGCGACGTTGCGGCGCCCCGGCACCGACGACGAGATCGAGCACCTCCTCCACCGGCAGGCACGAATCCGGCAGATCGAGGACATGCTGCGCGGCGCCGTCGTCGGACAGGACCCTCCCGACGACGGCATCGCCGAGCCCGGCATGGTGCTCACCGTCGAGTACGACGACGGCGACACCGAAACCTTCCTACTCGGCACTCGCGACGAGGCAGGACACGGCGCACTCGAGGTCTACTCCCCCGATTCCCCGCTCGGCCGCGCACTGCACGGCGCGAAACCGGGCGACCGGCGGGAGTATCGCGTGCCCAGCGGCGGAGCCGTGGGCGTCACGCTTCTCGACGCCAAGCCTTACAGCCGCCACCGGGAGGGCTCTCACTGACGGTTCGGCACCGTCTCGGCTCGCGGCTCCTGCTTGCTTTCGGGTAATCGCCTTTTCGCAACCAATCACCCGTCAGTGGTAAATGAGCTGGTTCATTGTTGCTTAAAATTACGAACGAATGTTCGATTGTTTGCGGTATTGTTGAGGGGTGTCCGAGACTTTCCTTCCCGAGTTGCCGCAGGAACTGTGGCGCGCCGGCAAGCTGGAGCTTGCCCATGGCGTGCAGCAGTCCTTGCAGGTGATCAGGATGGCCACCGCCGGACTGGGTCAGTACCTGGCGGAGATCGAGTCTCGGGGCGTCAAGGACCTGTACGGCTATGGCCGTACGGCCAACTGGTTCGCCGATATAGCGGGACTATCAGTCGGTGAGGCTTGCGCGGTGGTGAACCGGGCCCTCGCGTTGAACCCG
Source organism: Amycolatopsis sp. NPDC052450 (assembly GCF_044547565.1). NCBI lineage: Bacteria > Bacillati > Actinomycetota > Actinomycetes > Pseudonocardiales > Pseudonocardiaceae > Amycolatopsis > Amycolatopsis sp. NPDC052450. Next base: position 147,558 of record NZ_JBIUAQ010000004.1, on the reverse strand, counting down.
ACGTGCGCTTTGGATGGCACCGAGGTTCCCGCGGTCGCGCCCGCTACCGCTGCGGTGGCTGCCGAAGGTCTGGTCGGGGATGAGCGGATCGATCAGATCTTGAAGTTCTTGAAGAGGCTCCCGGCCGATACCTCGGTTGAGGATCGGGCCGGTGCAGAGAAGATCTTGGCCAACCTCGCCCCGAGTGCTGGTCCCCGGCAGCTCGCGGAAGCCGAGGCGAACCTGCTCGCGTTGCTGGATCCCGACGGCAACGAACCGAAAGATCCCGAACCCGCTCAGCCGCGCCGGGAAATCACCCTGGAACGGCGCAAAGACGGCTTCTGGAAACTCACCGGCCTCCTCGATGACGAAACCGGTGCCCGCACCGCCGCCGCCCTAGATGCCTACGCCCAGCCGCGCCCAGTCGACGAGTTCGGCCAAGCCGATCTGCGAATGAAATGCGAACGCATGGGAGATGCCTGGGTCGACATCCTCGACCTCGCCGTCGCCTGCCCCGACCAGCCCGGTACCAACGGCTACCGCACCCTCGTGCACGTCACCATCGGCCTTGACGAGCTGAAGACCGGCCTCGGGACCGCGTGCCTCGACTATGTCGGAACCATGACCGCCCGCGAAGCCCGCCTCGCCGCCTGCGACTGCCTCATGCTTCCCGTGGTGATGAGCGCCGCTGGTGAGCCCCTCGATGTGGGGCGGCTGCGGCGGTTCGTCACCCCTGGTCAACGCCGTGCGTTGAACATCCGGGATGGGGGTTGCGCGTTCCCTGGGTGTGATCGGCGGCCGAAGAACTGTCACGCTCACCATATTCGTCACTGGGCAGACGGCGGACCTACGGATCTCCGGAACTTGGTGCTGCTGTGCGGTTTTCATCACCGGTTGATCCATCATGGTGATTGGGAAGTCCGGATGGCCGCCGATGGGATACCGGAGTTCATCCCACCCCAATACCGGGACCCGCTCCGACAACCCCGCCGCAACACCCTCCACCGCACCGCCGCTTGATCAGAGGAGCCCGCCAGCCAGCTACATCGGCGACGGGCCCCTCGCCATGCCCAGCTCGAAGTACGTGAAGGCCCCCTTCACTGCGTCTAGTGTCCCGAGGCGGAAGTTCGTGTGGTGTTTCGGTGTGGTGCCGGAGGATCTTGTTGTTGCTTCGCGCGGTGAAGATGCTGTCGCCTGAGGCCGGGAGCATTCCGCTGACTTCATGGTGTCGGGTCGCGGGGATTCGCTTGTGGACTGTGGGGTGACCGTGTCGCGAAAGCCACTTTCGCGACCCCAGACCGCGCGGAAAGCGCGGTGCGCCGGGCACCCCGGCACCCCCGCGCCCGGCCGC